>DATFJY010000027.1:0-2807 GCA_035268905.1 Desulfotignum sp.
AAAGCCAGCCCAGAATGGGCTTTCAATTTGCCACGTCGGAAGAGTTGGCTTTTTGCTGGAGCGGATTCCTGGAACAATGTTTTCATAAATTCCTATCATATTTTCAGTTCATTGTCCAGCGTCCAGCCGGCCCTCAAAAAAAATTGCCAGCTGTGAGATTCTCAGCGAACAGTTTTGAATCGGCATGGTCCATTTCCTACTGGCATTTTGAATACCCATGTACAGTAGCTTTAACAAAATGTCCTGGTTCGGGAAAGCCCCTTTTGTTTTCGTCTGCCGCCAAATCAATGGGACTGAAGTCCGATTCCCCGCGGAAAAAGTGCTTCACAGGCACCAACGATTCAAAACCGTCATTGCGCCGGATGATCAGCTTAGCTTCAGTGTCACCCTCGATGTAGACGAGCAGGCCGAGCCAATATGAAGTAATAGTTGAAATGCTCATTTGATCAATTCATATCTCCTGTGAGCTGTCTAATCGCGGTGCAGCCACCGTGAACAAATTATTGTGTTGTTCCGTTTATCATTTGATTTTGGATGCTATTCGACCAAAATCCAAAAAAATGATAACCGATTTCTTTTGTCTCATGGACTGCCTTGTCTGTGAATTCTATGAGCTCTGTATCTGTGTCGGAAAAATATTTCACCTTCATTTTTCATCCCTCCCTAAAGGATTGATCAAAAGTGATTTTCATTTGTCAAAATCCAGTCCAATCAGTGCGGAACGAATCATGATCAACCGTCCCGCTTTTTTGTTGTTTTTGCTGTTGCGAAAGTCTTGTATTCCAATAATGGGAAACGGCAGCTCTTTACCATTTCCTCAAAATTTTCTGGAAATTTTGTGTTGATCATTTTTTGGCCCTGTTCGTTTTCTTTTCAGCAAAGGTTGTTGCCCTGATACGGCAAGTTCTCATGAAGCCTGGTATCCTTAATCATAGAGTTTTTCAATTAAATCATAACTTGCCTATCATGTATTCTGCAAAAGCTCAACAAATTATGCGAATCTGCCGAGCGGACGGGACAGGCAATTAAATAATGAATAGGAATCCCAAAACGATGAGGAAGCGTATGACAGGTTGCACCACCGATATTTTTTCATTTAATCCGGATGTCTGGCGGTTTCTTCCAGCCTCTTTTACAACCCCTTGACCATGAAATGATGTTTCCCGCCCGAGTAAGGACCCTCAAATCCCAACCTAGCGAAATATTTGACGAGATCTTTTCTCTTGATTGGCCCAAAGGGCGGCATCCACCTGTTACACCTGGTTGCGCTTGTAAAAGTAGATGACCACCAGGAGGCGGGTTTTTTTCTTTCCCAGGCTTTTGCCGGCATGGGGGACGTTGGAGTCAAAGTAGACATTGTCGCCGGGGTTCAGGATCAGGGTCTGGTCCCCGTAGAAGAACTCCAGCTGTCCGTCCAGGATGTACATGCATTCTTCGCCTTCGTGGGTGTACATTTTGTGAATCTCGAAGGGGGCGTGGATGATGAAGGGCTCCATGTTTTTGCCGGGTTTGCCCCCGGCCAGGACCTCGTAGTCATAGCCGGCAAACTGGGGGGTTTCTTCGATGATGGTGCGGTCCCGGGCTTTTGAAACAAACAGGCGGACATCTTCGGGCGGGGCAACGGTCTGGGACAAAATGGCGGTGACCGCCACATCTAAAGCCCCGGCGATGCGGGTGAGGGTGGAGTAGGGCGGGGCTTTTTTGGACCGCTCCACCTTGGAAAGATACCCCTTGGTCAGGCCGGTGCGGCGGGCCAGTTCATCCAGGGTGAGTTTTTTGCGGCTGCGCAGGGTTTTGATGTTCCGGGATATGATCTGCTCATCCATGATGCCCTCTCTAATAAGGTTTTACAGGGGGGTTACCCCGGGGAGGATGTTTTCTCCGAAAGGGATCACATATCCTTGTCCGGTCAATGCTGCAGTCCAGGCCTGGATATCGGTGACCGGGGTGAACCCCAGGTTCCGGACCAGATCATCGGGCAGATCCGACACCAGAAAGATGGCAAACCGGTTCAGCAGGTCCATGAGCCGGTATGCCACATAGGAGGACATGTGAAAAGATCGGGTCAGGGCCTTTCCCAGGGCTTCCGGGCAGGTGCGGTATGTCTCCAGGGCCTTTGCAAAATCAGGATTGCCCACGCCCTGGTCACACCCGGCCGCAAACAAGATGGTTCCCCCGTCTTTGACCACGCCCACAGTGTTGAACAGGGCCTTGGTGGCCTGATACAGCTGGCCGTCGGTACGGAATCCGCCGGCAGACACCAGGGCAAAATCTGCTTTTTGTGGAACTGCAACACAGCAGGCCCGGTCCAGAGCCGCGCAACCCTGGTCAAAGGTGGGGTGCAGGTCTCCTGCTGCGGCATAAAAGATATCCCCGGCCCCGTTGGCTGCCACCGCTGCGTAACATGCGGTTTTGTCCTGTAAGAACAGGTCGGCTCCTTCCATCATGTCTTCATGGACCGGGTTGCCCTGTGTGACCGCCTGGCGCACCAAAGGATGGGGCCGGCCGGTGTCGTCAAAGGCCAGGGAATGGTTCTGCTGGATGCTGTCATATCCGGCAATGCCGGGGAGGATATATTTTCTGCCCCCGCCGAACCCGGCAATCAGATGGTGCAGGACCCCACCGAAAATGATGATGTGATCCGCTTCCACGGCTTCTTTTGTCACGGTCAGGCAGGTGCCCCGGCAGGTGGTTCCGATCTTCTTGAGCCGGGAGGGGTCCAGGCCGGCGGAGTTGCAGATGCGCACACGGTTCACACAGGTTTGGCCTGCCAGGCCAGCGAACCGGGTTTCCGGAATCGGGGTATG
>DATFJY010000028.1:0-3360 GCA_035268905.1 Desulfotignum sp.
ACGCTTCTATCTGCTGCTCCAGGATAAGGGAGGCGATCTGGAACCGCAGATAATGCCCGGCATTTTCGGTGATGCTGGAAAGGTGTGCTTCAGCTTCTTCAGATGCGTTGGCTGCCATGGCTTTGCCGTCATTCTGCCGGACCTCATGTTGAATGCTCTGCCGCTGGTCCCGCAGCGTGTCTCTTTCGGACTGCAGCTCTCTCAGCTCACTGGATATTCTGTCGATGTCACCTGCAATGCCGTCAATGTCTGAACGGTTCACCTCTGCTTCCAGTGCTTCAATGCCAAAGCCGTCCCCGTTGCGGTTCAATTCCTGTTCCAGCGTTTCGATCTGTTTCAGCAGGTCCCGTTTATGGTTTGATTTTTCACCGGCCGCGACCAGTTCCGCAACCGTATCCACCCCGGCCCGGGTTTTGAGTTCACTGATTTTTTCCTGTGACTGGCGGATGGTGATGGTGACATCTTTGATCTCCTGGTTTTTTTCATCCAGCTGGTCTGTGATTTTGATCAAACTTGCCCGGGCTTCCCGGGCCGCATTCAGGTCCTGATGGAGCTGGCCGGCAATTGTCAATGCATCCTGGCCCTCTGTCTTTATTCCGATACTTTCGGCAAATGCGTGAACGCGCCTGTCAAACTCCTCCTTGACCTTGTCCATGCCGTAAATCCGTTTGTGCAGCTCTTCAGACTGATCAAATTTTTTAAAGAAGGACACCAGGTGATCAAAGGTTTCCATGGCGGTTTCCGGGTAGGCATCCGGCTTCAGGCCCAAACCGGAGATGGCTTTTTCCCACTCATCCATCCAGGTGATCAAACCGGTTTCAACCGTTTTCAGGTCATCTTTGGTCCGCTTCAGCCGGATGTGCAGGTCTTTCAGTGAGTGCCCAATTTGATATCGGTTGTCCCGGGCTTCCTGCTCTTTTTCGATGCGCTGTTCACAGATTGAAATCAGTGCTTCCAGGCCCTTTCCCTGAATGTTTGCCGAAGCATCAAACCCGGCGATCTGGTGTGACATCGATCGCTTCAGATGATCACATGTTTCCCGCAGTTTTTTTTCTCTGGCTGAAACCCCTTCTGCCGCATGCATCTTTTCGATCAGTCTTTCCGCTTTCACCACCCACTGCTTCATTTCCCGGGGGGTGCCGGCCGCAACATGCAGCGGTTTCCAGATGGCGGCCCACCGGTTGTCCAGGTCCGCCCGGGCCTGTTTTATCTGTTCTAACTCCGCTGACAGATCTGCGGTTCTTGCGGTCATGTGCTCAATTTTGGCTTCCAGATCCGCCCGTTTCACCACCTGGTCCGCATCCAGTCTCAGGCGGTCGGATATACGGTCTGCCAGCGCAACCTTTTTTTCATACACGGCCGGCAAATCAGATCCGGATGTATATGCCTGAACACGGCCGCCGACATCCCGCTGCTGGATATATGTCTGTTTTATCAATGACCATCCCTGGTCACGCGCCTTTCGGGATGCATCCAGGTCGGCAATTTTGGGCACATCTTCCTTTAACAGCAGCGCTTGTAACTCCTGTTCCGCCTGCCTTTTTTCCGTTTCGCTCTCCTGTTTTTTTTGGGATGCGGTTCTGAATTTTTCCATGAGGTCATCGGCTTCTTTTTCAAACCGGTCCAGGGTTTCAGTAACCGGCAGCCCCATGGATAAAAGCGCGTCTGCATCCCCGTGATATTTCCCCAGTCCTGCAAATGCGTTTTCGCAGGCGGATTTTTCCTGTGCCGCCTGTGTTGTGATGTCATTCAGGCGCTGTTCGATGTCGCCGGCTTTGCGTGCTGAGGCAACGGCGGCTTTCAACTCCGTCAAATCGATGTCACTTTGCGGCAGGGTTTCCCGTCTGCTTTCAAGCGCGGTCATTTCGTCCTGGAGATCCTTTAATGCAGCTTTGTGCCCTTCCTGTTTCTGGATCAGCAAACTTTTTTTCCGGGCCAGTTCCGAGATCCATTTTTTATTGTTGAGAAACGGCCTGAGATGATCGGCGTCATCCAGACGTATGTCCGGCCGGATTCCCTTGAGCAGGGTTTGGGCTTCATTGCGCAGCAGTCGCCGTTTTCCATCCTGACCGGGCCGGTCCGCCAGGGTCTTTTCAACCGCACCGAGATCTTTGTAGAGCCGTAAGATGGTATCTTCATTTTTCAGTAAATCCTCCCGCACCCGCAAAGACCCTGATTCCTTATTCAAGGCATCCCGTTTGGCCGTGAGGCGTTCTTTTACGTCCAGTGCGTGTTGAAGGGTTTGTGCGGCTGTTTTCAGCTGCTCTGAAAAATCTTCCGGCAGCAGCAGCACCGTGCCCAACGTTTCCATTTTCGCCAGGCAGTTCCGGCGCTGGGCCAGGGCCCCTTTGACACGGTTGATCCGTTCCAGACCGCTTTTCTGTTTGTTCTTTTCATCGATTTTTTTTTCCACCTCTGCAATAGCGGCACTGGTTCCGGATAAATCATTCTGCAGTGCTTTCCAGGTGGAAACCGGCAGGGTGGCTTCCCGTATCCTTTTCAGCGCATCTTTATAATCTGAGATGGCCCTGTTCAGGACCGCTTTGGACCCCCGGGGCTTGAAGATGTCAACGGCACTGTTCTGCATTTCCATCAATATATCCCGGAGATTTGCCGTCCCGGCCGCTGCACTGAACAGGGCCTGGCCCAGGTCCCCGGACTGTTCCAGCAGTTCCCGGCCGCCGGCAATCAATCTTTCATGGTCAATCCCCCAGAGCCTGGTGAAAATGGTTTCATCGATACCTGGTGGAAGAAACCGCCTCAACCGGCGTTCATCTAGGGGCGCGTCACTGCCATACGCCAGCAGGGTGTCCTTGTTCCCTTTTCTCCGGATAAATTCGATGGTTTCTCCGGTGGAGAGCTGTAATTCTCCACCGATGCGGAGCTGCGGATTTGCATGGACAAAATTATCGCGCGTTCTGGCGGGAATACCGAACAGCCAGCCGATCAAGGCCCGCAATGAGGTGCTTTTCCCGGCTTCGTTATCACCGTAAATCAGGTGCAGCCCCTGATCACCGTCCGACAGGTCCAGGGATGTTTCTGAAAAGCGGCCGAAAGCAATGAGATCGAGGCGGTTGATTCTCATTTTTCCCCCCCTGCTGCAAGCAGTCTGCCGATCAGCATTTTTTTGGCTTCCCTGGTGATCCGTTCAAGCGCCTGTTTGTCGCTCAAATCCAGAATGGAATTTGTTCCAAAGGCTTCCGGCGGCACTTTCTGCCGGAGTTCCGCCATTTTGTCTTCCAGACCGTCTATCTGATCCGGATCATCAGGGGTTGAAACAATGGCCCTGAGCAGCTGCCCCGGTGATGTGTCATCGGCCAGGGCGGCTTCCAGATCATATTTTCCCAGGGTCATGTTTTC
>DATFJY010000029.1:0-3584 GCA_035268905.1 Desulfotignum sp.
CACGGCCTTTGCCATGATTGCGGCTGAAGCGTTAGGCATCCCACTGGAAAATATCCGGCTGGCATCGGGGGACACGGACATGGGCGTGGATCTGGGCGCCTATTCCAGCCGCCAGACCCTGATGACCGGCCATGCCACCAAGGAGGCTGCCGAGGATGTAAAACGCCGGGTCCTGGAAGTGCTGTCCGGCCAGTTGAACGTACCGGAGGAAAAAATGGATATCCGGAACGGGTGTATCGAATTTGACGGAAATCCCCCGGATTTTTCCGTTCTCAGGACCCGGTATATCAAGGAACACCGCGGATGGACCGACAACCCGGATAGCGGCAAACTCACCTTCAAGGAAGCCTCCCGCATCGCGTTTCTGGAAAGAGGATCCATCGTGGGCACCGGCAAATATAAGCCCCACTCTTTGGGCGGCAAGTTCAAGGGCGCGGCTGTGGGCACCTCCCCGGCATACGGATGTTCCGCCCAGGTGGCCGAGGTCACGGTGGACATGGAGACCGGCCAGATCACCATCGACAGGATCACCGACGCCCATGACTGCGGCAAGGCCATCAACATGACTTCCGTGGAAGGCCAGATGGAAGGCTCCATCTCCATGGGCATCGGCGAGGCCATGCATGAAGAAGTGATCTTTGACAACCAGGGCCGGGTACTCAATGATGATCTGGCGGAATACAAGATCGTCACCTCCATGGACATGCCCCGGGTCAACACCATTGTGGTGGAAAGTGACGAGCCCAACGGCCCGTTCGGCGCCAAGGAGGTAGGGGAAGGGGCCATTATGCCCACCATCCCGGCCATTCTCAACGCGGTGTACGATGCCGCCGGGGTCAGGATTTACGAGCTGCCCCTGACACCGGAACGGGTGTACCAGGCCATACAGGAATACCGGGAACGCAACAAGGCTTCCGCCTGATCATGACGGGCATGTCCGATGCAAGATATCTGCGGCAGACCATCCTCTCCGGGATCGGCCCCAAAGGTCAGGCGCGCCTGGCAAATGCCTGTGTCCTGATCGCCGGAGCCGGAGGGCTGGGGTCTGCCGCGGCCCTGTACCTGGCAGGGGCGGGCCTCGGCCATATCAAAATCGTGGACCATGACCGCGTGGAAATCAGCAACCTGAACCGGCAGATCCTGCATACGGAAATGTCGCTGGGGCAGCCCAAGGTGGTGTCTGCCGCCGGCCGTCTCAACCGGTTCAATTCCAGCGTTCAGGTGACGGCTTTCTGTGAAAAAATCACAAACAATAGAATCGGTGCCCTGCTCAAAGGCGTGGATATCATTGTGGACGGCTGTGATTCCTATGAAACCCGGCAGGTATTGAACCGGGCCTCCCTGAAGCACGGACTTCCCTATGTGTATGCCGGTGTCAACGGTTTCGATGCCATGATCTCCTGTTTTATACCCGGACAGACCCCCTGCTTTGAATGCATATTTTCAGGAAACGCACCCCCAACCGACCAACCGACCGGAGTGATCGGTGCGGCCCCGGGACTGGCCGGCAGCATCCAGGCCATGGAAACCGTGAAACTCCTGCTGGATATCGGCACGCCTTTGAAGAACCGACTGATGCGCATCTCCGGACTGGATATGCGGTGCCACTGCATGGACCTGACCACCAATCCTGCCTGCCCGGCGTGCGGCAGGCCCTGACGACAAAAAAACCCAAATTGAGGCAACCCATAACTGCACAAATTGAGCAATTAGAAAGGCGGCAACACCAGAGATGATCATTCAGCTGAACGGCATAATGGAAACCGTTCCGGACGGCCTGACCATCTCCGGCCTGATTGAATGGGCAAAGGAGGGGGACCCGGACCTGATGGTGGAAAAAAACCGAACCTATATCTATCCGGCGGATTATGACACCTGCCCGGTGAATGAAAATGATGTCATCGAGTTTATCAACCCCAATCTGGGGGGATAGCAGCCGGTTCGCCATCCAAAAGGCTGCCTTTTCCCTGTCGGCGGACAGGAACGGCACATGAATCAACCCCTGACATCCAACATTTCAGCCGTAATTCTTGCCGCAGGCTTCTCCTCCCGGATGAAGGCGTTCAAACCCCTTTTGCCGGTGGGTGAAAAACCCATGATCCAAATGGTCATCGACCTGTTCAGGCACATCGGCATCACTGATATTATCGTGGTCACCGGCCATAACCGGGAACAGCTCGAACCGGTGATCAGAGATGCCGGGGGCCGCCCCGTGTTTTATCCCGGATTTGCTTCCGGCATGCTGGGGTCTGTTCAGCAGGGGATACGGCATATGCAACCGGATCATGCCGGATTTTTTCTTCTTCCCACAGATATCCCGGCAATCCGCCCCACAACGATCACACAGATGATCCGAAAATTCAATTCCGGTCCCCACAGGGTCATCATGCCCTGTTTCAACGGTCTGCCGGGACATCCACCACTGATTCCATCTGAACTGAAACCATCCATTCTGGCACTGGGAAAGGAATCCACCCTTCGGGATCTGCTGGCAGCAGAAAAAAAGCGGACTGTGAACCTGGCTTTCCATGACCGGGGAATCCTGATGGATGCGGATGATCCTGCCGGATACCGGCGGGTGCAGCACAAGGCCCGGCATTTGGATATTCCGGACAGGGAAGAATGTCTGACCATCGTTGACCGGGTGCTGCCACAGGACCATGCCATCCGGAACCATCTGGCTGAAGTGGCCATGACCGCCCTGAAGCTGGCGCATGCCGTATCCGATCCGGTGAACGTGGACCTGGTGATTGCCGCAGCCCTGCTCCATGATATCAAGCGGATGAAAAAAAATCATGCCGATGCAGGTGCACAACTGCTCCGGAATTTAGGTTTCACCAGGGTGGCCGCTGTGGTATCCCAGCACATGGATCTTGAACTGGATCCAACTGCCCCGGTTCAGGAAAAGGAACTGGTATATCTTGCCGACAAACTATGCAGTGGTCCGCACCTGGATCTCAATTATCACCAGCGGTTCAGGGACTGCCTTGAAAAAACCCCCTGGGCCGCCACCAGCATCTGGAAACGCTATGAAAATACACGGCATATACAGGCCAGGATTGAAACTTCTGCAGGACAATCCATTACAGACATACTCGCAGAATGACGGCCTGGTATTCCTGTTGCGGCACGGCCGGATCCAGGGGGCTGGTGAAAAGCGGTTCATCGGCAGCACAGACACGGACCTGGATGACATCGGCATCTCCCAGGCCCGGTACTGGCACCAGGCCCTGTCCCCTTTGAACATCGACACCTTCCATACCAGCAGCCTCACCCGGTGCCGGCATACCGCCCGGATAATCGCCGGTGACCGGTCAATCATCCCCTATCCGGCCCTGAATGAAATCAACCTGGGACAATGGGACGGCAGACGCTTCGATGAGATCAAACAGCAGGATCCGGAAGGATTCAAGCAGCGGGGCGAGCACCTGGACACATTCAGGCCCCCGGACGGAGAAAGCTTTCTGGATCTCCAGCACCGGGTACTGCCGTTTTTCAATCAATGCCTCCGGGAACCCGGCACCCCGCTCTTTGTCACCCATGCCGGCGTGATCCGGGTAATCCTGTGCCAGGTCACGGGACTG
>DATFJY010000030.1:0-2068 GCA_035268905.1 Desulfotignum sp.
TCGCCCTGGATCTGTTCCAATTTTCCCACAGAAATTTTGCCAAAAATCGACAAAAATGAAAACCGATCTGTATCTGAAAAAAACCCCTGGCAACCAGACATAATAATATGAAACCAATATCTGATACACTTTCCCGCCCGGCATTCAGATGCCTTTTGGCCGCCATTTTCTGCTTTCTGGTATTCCCGCCGGCCGCATCTGCGGTTACGGATACCTGCCCTCCCTTTTATCTGCGCACCGATACCGGGGCGATCATCAACCCCATGACCGGGGAGAATGCAGACCAGCCCTTTTCCACCCGCCAGACCTGCGGGGCCTGCCATGATGTGGACACCATCTCCAAAGGCTATCATTTTATGATGGACTGGGACAAGGCGAGCGACACCCGGTTTGCCGGCACCGACACCCCCTGGCTGGTATCCACGGGCCTGACCGGGAACCTCATCACCTACGGGTTTTTCCAGCTGGCCAAAAAACAGAATACCCATCCGGACCAGATCGATATGAGTGCGTTTGATTTTGTGGCACGGGTGCCGGAATCCAAAGACGGATATCAGAAACCCGGGTGCGCGGCCTGCCATGCCGGCGGGGGCCTGCTGGAATTCGATCGGGACGGGCAGCGCTACGACCGCCGCCTGGCGGAAAATCCGGATCTGGCCGACACCCTGGACGGGGATTATTACCAGAGCCGGTGGGACGAAACCGGCGTGATCGAGCCGGACTGCTTCTTCTGCCACGGCAGCCGGTACCATATCCAGAAGCGGATCACCCAGATCAAGTACCTGAACTTCAAATGGGCCGGGGTGGCCGCCGCCGGCATCGGCCAGGTGCACGGCCGGGTCAATGAAGGTGAAGTGCCCACGGTGGTCTACAACAAGCGGTTGTTCAATGAGGACGGCACCTTTTATCTGCCGGACATGGTGTTCCAGCCGGAAGCAACAAACTGCCTGATCTGCCATGAATCCATCGAACTGGGCAAACGGGGCAACTCCTGGGCCGACCCCCTGAACCCGGATGTGCACCACCTGGCCGGACTCACCTGTATCGACTGCCACACCGGGGACATCACCCACAATTTCGCCAAAGGCAACGCCATGGACAACCAGGTGGCCCCGGAACTGGACAACTCCATGCGCTCCTGCCGCGACTGTCACACCCAGGGATACATGGGCGCCACAAGGATGCGGCATGACACCATCCGCCAAGACCATCTGGACAAACTGTCCTGCGAGGCCTGCCATATCCCGGTGCTGCACCGCACGGCAGGCGGCGCCATGTTCTTGAACACGGGGAGGTTCGGCAAATACGGCCAGGGGGATACCAGCCGGTTCGGCACCCACAAAACCTGGAAACCCGCCTACATTATCCGGCTCAAAGACAGGGACGGCATTCCCCGGATCACGCCGGTGAATCCCATGCGTAACACCCTGTTCACCAACCGGGATGACGACGGCATCTATTATCCTTTGTTTCTGTCCGAAGTGGAAACCGCCTATAAGCAATGCAGAAAACAGATGAGCGAACGGGAAATCCCCTATGATTTCCACCGGAAAGAGGACATGGTGCTGATGCTCAGGACCCTGACCCGCACCCTTTCAGACAACCGGCGGTTTTCAACAGTGACACCGGTTTTTCACACCGGCGGTAAACTATACACCCTGGCAGGCGGCAGTAAGCCGCATCCCGCTAAAACCACGAACACCGGCACAATTGGGGATCCCGGCACAGCCCGGAATACCGGAGAGCAGGCAAGCCATGCCGAACTGGAAATCCGGAAGGACACCACCTGGGTCAGCCGGATTCCCTTTTATTCCATCAGCCACAATGTGGCCCCGGCAGACAAGGCCCTGGGCAGCAGCGGCTGCACCGACTGCCATGCCAAAGATGCCCATATGTTCTCAGGCCGGGTGGTGATGGATTATTTCGGAAACAACGGCCGGCCGGTCAGCGTATCCATGGCCCGGTTCATGGGCCTGCCCGGATCCGTTAAAACCTTCAACACCCTGTTCAGCATGTTTCTGGCAGCTGCTCCCTGGCTGTTTGCGGCAGGGATCCTGATGCTCACTGC
>DATFJY010000031.1:0-3850 GCA_035268905.1 Desulfotignum sp.
ATGGCAGGGGGAATGAAGGCATATATGGATGCATCCTTGACGCTGTAGAGGTTGCGCATGGCCCGGCCGGCAATGGCTGCGGACTTCTGGTCCGGACGTTGACGCGCTTCCCAGTCCCGGAGATTTAAAAACCCCATGGCCATATTCTGGCCTCTGCCGGCAAAGCTGAAGCCTACAACGGTAAACAGGCTTTCGACATTTTCCGATTCCTTGTTCAGATAATAGTCTTCCGCTTTTTCCACGGACTGCTGGGTCCGTTCCATGGTGGCACCGGGAGGCGCGGAGAGGATGGTCATCATCATGCCCTGGTCCTCGTCGGGCAGAAATCCTGTGGGAATGCCTTTGAAAACATACACCAGGGTCCCAAGGATCAGTGCGTAAATGACAAGGAATCGAAACATCCGGGTGGCGGCATATTTCACACTGTTTGTGTATGTGGCTTTGGTTAGGTCAAAGCCTTTGTTAAACCAGCCGAAAAAACCTTTTTTATTTTCGTGGTGTCCCTTTTCCACAGGTTTGAGCATGGTGGAACAAAGGGCCGGGGTCAGGATCAGGGCCACCAGAACGGAAAGCCCCATGGCGGATACCAGGGTCAGGGAGAACTGCCGGTAGATGGCGCCGGTGGAACCGGGAAAAAAAGCCATGGGGATGAAAACCGCGGAAAGTACCATGGCAATGCCCACAAGGGCACCTGTAATCTGATCCATGGACTGCCGGGTGGCTTCCTTGGGCGGCAGGCCTGTTTCGGACATCACGCGCTCGACGTTTTCCACCACAACAATGGCGTCATCCACCAGAAGGCCGATGGCCAGAACCATGGCAAACATGGACAGGGTGTTGATGCTGAATCCAAAGGCCGACAATATCCCGAAGGTGCCCAGAAGAACCACCGGCACCGCAATGGTGGGAATCAATGTTGCCCGAAAGTTCTGCAGAAACAGGTACATGACGAAAAATACCAGAATGATGGCCTCGATCAGGGTCTTGACCACCTCCCGGATGGAAAGACGGACAAACGGGGTGGTATCATAGGGATATGCGATGTGAAGCCCTTCGGGCATAAATACGGATAACGCCTTGACCTTGTCCTTGATGCGTTGGGCCGTGTCCAGGGCATTCGCGCCTGTGGCAAGGGTGATGGCCATGGCACAGGCGGGTTTGCCGTTGTACCGGGTCGTAAATCCGTATGTTTCCGATCCCAGTTCCACCCGGGCCACATCCCTTACGCGGATCTGGGCACCGTCGGTATTCACCTTGACCAGTATATTTTCAAAATCTTCCACGGTCTTCAGCTTGGACTGGGCCGTCACCACGGCATTGAGCTGCTGCCCGGCAACGGCAGGGGCCCCGCCGAGCTGGCCCGAAGAAATATCCGCGTTGCGTGCCCGGATGGCGGCCGTGACATCCGAAGGCATGAGATTAAAGGCATTGAGCTTTTCAGGATTCAGCCAGATCCGCATGGCATGCTGGGACCCGAACACCGTCAGATCCCCCACACCCTGAACACGGGAAATCGGGTCTGCCATATTGGACTGGAGGTAATCGGCAATATCATCATCGCTCATGCGGCCGTCTTCGGAATACATGCCCACCACCAGAAGAAAACCCTTGGTGGCTTTTTGGACAGTTAATCCCTGCTGCCGGACCTCTTCGGGCAGAAGGCTTTCCACCTTGGATATTTTATTTTGCACCTGGACCTGGGCAATGTCCGGATCCGCTTCCGGTTCAAAGGTGAGCTCGATTTCAAGCTGACCCGACGAATCACTGGTGGCGGAAAAGTATCTTAGATAGTCAATGCCGGTCAGGGACTGTTCTATGATCTGGGTGACACTGTCCTCCAGTACCTGGGCCGACGCACCGGGATAATAGGTTTCAATGGATATGCTGGGCGGGGCAATTCTTGGATATTGTTCCACGGGAAGCGTTATAACGGCAAAAACGCCGGCCAGCATGATGACAATGGCGATAACCCACGCAAAAATGGGGCGGTTTATAAAAAAACGAGACATATTTTTATCCTGATATTAGGAATTGGCCGAAACGTTGAATTCCACGGTCGTGACCTTGGCCTGGTTGCTGATTTTCTGCAGGCCTGCCACCACTACCCGGTCGCCGGGGGCAAGCCCCGAAGAGACCACCCACTGGTCTTTGAGCGCCTGAAGCACTGTGATGTTCCGGTTTTTCACGATATTTTCCTTGTCCACAACCCATACGGAAACGGATCCGTCCGCATTGCGGACCACGGACTGCTGGGGCACCACAATGGCTTTTTCCCGGCGGGACTGTTCCACCCGGGCCCGGACAAAAAGTCCCGGCAGAAGGTCCTTGTCCGGATTGGCAAACAGCACGCGAAGCTGGACCATGCCGGTGCTCTGGTCCACCGTGACATCGGAAAATAACAGTTTCCCGTAAAAATCATAGGGGATGCCGTCTTTACCGACAAACAGTCTGACCCTGGAATTTTCTTCGGGGTTGGTCAGCCCTTTTTTCAGGGCCAGCAACGCTTCGCTGGACTGGTTCACGTCTACATAAATCCGGTCCAGGTTCTGGACCACGGCAAGGGCGGTGATCTGGTTGGCCGTAACCAGGGCGCCTTCGGTCACCGATGACTTGCCGATGCGCCCGGATATGGGTGAAAACACCTTGGTATAATCCAAATTGATTTTTGCGGTGGCCAGATTTGCTTTGGCAACCGCCACATCGGCCTTGGCCTGGGCCAGAGCCGCCACGGTATCGTCATACACCTGATGGCTGACACCGCCCATTTTCACCAGACGGCTATATCGGGCAAGCTTGGGCGCCACAGCTTTGACATCCGCCTGGGCACGCACCAGACTTGCTGACGCGGATTCATATGCAGCCTTGTAAGTGGCGGGATCAATCTGATAAAGCTGCTGCCCTTTTTTAACAATACTGCCCTGGGTAAACATCCGCTTAAGGATGATGCCTGTCACCTGGGGACGAATTTCAGCCACCTGGTATGCAGAGGTTCTGCCGGCCAGATCTTTGGTGAACACCACCGCCTGGGGTTTAACCGTATAAACGGCAACCTCAACCGGCGGACCGGCCTGGGGAGACGGGGCATCTGCCTGGTGGGCCGGCGCAGGCGCCGGGCCTTTTTGTGTCCCTGCCCAGGGCGGGGCAAGCAGGCCTGAAGAATACAAATATCCGCCACCAATGATCACGGCCGTAACAAAACCAAGCAAAAAACGCTTCATGATGATCTCTCCTGTTCCTTAAGTATACATTTGTCCAGAAAACGGACAATTTCCTGTTTGAGTTTTTCCAGATCCTGGAGCGCGTCCTCCCGGTATGTCAGGGATTCCAAAGGGCCCACCAACGTACCAAAAATCATGGCTGCCATCACATAGGGGTCCACATCCTTGAACTGCCCTAAACGCATGCCCTCCCGGCAAACATTGACCAGGGGGATGATGACGGCGTCCATGCGATCTGTAACGGCTGCGGCGGCCGAACGATGGCTCTGGATATATTTAAAATAAAGCGGGTGTTCCTTCTGGAAATTAAATACATTATCCGCAAAGGCATATATTTTTTCCATGGGCGGGATGTTTGTTTTTAATATTTTGCATGATTCCTTTTTAATGGGAATGATTACAGCCTCATGAACCGTGTTCAGCAGGTCTGTTTTGTTTTTAAAATAGTTGTACAACGTTCCTTTGGACACACCGCATTCGGCAGCCACCTTATCCATGGTAATGGGTGTTCCTTCCTGGATCATTGTCAACACTGTTTTTACCACCTGATCCTTGAGCAGGCGGTTCATCATCTCTTTTCTTTTGGAAGGTGAATTCATTGATGTTTCCTTGGGTTATCCCCGGAATTATTC
>DATFJY010000032.1:0-7634 GCA_035268905.1 Desulfotignum sp.
ATCCGTCTTGGTGGCAGTGACCGTCATCTCCTCCATCTGGATGGGGCCCGGTTCACCGGCCAGTGCGGGCAAGTAACTGAAAATAATGAATACACAGGCCAGGCAGGTGGTTTGGATGTTTTTCAGTCCAATGTGTCTTTCTAATTTCATCTTTTCTCCTTTTGTGATTAATGCCCGGTCCTCCAATAAAACAGGCCATGAAGACCCGGGTCCTGTTATGGTTATTAGGACAAAGGGCCTTCATGGCCTGTTTATGTAAACTGTCTGATTATGTTGGTCTGCAGGATGGCTCCGGCCATCCGGTTTCCAGTCTGTATATTACAATGAACAGGCCGTGTCAACACTTTAAGGAACACAGTCTGCCGGGAGGGTATACACCTGCATGGGGCTGTTCAATACCGGTTGAAATTTTGAACATGGAAATGGCTATGGGAATGGAGAGATAGATCAGCGCCTGAAGTGATATCACCCCCCGGCAAGGGGGCCGTGCAGGGTCAGGACGGCATCGGTTTCCAGGGGCGTATCCACTGAAATTTTCCGGTTGTCCAGAAAAATCATGGGCACCAGCAGGGGGCTGATGCCCTGTTTCAGCAAGACCTGTCGGACCGAAGCGCCTGTTTCCAACCGGATCCGGCATGTCTGCTGTCCGGGCCTGCCGGTATCCCGGAGGATGCTCAGCAGGCTTTCGGACATATTCAAAGTGATGGTGATCATTCCACGGCCAGGTTGAATTTTTCCAGGGTCTCTTTTGTGGGAATCCCGTTGGCATCCCAGCCCCGGGCCGCGTAATAGGCATCCAGCATTTCTTCGATTACAGAGAATTCCACCAGGTGGCCCTTGTTGGGACCGGACGGGATGGGTTCCTCATAAAAGCGCGGGGGCGGATAATCGTATTTTCGGCCGAAATCAGGGATCTCTCTTTTGTTGAACATCCGGTTCAAATGCCAGATCTTTTCAGACAGGTGCAGCAGGTCTTTGTTGAAGTCCAGTTTTTTTCCGGTGGCGTGATAATACAGTTCCTCGTAATACCGGGTTTCCAGGCCGATCTCCATGTACTGGAGCCGGCAGGTACCCAGGATGTCGAAAGCCGGCCGCAGGTGCTGGGACTTGAGCACCAGGGGCACCACGTTTTTGTGGTCTGCCTTGGGAATTGTTTCAAAATCCGCACCCTGGGAGATGAGATCATGGACATTGGCATCCTGGCTGCCGCCCACGGCATTGGCCACATCCGATCCCAAAACCCAGCACCGGCTGTGGTGGGCCCCCACATCCGCGGTCATGTAGCCCAGCATCATTCCCGGGGCATTTCTGGATTCATATCCGGTCCATTCCAGGCCCTTGACATGGATGGCGAATTTGGCGCTGTCTCCCCCGATTTTTTCAGCGGCCTTCTGCACCCCGTCCGCCAGAATGTTTCCGATGCCGTCTCTTTTTGCGATTTTTTCCAGGATATGGACGATGGAACCCAGGTCCCCCCATTTCACGTCCATGCCCATCTGTTCTTGTGAGATCAGGCCTTTTTCATAGCATTCCAGGGCAAAGGATACGACAGCACCGCCCGAGCAGGTATCCAGCCCCAGTTCATCGCACACCCAGTTGACATGGGCCACGGCATGGATGTCGGCCAGTTCGCAGTTGCTGCCCACCAGGGCCAGGGTTTCATACTCCGGGCCTTCCACATATTTGCTGCCCATTTTGGTCTTTGCCAGCCCGTACTTGCCGCAGGGGATGGGGCAGGAAAAGCACCCCTTGTCCGTTATTTTCAGCTCGTCCAGGATGGCTTTGCCGTTGATCTTGTCTGCATAATCGCAGTGGGAGGTGGCAAAGTTGCGGGTGGGCAGGGCCCCCACATCATTGCACCAGTTGGTGATGCCGGCAGTGCCTTCCGGGGTCCAGCCCTTGAACCCGGGTTTTTCCCGGCACGCGGCATAGGTGGCCTTGCCTTTTTTGAGCAGGCCCTTGGGGTCGAACACCGGGATGTCTTTGGTGCCGCGCACGGCAATGGCCTTGATATTTTTGGATCCCAGCACCGCGCCGATGCCGGTGCGGCCGGCCTGGCGCCCGAAATCATGGGAGATGCAGGCAAAATTGACCATGCGCTCTCCTGCCTCGCCGATGGTCAGAATCTGAAACGCCTGCCCCAGATCGTCTTTCAGGATCTCTTCCACCGCAGTGGAGCCTTTGCCCCACAAATGTCCTGCAGAGCGGACCTCCACCGTGTCGTTGTCAATGAAGATATAGGAAGGATCTTTGGCCCGGCCGGTCAAGATGGTGACATCATACCCGGCATATTTCATGGTCACCCCGAAATGGCCCCCCATGTTGCTGTCACCGTATCCGCCGGTGGCAGGGGATTTGGCGGCAAAATGGGTTTTGCCGGATGCCGGCAGAAACAGGCCGCTCAAAGGCCCCATGGCAATGACAAACCGGTTGTCCGGCCCTAAGGGGTCTGCGCCGGGCGGGTTTTCATCGTACATAATTTTGGCGGTAAACCCCCGGCCCCCGATGAATTCGTCCACCCATTCCGGTTTCAAGGGCTCTTTTTCAATATTACCGCTGCTCAGGTCGATCCTGAGGGTGTGTCCTGCGTATCCGTATAACATGATGGTCCTCCGTGTTTTCTCTAGTTGAAGCTGCGTGCATCCCGGGGACACACCTCCACGCACTGTCGGCAGTTGATGCATTTGTAGGGCATGCCGTCATCATCCACCATGACCACATCTTTGGGACAGGCATCCACACATGCCAGGCACCCGTCGCACTTTTTCATATCAATGCGCCAGGTCCCCTTGACCAGATGGATCGCCCCGGTGGGGCAGGCATCGGCACATTCCCCGCACTGGTCGCATACACGAACGTCATACAGGCCGGGCTCGGGAAACCGGGCTGTCACCCGCAGCATGGCTTTGGACGGATTGATGATTTTCAGGTTCTGCAATGAACACACCAGTTCACAGGCCCTGCACCCGGAACAGGTTTCATGGTTGAATGATAGCTTCATTCCCGGCTCTCCTTGGCTTGAATGGTTGATCTTTTCCGACCTTGTCCACACCATAACATATCTTGAACAAAGATGTATAACGCATTGTTTTCATGGCCGGATATGAACAGGATTCATAACCATATTTACAACCACTGCTGCCCTGAAAATAAAGGTGTCCGGATTCGTCCGAAGGGATGGGCAGAATTCTGGGTCAGGCCATGCCTTTTTTGCGAAAGCTGCGCATTAAAGACAGGTCCAGGAGTAAAAACAGGGCCACAGGCAGCAGCAGAAAAATCAGGGTCAGAACAGCTGCCAGTGACCGGTTGGAAGAGGACAGAAGCGGCATCAGCAGACCGGTGAAGGAAGCCACCCGGCCGCCGCCCATGAGAAATACCAGAAAATATTCGGAAAAGGCCACCAGAAAGACCACACTGCCCCCGGCAATGACCGCCGGCATGAGCAGGGGCAGTTCCACCTGCCACAGTATGGAAAAAGGCCCTGCTCCCAGGTTGCGGGCACAGATGCGGTAGTGTTCTCCCATGGTTTGGAATCCCGCCACAAGGGCACGGAACATATAAGGGTAGCTGAATATGGCCAGGATCAGCACCACACCGGGCAGGGTGTCTGCCAGAGACAGTTTGATGAAAAAAAAATGCAGCCCCATGGCAAAGGTCATAGGCGGTACCAGTGCCGGAGTGAGCAGGAGCCCTTCCAGAACCGCTTTTCCGAAAAAATCGTTTCTGGCAAACACCGCGGCCGGCACAAGGCACATGCAAAAGGTGACCCCCACCGTGAGCAGGGAAAACCCAAAAGAGGAGGCCAGAGAAGAAAAAATCTGTTCTTTTTGCTGCAGGAAAAAGACAATGCCGGAAAACGAAAATCCTGCGGGCCAGACATTTGGGAACCGCCATCCCGGTGCCAGGCTGATGAGCACCAGCACCCCGGCAGGTACGGCAAAAAACAGTGCCAGAAGGAGCAGTGTAACCATATGCTTCATAATTTTCGTACCCCGTTTTCCAGGCGCTGGACGGTTTTGGCGTAGGCAATGATGAAGATGACGGCAAAAAAGAACATCATGGTCAAAATGGCCATGGCTTCAGGCCGCCTGGCCAGGTCATGCTTGAAATACAGGTTGTACACATGGATACTCAGCATGCCCGGCCGGCTTTCTCCCAAGACGAATGGGATGTCAAAGGCACCGAAACCATACAAAAACAAGATGATGAAACTGGTGTGCATGGCCGGTGCCATCCGGGGCAGCACAATGGAAAAAAAGATCCGCACCCCTGATGCCCCGAGCATGGCTGCTGTCTGGATCTGCCGGACATCAAACCGCACCAGCAGGGCCAGGACCAGCAGCATGGCAAAGGGGGTGCCTTTCAGGGTATAGGCCAGGACCATGCCCACCCCCCATCCGGAATACAAGATATTGGGAAAATCCTGCATGGTCTGGATAAACCCCAGAGAATGGGCAATGGAGGGCAGGATGCCCGAGGGGCTCCAGAAGACCAAAACCACAAACGCCACGGAAATATGGGGCAGGATCAAAGGGATTTTATAGATCAGGGCCGCGTTGGCCAGTTTTGCCGGCAGCTGCCAGACCTGATAGGCAAAAAAGGTGCCGGCTGCCACTGCGCAGAACGCAGATACCATGGCCACCCCTAAAGAAAAACCAAAAGAGCTGAAAAAGGCCGGGTCATTCAGGATTTTGACATAGGCATCAAGGGCATCGCCTGCATGGGGCAGGGGGGTGAAAACACCAAAGGACTGGCAGATGGTCAACATCACCCCGCCGCAGAACAGCACCAGATAGGGCAGCAAAAGGGGGGCAAGCCCTGAAGCCAGTCTGCCGGCCCTGTTATCTGTCCAGGACATGTTCCTTCCAGCCCTGTTCCAAAGCTTCCAGATAGGCTGCCGGTATTTCCGGTACTGCCACAGCTGCCAGCTGACCTGGTTTGAGGGTGGCGGCCCCAAGATCCACGCTCTGAAAACGTTTCCGGTCCTTTACAGACAGCTGGTTCATGTCAAGGGCGGGAAAATCTCCCCAGTTTTCCGGGATATATTTGGACAGCTGGGCATCCACGGAGATGAGGAAATCGGCCAGCACCATGGCCCCGGCCTTGTTGGGGGCGTTAAAGGGAATGGCAGTGAAATGGGTGTTGAATATGCTGCCGTCTTCCAAGGCAAAGGTTCTTACGGTTTTGGGATAGGCACCCTGCAGGATCAGATTGTGGGCATGGGGCGGGTGGTAGGACATGCTGAATGCCGCCTCACCCCTGGCAAACAGGGTGTCTAAAAATGCGCTGTCTTTGGGATATGTCCGGCCTTTCTGCCACAAAAAGGGGGCAATCGCATTGAGCCAGTCCCAGAGAAGCGGTGCTTTTTGGGCGAACAGGTCAGGGTCCCACCCGGCCATGTATTGTTCATGGCCCCCGGTGACGGCATAGAAAACATGGCGGATAAAGGCGGAGCCGGTGAAGTCCGGGGGCTGGGGATAGGTGAACTGTCCGGGATGGGCCATGATCCATGCCTTGAGTTCAGCAATGGTTTTCGGAAGATTCTGCACCCGGGCTGTGTCATACTCAAACACAAACTGGGCTCGGCCAAACGGCGCTTCATATCCTTGTACAGGAAACCCAAAATCATGGGTGATGCTGTCCGGATCCACATGTTTTTTTACATTGGGCAGGCTGCCGGCAAAAGGGCCGAACAGCAGGTCTGCTTCCCTGGCGTTTTTAAAGTTTTCCCCGTTGATCCACAGCAGGTCGATGCTGCCGGTTTGCTTGGCCGCAGCTTTTTCATTGAGCAGCTTGTTGATAAACACCCCGGCATCCATGGGTACCCGCACCAGGTCGATGTCATGGCGCTTTTTCATCTCTTTTGCCACATAGGTGTCCACCCAGGTGTTGACATGGGCCCATCCCCCGAACATATACCACCTGACCTGTGTGCCCCGGGCCTGGTCCTGGATCTGTTCGAACGGGATTTCCAGCAGGGCCTCGCCGGATGCCCGGGCCGGCAGGGCAAACGAGAGCAGGGAAGGCAATAAAACGATCATCATCATGGAAAAAATTGTGCCTCTACGGGACATAATACCTCCTTTTGGTTTCCTGTTTCTACTGGTTCTGCCTAAGCTCTGTCGAAGAAAACGGTCAGAACTTACACGGTGAATCGGCCCGTCATTTCAGACAGGGCGGCTGCCAGAGTCGTCACACATTGAAAAACAGTGTGCATGCACCATAGCACAGCAAAAGAGGGAAGTAAATTTGTATCTGGAGCCTGGATATGTGTCATAAGTGCAACAATTTTTCACTCTTTTCATGGCGTGCCCCGGTCCCAAGTCAGCCCCTGGAGGTGTGCTGTGCCCGGCCCGAGATCCTGCGGGGGCCTCTTTGCATAAGAACAATTTAGTACGGCAACCCGCTATCTGGCTGAAAACCATCCCGGCATGTCCGATCAGGCCCCCTCCGGCTCTGACGGTCCTGTAACAGCACACCTCCAGGGGCTCCCTGCCAGAGTCCTTGTGATACACAATCCATTTATATGAAAGCCTTCAGCTGTCAGTACTCAGTCATCAGCAAACAGCTAAACGCTAACAGCTTTCATCCTTTATTGTGCCTGTCAGGGCATGGGTGCTATAGAAAATATCCAGTGGCGGCTGAAAGGGCAGCACCTGACCGCAGTCTATTATGTAAAGGTCTGTTAATAGGAGGTTATTTCCAGGGTCACCCGGTCTCCGACAGGGAACCGGTCATCCTGGCTGTATACGGTGTAGGCGTGCGCCTCTACGGCCACGGTGTATACGGTGTAATGGCCTGCAAAGGTCTTGTCTGTGATGCGGCCTGGGCCGTTGGCATCTTCTGCCATGATCAGGTTTTCCGGGCGGGCCATAACCGGGCTGCCTGATGCCGGGGCAGCCGTATCCCGGCTGCCCCGGAAAAGGGACAGATGATGTTCTGGAATCAGGTTCACCGGTCCCAGAAATTGTGCCACCTTTTGGGAAACAGCGTTGAAATACACCTGTCTGGGGGTGTCGAACTGCTGCAGCCGCCCGTCCAGCAGCACCCCGATGCGGTCGGACATGGCAAAAGCCTCTTCCAGGTCATGGGTGACGCTGATGGTGGGAATGCCGAACTCCTGCTGGGTGCTGCGGATAAACCGGGCGGTTTCCATTTTCAGGTTCCGGTCCAGGTTGGCAAAGGGTTCATCCAGCAACAGCACGGCAGGGTTGACGATCATGGCCCTGGCAATGGCCACCCGCTGCTTCTGCCCGGCAGACAGCTGGGCCGGATACTGGTCAGCCTGGCGGGCCAACTGGAAATAGGCCAGCATCCGGTCCACCTGCTGCGTGATCTGTTTTTTTCCCATGTGCCGGGCCTTCAGGCCGAACCCGATATTGTCTTTCACCGTCATGGACGGAAACAGCACATAATCCTGGAAAACAATGATCACCGGATGTTTTTTGCTCAACGGTTCAGAATACGCTACCCGGCCACTGTCAGGGGTATCCAGTCTGGCGATGATCTTGAGCAGGGTGGTTTTGCCCACCCCTGAGGGCCCCACAATGGAGACCAGTTCCCTGGGACCCACATCAAAGCTGATGTCTTCTATTATGGTGTGATTTTTGTAGCGTTTGCTTACGCTGCGGACT
>DATFJY010000033.1:0-4233 GCA_035268905.1 Desulfotignum sp.
CGGGATATCGGGAAAGATGGCCCGGTCCCATGGGATCCTGGCCGTGGAAGTGGGGGTGGGCATCACCGTGATGGCGGTGATGGTCTCCCTGTATTATGATCTCGCCTCGGGCGGTGATCTGGAAGACGGGTTGTGACATCATGGATGATCTGTTTTATTTCATTATCTCAAAATACAACTACTGGGGCGCCATTATACTGCTCTTTATCGGGCTGTACGGCATGATCGTCCGCAACAACCTGATGAAAAAGATCATCGGCATGGTGATTTTTCAGACGGCTATCCTGTTGTTTTTTGTCTCCATCGGGGTCAAGCGGGGAGCCACCGTACCGATTATAAAATTTTCCCCGGACAAACAGCCCCTGCTGGATCCCGCCGCCTATGCCAATCCCCTTCCCCATGTGTTGATTCTCACGGCCATTGTGGTGGGAGTGGCCGTGCTGGGGGTGGCCCTGGCCCTGCTGCAGAAGATTCAGCGGGTCCACGGCACCATCGAAGAGGATGAGATTCTGGAGGATATGCGCAAATGATGGACCATGCCCCTGTCCTCATGATTGTGCTGCCCGTGTTTGCCTCCCTGGCACTGACCCTGATCGGGCCGCTGGGTCACCGGGCCGCTTACGGTCTGCTGATCCTGTCCATTGCCGGCTCTCTGGCAGCGGCAATGGCCACCCTGGTACAGGTGGTTCAGGCGGGCCGGGCGGTTCAGTACCGCATGGGGGACTGGATGCCGCCCATGGGTATCGAGCTGGTGATCGACCATCTGAGTGCCGGGGTCCTGGTGATGATCAGCGGGTGCGCCCTGCTCACGGCCATCTATTCCATGCACACGGCAAGGCAGGACAACCCGGACCGGCTCAACCACTATTATGCCCTGTTCGCCCTGCTGGTGGCCGGTTTGATGGGCATGACCGCCACCGGGGATGTGTTCAATCTCTATGTGCTGCTGGAGATTTCCGCGCTGTCCAGTTACGGCCTGCTGGCCCGGGGAAAAGGGAAAGCCTATTACGCCACGTTCCGGTACCTGATGATGGGCACCATCGGTGCCAGCTTTTATCTGCTGGGGGTGGGGTATCTTTATATCATGACCGGATCGCTGAACATGGCCGACCTGGCCGAAATCCTGAAACGGCCCGAACTCGGGGAATCGGTAAATGTGCGCATCGGCTTCACCCTGATCATCCTGGGGGTCTGGATCAAGATGGCCCTGTTTCCTTTGCATGCATGGATGCCCAGTGCCTACAGCCGGGCCGGTACCACCACGGCCTGTCTCATCGCCCCACTCATGACCAAGGTCAGTGTGTATGTGATGCTGCGGATCATGTTCACGGTGTTTTCCGCTGACTATGTTTTCCAGCAGATCGCCTGGAGCCGCCTGGTGATTTATCTGGCATCCGCCGCCGCCGTGCTGGGGATGATCACGGCTTTGTCCCAGCGGGATCTGCGCAAGATGCTGACCTACATCATCGTGGCGGAGATCGGATATCTCACGGGCGGGGCCTGGCTGGCCAACACGGCCGGCTACACCGGTGCCGTGTATCATATTCTGGCCGACGGTCTGATGACCTTGTGTCTGTTTATGGCGGTGGGGTCCATCATCTACCGGACCGGTGTGAGTACGTCCGCTGCCATGGAGGGAATTTTCCAGCGCATGCCGGTAACCGCGGGCGTGTTTCTGATCGCCGGGGCATCGGTGGTGGGGATCCCCCCCTTCTGTGGATTTTTTTCCAAATGGTACCTGCTTCAGGGCGCGGTGCAGGCAGGCGAATGGGTGTTTGTGGCCGCCCTGATCATTGCCGGACTGGTGGCGGCCGTGATGTTTTTCAAGCTGCTGGAAAGAGCGTTTTTCGGGCGACTGGAGGATGCGGTCATGGAAACCGGCAGCCAAACATCCCATACAGCGGCCCGAACAATCCGGTTGAACGAAGCCCCCCTGACCATGCTGCTGCCCCTGGTTTTTACCGGCGCGGCCCTGCTGGGTCTGGGGATATACACCAACGAAGTGGTCCAATACCTGATCCGCTGGTCTGTGCCGGCCGGGATGTAGAAAGGAGATCTCAGACAGGTCATGTTTTCCCCCGCATTTTACCAGGCTGCTCCGGTAATCGCCGTGTGTGCGTCCCTGGGGGCCGTGCCCTTGATTGCCGCAAGCCGCCGGCACCCCAACCTGAGGGAGTTCTGGACCTTTGCGGCGGCGGCCCTGAAATTCAGCATGGTGGTGCTGCTGGCCGGCTGGGTCCTGGCCGGCAACGTGGTGGATGTGACCCTGATCCAGGTGCTGCCGGAACTTAGCATCCGGTTCAAGGTGGATGCCTTCGGCATCGTGTTCGCCCTGGTGTCCTCGTTTCTGTGGATTGTGGCAGCTGCCTATACCATCGGGTATATGCGCAGCCTGTCCGAACATGCCCAGACCCGGTTTTTCATCTGCTTTGCCCTGGCCCTGTGTGCGGCCATCGGGGTGGCGTTTTCCGGCAACCTGCTGACCCTGTACCTGTTCTATGAGATGCTCTCGCTTTCCACCTATCCGCTGGTGGCCCACCACCAGGACAAAGAAGGCCGGGGCGGTGCCCGCAAATACCTGACCTTTCTGCTGGGGGGGTCGGTAGGGCTGGTCCTGCCGGCCATGATCGTGCTGTTCACCCTGGGGGGAAACCTGACCTTTGCCGACAATATTCATACCGGCATCATCCCGCCCGGCACCGGGGACACCCTGGTGTTCTGCCTGTTTTTTGCCTGCCTGTTCGGGTTTGCCAAAAACGGGGTGATGCCCATGCATGCCTGGCTGCCCGGTGCCATGGTGGCCCCGACCCCGGTGTCGGCCCTGCTGCATGCCGTGGCCGTGGTCAAGGTGGGGGTTTTCTGCACCACCCGGGTGATGCTGTACGTGTTCGGCACCGATCTGATGGATACCCTCAATCTGGGCGCTCTGACCACCTATATCGTGTCCTTCACCATTGTCACCGCATCGATCATCGCCATGACCAGGGACAACCTCAAGGCCCGGCTGGCCTATTCCACCATCAGCCAGCTCTCCTATATCATTCTGGGGGTGGCCCTGCTCACACCGGCGGCGGTCCAGGGCGGGATCATCCACATTGTCAACCACGCCTTTGCCAAGATCACCCTGTTTTTCTGTGCCGGGGCCGTCTATGTGGTCACCCGCAAGAAAAACATCTCTGAGATGGGGGGGCTGGGCCGGGTGATGCCCTTTACCTTCGGGGCTTTCGCCCTGGCATCCCTGACCATGATCGGGGCCCCGCCCGTGGGGGGATTCATCACCAAATGGTATCTGCTCAAAGGGGCTCTGGATGCCGGTCAGGTGGCCATCATTCTGGTGCTGGTGGCTTCCACCATGCTCAATATCGTCTATTTTGCACCGGTGACCTTTCAGGCATTTTTCGGGGGGTCCCCGGATGAACAGCCCGGTCACACCGGCATCCGGGAAGCACCCTTGATCATGGTGGTGCCGATTGTGGCGGCAGCACTCCTGTCGCTGCTGGCAGGCATTTTTCCCGGTGTAATGATGCAGTTTGTAAGGATGGTGATACCATGATCCTGGATCTGATCGAATTTCTGCGGCACCGGCTCAAACGCGTGATCCTGGTGTGCTGCGTCATTCTATTCCTGCTGGTGGGGTTTGACGCGCTCCTGCTGGACAAGGGAAAGGCCCATACCGCAGCGGAACACCTGCCGGGGTTCTGGGCCGTATTCGGGTTTGTCTCCTGCGTGGTGATCATCTTTGTTTCCAAATGGTTCGGCAAACTGGGCATTACCAGACGGGAGGATTATTATGATCAATAATCTGTGGCTGCATCCGGGCCTGATCCTGCTGGCCGGGGCCCTGATCCTTCCCCTGGTCAAAGGCCGGCTTTTCCGGCCGTTTCTGCTGCTGGTGCCGGTGCTGGCCTTTGGTGCGGTACTTTTGATGCCCCAGGGGGGGTACGGGGTGGTGCCGTTTCTGGAATGGGACCTGACGTTTGGCCGGGTGGACCGGCTGAGCCTGGTGTTTGCCTATATCATGACCCTGATGTGCATCATCGGCACCCTGTACGGCCTGCATGTGCACAACCCCTTTGAGATGGCAGCGGCCTGGATCTATGTGGCCGGCTCTCTGGGGGTGATTTTTGCCGGGGATTTTCTGGTGCTGTTTTTGTTCTGGGAGGTGATGGCGTTTTCATCGGTGTTTCTGGTGTGGTTTCGAAACCGCCCGGAATCGGTATGGACCGGAGATCG
>DATFJY010000034.1:0-5982 GCA_035268905.1 Desulfotignum sp.
CCCTGGACCTGGAAAATCCCGGTCAGTATGCCGCCTCTGCTCCCATCATCGTGGTAACTGTGCAGATCCAGGAGGAGCAGGTGGAAAAAACCATTGAAAACCTTCCTGTACAGATCCAAAACTGCCCTTTCACAGCTGTCATTGAACCGCCTGCTGTCACCATTGTGGTCAAGGGGCCTTATACAGTCGTGGGAAACAAGGGTACCCTGGACCAGATATATGCCTTTATCGACCTGGAAGGATTGTCTTCGGGCGTTTATGCCCGGAACGCCCGAATAAACATACCTGTGGACCTGATCATGACCCAGGCGGATCCCCGGGTTTTTACCGTTACAATTGAATAAGGAATCACCCCATGCTTCTGGTAATCGATGTGGGCAACACCAACACCGTAATCGGTGTGTATGACCGGGATATTCTGATGCACAGCTGGCGCATCCGCACGGTCCGGGATAATACGGCAGATGAGTTCAATGTGCTGGCAAGCGCCCTGTTCTCCGACAAAGGTATCCCTTTGTCTCACATAACCCAGGTGATTGTATCATCGGTTGTCCCGTCTTCCGTGGCCATACTCAACGGATTCAGTGAAAAATACCTGCACCTGGCCCCGGAATGGATCCAGCCGGCATCCGTAAAAACCCTGATGCCCATCCTGTACAGCAACCCCAATGAAGTGGGGGCCGACCGCATCGTCAATGCCGTGGCTGCCTATGACAAATACAGGACCGGTTTGATCATCATCGATTTTGGTACAGCCACCACCTTTGATGTCATTTCGCCGGCAGGGGAATACCTGGGGGGCGCCATTGCACCGGGAATCATGATCTCTTCAGAAGCCCTTTTTCAAAAAGCATCCCGCCTGCCCAGAGTGGAAATATTTGCCCCGCCCCAAAAGGTGATCGGCACCGACACCATTGAAAGCATGCAGTCCGGGATCATCCACGGCAATGCCGCCATGGTGGACGGCATGGTGGAACGGATGAAAAAAGAGCTGGGCCAGCCACCCAAAATCATTGCCACCGGCGGCCTGGCCCCGCTCATTGCCGGCATTTCCACCACCATTGAAGCGGTGGACCAGTCCCTGACCCTGGACGGGCTGCGCATCATAGCCCGGGAACTGAACGGCCCGGCCTTGTCTCCCTGACCGCAGTCCTGACATGCAGGAACCCATCTGCTGGTGCCTCCCCTGATCCTGTCCGGTAACGGCCGGTCAGGAAATTGCAGGGCATTGCACCGGATTGCACGGGTCAGGAACCCGGAGAAATCACTGTAAACGAAATTTTGTCATACTGCCCTGCACCATCCATGACAGCCAGGTCATACCTGCCTGGTTCCGGCAGGGGCAATCCACGGGCATTCTGTGTTTCCAAAGGGATCCGGTTCAAATACCATACCAGCGGGCCCTGTCCGCCCATGGCCTGCAGCGGAATGCGGGGCAGGTCAGCTTTTCCCGGGGGCATGGTCAGCATACTGTTGTCGCTGATGGAAATAATCTGTACCCGGTTTCCGGACAAAGGGGCGATATCCGGGCAGGCATCTGACACCGCCGGGATCACCTGATTCCGCCGCCAGTGACGGGGCAGCCATGGTTCAGCACCCACGGGCCACAGGTCCACTGTTTTTTTGGAAATACCGCCGCAGAAAAGACCGGCCCGTCTGTCCTGGTCATCCATCCAGAAAGTCAGTCGCAATGGCCCCTGGTCCGGATCCGTCAGGGTGGGGGGAATCCAGCTGTTCAGGATCCAGGCCTCATGGCGCACCCGGCAGGTCCCGGGTGTCTGGTCAGGGGCAAGCCCCATGGGCCAGCAAATGGTCTGTCTGGTAACATTTCCAGGGCAGGATTCCCGGGCAGATGATTTGGGAAGGCTTTCCATCACCCGTACCAGCAGGGGCAGGGCAGTGGCTGCTCCGAACTGGCCGGGAGAGGGGGTGCCGTCCGGCCGGCCGACCCAGACCCCCACCGTATGCGTGCCCATGGTTCCCAAAGCCCAGGCATCCCGGAACCCGTAACTGGTACCGGTCTTCCAGGCAAAATCAACCTGGCCGGCCAGGCGGCTGACCCCTTCTGTGCCGGGCAATGGCCGGGACAACAGCTGTTTTATGATATAGGCAGCCCCCGGGCCCATGAGAAACCGTTCCTGTAACGGTGCAGCTTTTGTCAACCTGGGGCGGCCGGAAATCCCCCGGCGGCTGAGGGCGGTATACAAGGTTACCAGGGATTCCAGGTTCGTGCCCACCCCTCCCAGGATCATGCTCAGGTTGGGGGGGCCGGACAGGGACAGCTGTGCTCCGGCGTTTTTGAGCCGGTCATGGAATGTCCGGGGACCGAAAGCCGCCAGCACCTGCACTGCCGGCACATTCAGGGACAGGTCCAAAGCCTTTGCCACACTCACCGGCCCCAGAAATCCCCCTGTAAAATTGTCCGGCTGATAGGCCTGCCTGTACCGGGGGATATCCAGGAGCAGCGAATGGGAATGAATCAGGCCCTTGTCCATGGCCATACCGTATACAAAGGGTTTCAGGGTGGAGCCCGGAGATCTCAGGGCGGTCACCATATCCACGTGCCCTGCACCCAGGGGGTTGAAAAAATCGGCTGACCCGGCATAAGCCTTTACTTCCAGTGTATCATGGTCCACCACCAGCACAGCACCGGACTGACGGGGGGCAAATGAGGACACATGGGATTTCACCAGGGATGCCACGTGCACCTGGAGGTCATAGTCCAGGCAGGTGTGGATCACAGACCGGCCGGGGTATTGCCGGACCAGCCGCCGGGCTGCCAGGGGGGCTTTCATGGGGGCCTGGAAGCGGAAGGCCGCCACCGGCTCCTGGCGCGCAGCCTGCACCCGGTCTTCTGTCCATACACCGAAGGCGGCCATGCGGTCCAGCACCTTGTCCCTGGCCTGCCTGGCCCTGGTGCTGTGGCGGTCGGGCCGCAAAAAACCCGGGGCCTGGGGCAGCACTGCCAGCAGCGCTGCCTCGGCATGGGTCAGGTCCATGGGATCCCTTCCCAGCCAGGTTTGTGAAGCGGCCCACACCCCTTCTATGTTGGCCCCGAAGGGGGCATGGGTCAGGTAGAGGCCCAGGATCTGCTTTTTTGAAAACTGCATCTCCAGCTGCAGGGCCTGGAACAGCTGCCGGAACTTGGCTGTCCAGAGCCCGTCATCCGGGGAGGAAAACAGTATCCTGGCCACCTGCATGGTCAGGGTGGAACCTCCGGACACAATGGTTCCGGCGGCCAGGTTCTGGAAACATGCCCGGATCATGGCAAAGGGATTCACACCGGGGTGGTGGGTAAACCAGCGGTCCTCATAGGTGAGCAGGGCCTCCAGGTACAAAGGTGACACCTGGTCCGGGGTGATCGGATACCGCCAGATACCGGAGGGATCGGCAAAGGCCCGCAGCGGGGTGTTGTCAGAAGCGGTTACCACTGTGGACATGGGCCGGTGATCCAGGCAGAGCGGAAACACCTTGTCCAAACCCCACAACAGAAGCGCCGGCAGGACAAGCAGCAGAATTACACCTGCCAGACTAAAGAGCAGGAGGCGTGCACCCGGGGCCGGCCCCTGTCTTTCACCGTGCGCCATTCCCTGTTTTTCAACGGGTACCATCGGGTTTACAAATCCGGTATTTCCAGTATGCCGCCACCGGAGCCCACAGCCCGAATCCAGGGCTTGTACATCTCCTCCACCAGGGGCGGGGGCACCTGAAACCGGCCCGGGTTCACCAGGCGGACCCCGTAAAACCGCCGGTATGCCTGTTCGGCCCGAAGATTCAGGGCTGCTGCAAACCGGTCATCCCGGTACTCGGTGTGGCGGGTGCCATGGGCCTTGTGCCAGTCTGCCACGGATTTTTCATCCACCATGATGCTGTCAATCACAATGCTGCCCGACAGATGGGGATCTTCCAGTGCCATGCCTGCCGGCAGCAGGTCCACCACCAGGCAGTGGGGCATATCCTGGTCTGCCGTCACTGCCAGTTCCACCAGGAGCCAGTCTCCCATGGCCGCCTGTTCAAGGGAAACAGAACGGCCGTTCATGTCCAGATACCGCCGGGTCACTGTTACGCCCCGGGATTCCGGGACAGGTGCCTGGTAAGGGTATCCGGACATAAATGCATGCACATACAGATCAGTCTGTCCGGTATTGGTAATTTCCACCCCCTGGCCGGCCCGGTCTCCGAACCAGGCCACCTCTTTCTGGCTGGTGTGGTCCAGGTCCGTCGGAATGCCGTTTACCAGGACCCTGGCCTGCCACCTTTTCTGGGGGGTTTTCAGCCGGGCCATCCCTGCCATGACCAGGGCATAGCGCTCCTGGGTGCTGAACCATTTGTGTTCGGAAACCATGGGCACCAGTGCCGCCAGGAACCCATCCCGGTGCTGGTAGTCCGGGGCATGCACAGAAACCAGGTAAAAGGCCGCAGCCAGGTCCCGGAGATCAGACCCGAAATCCCCCAGAAATCTATTTTCCGGCCGCCTGGTCTGAAGGGCTTGGTCAAACGCATGTGCCGCCAGCAGCGTGTCCCCGGCAAGATGCAGGGCCAGGCCGGCATGGACAAAGGCCAGGGCACCCTGGATCTGATCCTGTGCCCCCTGGAACACCGCCCGGGCATCCCCCAGGGTCAACGACTGTGACATGGCCAGAACAAAAGCGGCATAGGCCTGCACCGATGCCCTGTAGGGACCGGGAGGATAATACCTTTCACAGGGGATGGCCCCGGGCCGCCGGACAAACACCAGCAGCCGGTCCAGGGCCTTTGTCAGAGATTGTTCCGGCACGGCAAATCCTGCCTGACGGGCCTGGATCAGAAAATGCACGGCATAGGCAGTCAGCCAGGCATTTTCCGGCCCGCTGCTGTCCCACAGGCCGAATCCCCCGGCGGTTTTCTGCTTTTCCCCCACCAGCTGGATGCCCCGGCGGATCTTGTCATACACCGCATCACCAGATGCTGACGTTACCCCCAGTTCCGCCATGTCTGCGCTGCCCAGGATCACATGGGGAAACAGGCTGCTGACTGTCTGTTCCAGGCAGCCGTAGGGATAGGCATCCAGGATTCGGACATGGTCTGATACAAAAAGGGGCGGGGCAGACCCCAGGCTTGCCCGCAAGTCAATGGTTTTTGGAATCAGGTTCCGGGCCGGTTCCATTACAAAAGATGCCCCCGGTGCCAGGGTTTTGTGCCATGCCGTTGTCAGGGCGGGATAGGCAGGCCGGGTTTCCAGAAACCATGACCGCTCCAGGGTGCGCTGCTCTCCTTCCACCAAAAGCCCCTGGATGGCGCAGGTGATGGTTGACCTGCCCGGGGCGGTTTTGGCAGCCACCGGGATGGACACTGACTGCTGCTCATCCGGTGCCAGTCGAAGATTCATATCTGCCGGGCCCTGGATTTCCAGGGGCAGGCCTGCGGCAAGGACCAGGGAAATATCCTGGCTGGTGCTGGTGCGGTTGTGCAGGTCCAGGTGCAGCCGGGCATGGTCTCCTGCCGCCAGAAACCGGGGCATGGTCATCTGGGTCACCAGAGGAGAGGCCAGGGTCAGTTCATGGTCCCCGGACCCGAAATCCGCGGCCGTATGGGCCACAGCCATGAGCCGGACCCGGCCGTTGAATGCCGGCATATCCAGGTGAAACAGGGCCATGCCGTCTGCATCTGCGGCAACGGCTGACCGGTGTAAGGAGATGATCTGCACATCGGTGGCCGGCCGGTCCCCGCCCCTGGAGAGGGTGGGGGCATCCCCGCCGAACCGCTGTCTGGCCCATCCGCCATCCCCGGTCTCTATCAGTTTCTGGTACATGTCATGGATATCAGGCCCATACTGGCGCGGCTGGAAAAAATAAGCAAAAGGAGACGGGGTATCATACCCGGTGAGATTGAGAATTCCTGTATCCACGGCTGCCAGGGTGATATGGGCATCAGACGGAATGCTGCCGTCAGAACGGCGCACCTGCACCGGCACGGTGATACGGCGGCCGGGTTCGGTTTCTG
>DATFJY010000035.1:0-6318 GCA_035268905.1 Desulfotignum sp.
CCCAGAAAAACCGGCCCGCCGCCTTCCAACGTGTGGGCCGCACGGATCTGCTCCACCACCTGCCGGGCCCTGTCCTGGCTGTCTCTTGTCTCTCCCATGTCACCGGGAATCAGCATGACGGCCCGGGCCGCATCCCTGCGGATGATCTCTTCCACCAGATCCGGCACCTGGGATGCCCCCACCGCCACAATAAACAGGTCCAGTTTGGGTATCCTGTCATTTTCCAGGCTGGCGGGTCCGTCCAGGCAGCGCACCCCGTCTATGCGATCTGTATCTTTTTTAAACACCACCACCTGGTCTTTGTCAAACCCTTCTGCCAGGATATTGTCCAGGATGGTGCGCCCGAAATTTTTCCGGGTGGCAGACACCCCGATGATACCGATACTCACAGGATGCAAAAGGTGCTCTATTTTTGCCACCGGCCGCTGTCCCGGCTGTTTTTCGGGAAGGGAAAACCGGCACAGACCGTCCAGGGGCACCATGAGGTAATCGGTAAAGGCAAAGGGATTGATCTCCAGTTCCGCAATAATAAAGGGGGCATTTGGATTTGCCCGGGAATAGAAATTGCCGATGCGCACAAAGGATTCAAAACACTCCATGATCTGTTCATCTGTGACGATCCGCCGCTGCCCCCTGGTCAGGCCGGCCAGTTTTCGGTAAGAGATGGTGTGGCGGAACAGCTGAAAAAAACCGGGGCCGTCTTCCATGGCGGTGGAGGCCGCCACAATGGCCTGGCCCTTCCTGAACCGCCTGGCATACAGCTCCGTGTCTGTTCCCCCCAGCCCGGCACTGAGGATGGTGCCGAACTCCCTTGTATGGCGCAGCCCCACAATGAGTTCATTGCCGAATGCCTGGGAATCGGGCGGCATGTACTGGACCAGGAGCACCCCTTTGATATCCTTTGCAACTGCGGTGACCAGTGATTCTCCGGTCAGACCCCGGTAGGGGCCGGCAAGGTCCTGGTCCCGGACCCAGGCAGCATACGCTTCCGGCACTTCATAAAACATGCGCCGCACCGTTGACCGGATCTTATTGGCATCTTTTTCCACAATCCGGACACCCCCTACTTCGGTTTTGTGGATGATGGCGGGGGACACGATTTTCAACACAGACCGGTCCCCGGGCAATGCGGTAAGCGCTTCATCGGAAAACCGCTCTCCCCTGGTCAGCAGGCGGTTTTTCGGCGGGGTTTCCGCACCGGAGCAGGCCAGCAGCTGATATACCTCATATTCATAGAGAAAATACCGGCCCTCGCTTCGGGCGGTCTCGAACAACCGGGTGATCCGGTCAAAATCAATGGGGATGTCCATGGTATGTTTATCCAGTCGGCAGGGCGTTCACGGTTTTTTGCCTTTTTTATCACCGAAGCGCGCACTGTGTCAATGCGCAAGTCCTTGTCTGGATATTTGCTATAGCAGCGCCCACGCTAGGGAGAGCCCCTGGTGGTATCCTGTGAACGGACCGTCAGAGCCGGAGGGGGCCTGGTAAAATATGCCGGAAAGCTATCTATCGGCAAATGGTTTGTTGAAATCCATTATTCACATGGGCCCCGGCCCCCGCAGGGTCTCGGGCCGGGCACAGGATACCGCCAGCGGCTCCTCATAGGTCTAGGCATAACGATGGCACATATCCAGTCATTATCAGTCAGGGGCTGCCGAACCTGCTTTACCGCCTTTCCTGCCGTTTGAACCGGTTGAAAAAACACGCACACACTGCACCAAGTACCATAAACCCGGCAATGAAAAACAAAGGGAACCAGAAAAAGGTCTCCACAAATACCAGGTTTTCCATTGTTTCTGAAGACAGGTCAGCCACCGGATCCAGACCAGCTTTTGCCAGCTTCAATACCAGGGCGTAGAGTATCCCCAGCACCCCGTAGGAAATGTTGTAGGACAGGCCCTTGAAACTCAATACCGTGGCCCGCTGCCGGGAGTCCGCCTCCCGGTTTACATAGAAACTGACAAAAAATCCGGTAAAATACATGGCAGAAAACGTGAGCAAAGCCGGCACCAGACCGATCCAGGGCCAGAAAAAATTCATGGACACAAGCCCTGCACCAGCCAGGAGTGCCGTCACAAAAAGGGCCTGGACAGGTGAGCGGTTTTCCGCAATCTGCCGGGCTATTTTGGGTATCACCATGCCCAGCAGGGCAACGCCGGACCCCATGAGGCCGAAAATGGATTCCGGAATCTCGATCATCCGGTAATACTGGCTGGACAGGGTGATGACCATGCGGATGACCCCGTCAAACAGCATGCCGAAAAGCATGACTGCAAAAACGAACGGGGTCTGCACAATCCAGGCACCGGCCGCAAAAGTCATGGCCAGGGTCTGCTTCAGATTGCCGGTTTCTTTGTCTGCAGGGCTTGCCTCAACTTCGGTCATTTTCAGTGTGGAGAAGAATGCCAGCAGGGCCAGGACAAAGGTCAGGTAAAGGGGAAAACGCATGGTGATATCCTGGGTAAGGACAATGCCGAACCCCAAAAAATCGGCTGCCTGTCCCATCAGCTTCGGATCATATACGGCAGCCCCGGTGGTCATGGCCACCACAAACCCCAGGGCCTGGTACCGCATGAGCCGTTCCAGAACCAGGCCCCACTGGTCGGCCATTCCCGCCCGGGTCAGGCTGTCATAGGCCAGGGCTTCATCCGCACCGCTGGCCGCCGCCTCGGCAAGACCGCTCAACATCCGGTTCACCAGGAACACAGCAAATATAACCTTCGGATCTATTCTGGGCATGAAGCTGATAATACCGATTTCAAAGATCATCACCCCTGCGGCAAAATTGAGCAGCCGTTTTCTGCCGATGACATCGGCAAATGCCCCGGACGGCACCTCCGCCAGGACGATGGTGGCGGCCCATACCGCATTGAGAACGGAAAACTGGGCCACGGTCAGGCCAAAATCCAGAAACAAAATGGTGAAAACCGGATAATAAAACCGGGAATTAAAAAAAATCCGGAACGCTATGAACCAGCGGATATTGGGGATATCAAAGGGGCCTGTGCCGGTGGTTGTCATATCTTATCCTTTTGGTTCATCTGGTTTTCCCTGACATGTTCTTTTACCACAAAAAAAATCCAGCGTCATTGGCCATTTTGTCTGCAGGTGCATTCTCCCAATCAGAAGCCCGACAAACCGGCAAATCCCACTGGATATTTGCTGTAATGGATTGTGTATTCCAAGGAACTTGGCAGGAAGCCCCTGGCGGTGTGCTGTGACAGGACCGTCAGATCCGAAGGGGCCGGCAGACATGCCTGGATGACAGAACCCTACACGAGTGATGTGTTCCTTTGCTGGGAAAAGGTACGGTAAGCGGCCCCGTAAGATCTCGGGCCGGGCACAGCACACCTCCAGGGGCGGGCCTGGGACAAGGATACCCCATGGACCGATGAAAATGTGATGCACTTATGACAAACATACAGAAACCCATTCAAGGCTTGAGCAAAGCCGAAAGCTGGGGTATTATGACCGGCATAACCCATAAAAACAAGGGACAAACCGCATGAAAACCGCCTCCAGGTGCCTGGTCCTCTGCCTGGTCTGCATCATATCTTTTTGCTTCACCAAAACTGCCCCGGCCGGGGAATATACAATCCAGGGCCAAACCATGGGCACGTTTTACACGGTAAAGCTGGTGTCTGCGAAAAAACAGTCCATTGCCCTGTGGCAGAAAAAAATCGATACCCGGCTGGCACAGATCAATGCCGGGCTGTCCATGTATGATCCAGACAGTGATCTGTCCCGGTTCAACCGGACCGGTGCAGACCAGCCTTTCCGGATGTCCCGTGATTTTGCCCGGATCATGGATACGGCCGCAGCGGTTTTCACCCTCACCAACGGGGCCTGGGACGGCACGGTCAAACCCCTGGTGGACCTGTGGGGGTTCGGCACCCGGAACCCCGCCGACGCTCCGCCGGATCCGGCCGCTGTCACCCAGGCCCTGTCTTTGACGGGATTTCAATACCTGGTCCGGGAAAACAACCACCTTACAAAAACAAAACCAGGCATCACCCTGGATCTGGGGTCCATAGCCAAGGGATACGGGGTGGATGCCATTGCCCGGGTGCTGACCCTGTCGGGTATGGACAACTTTCTGGTGGAAATCGGGGGCGAACTGTATGGATCAGGGGTCAACCGCCACAAAAAACCCTGGTCCGTGGGGATCACCAATCCATTGAAAACCGGTTCAGATGTCCAATTTTCCAAAGTGATCACCCTGGAAAACCAGGCCATTGCCACCAGCGGCGATTACCGCAATTTCTTTGAATTCCGGGGCAGGGTCTATTCCCACATCATCGACCCGAAAACCGGGTTTCCTGTGGACAACCAGGTGGTCAGCACCTCGGTCATCGCCGGCACCTGTACCTTTGCCGATGCCCTGGCCACCGCCCTCATGGTGATGGATCCCGCAGAGGGCCTGGCCCTGGTAAACCGCCTGGAAGATGTGGAATGCCTGATTATCCAAAAAAAACCGGCCGGTTTTGCAGAATCTGTTTCACAGGGCTTTCCCACCTTTGTGCAGCCATGACCATTTCCCGGCAATCTGCTTTTTTCCGCTATTTTTTCAACTTTTCACTCAACGTTTGTTCCAAAATATATTGTTTGCCCTGAAAGGCATCCCGGTCTTCCAGGGTCTGCTGGATACGGTTAAAGGTTTCTCTGTACCGGCCGGCCCAGGCCGGGGCCCGCAGTTCACTGCCATGGGGGTCTCCTGTGATGCGCTGAACAACAATATCTGCCGGCAGCAGCTCCAGAAAATCACAGACCGTTTCCACATAGGCCGCCTGTTCCATGGGCTGGTACCGGCCGGCCAGAAACATGGTGTCCAGAGGGGTGCCCTTGATCACGTACAGCAGGTGAAGCTTGATACCATTGATCCCGGCCCGGGCCAGATACCGGGCAGTTTCCAGCATCATCTCCCGGGTTTCTCCGGGCAGCCCCAAAATGACATGGGCACAGATATGAATCCCTTTTCCCCGGGTCAGGGACACGGCATCCAGAAAATCCTGAAACCGATGGCCCCGGTTGATCTGCTGCAGGGTGACATCATGAACAGACTGCAGCCCGTACTCCAGCCAGACCAGATAATTTTTGGTGTAGGATGCGATCAGGTCCAGTTTTTCCTTGTCAACACAGTCCGGCCGGGTGCCGATGGCCATGCCCACCACCCCTTCACAGGACAATGCCGCATCAAACATCTGGCGCATATGGTCCACACTGGTATAGGTATTGGAATAGGACTGGAAATAGGCCAGAAATTTTTTGGCCTTGTATTTTTTCATCATGGGAATTTTGCCTGCTTCAATCTGCTGCCTGATGCCCATTCCCTTTGCAAAGGCCCCTGTACCGGATCCTTTGGCATTGCAGTAAATACAGCCTGCGTCAGACAGGGTCCCGTCCCGGTTGGGGCAGGTAAGACCTGCATCCACAGCAATTTTTTGTACCCGTTCCCCGAAAATGTCCCGCAGGTGGCTGTTATAATCTGTATACCGTTTCTTTTTTTCCAATATACCTGGTCCATCCGTTATACGCTATAAAATGATCAATGTATCATCTGCTCCAGATACCTCAGTCTATCATTTTTACGCCAAAAAGATCAAACAGCAGTACCCTTTCTTCACGGTGAATTCATTCTAACCGGCAATCCATCAATTTCACCCCTCAGGGTTATCAAATTAATTCAGACCGGCAATTTTAAAACACTGTGAAATTCTTGTTGATTTAACGCCATATCATTCATATTATAACAGGTTATGAATTTTTTTATGAAAACATATGATGTGATTGTGGTGGGAGCGGGCCATGCCGGGTGCGAGGCTGCCCTTGCCGCAGCCCGCATGGGATGTGCCACCCTGCTTGTGACCATCGACCTGGACAAGATAGCGGCCATGCCCTGCAGCCCGTCCATAGGCGGTATGGCCAAGGGACAGCTGGTCAAGGAGATCGATGCCCTGGGCGGCCACATGGCGCTGGTCACCGATGCCTCCGCCATCCAGTACCGGACCTTGAACACCAGAAAAGGCCCGGCCGTCCATTCCACCCGGACACAAAATGATAAAAACCTTTACTCCCGGCACATGAAGGCTGTGCTGGAAACCTGCCCGAACCTGGACCTGAAACAGGGCATGGTCAGGGATCTGGTCATAGAAGACAGCTGTGTAAAAGGCATTGTGGACATGACCGGGTTTGCATACCAGGCAGGGTGTGTGGTCATTACCACGGGCACATTTTTGCGGGGCAGTGTGCACATCGGGGCAGCACGGATGGATGCCGGCCGGGCCGGGGAGTTTGCATCCATTGACCTGGGCCGGCATC
>DATFJY010000036.1:0-4301 GCA_035268905.1 Desulfotignum sp.
GTTGGTCCTCAAACAGTTTGCCGTTCTTAACGCCGGGCATGCCAACACCGTGTAACAACCGGCTGCAAAATACGGTGCAGGCAGCAGGCTCCGCCAAACACTAGTCGATGATTCCAAGTTGAACCTTTCCGGAAAATTGCCTCAAAGAATCTGCGGTCACGGTTTTCAAATTGACACTGATATTTACGAAAAGTCTTTGAACCACATTGCCAGAGCCCCGATCTCGTATATGGAATGCACTTCCTGGCATTTTTTGGTATTTCGTTCACCAGACCGAACAGAAATTCGTGTGAATCGTTTAAAAAATGTTCCCGACAATCGCATATGAATGGCATGCCACCTGATTTACACAAGCCCCCTGGGTGTGCCTTGTGACCAGACCGTCAGATGATAATCTCGGGCAGGGCGCAAGGTACACCCAGGGGGCGGGCTTCAATAAATCGAAAAAAGGCCAACGCAGGAAATCCCCAACCCAATAGGCCCTTTTCATGTTCTTGTTATTTTGACAGGAACTGAAGCGGAAGGCCTATGGCAGACATGTGTCTTCAGTGCAGTGCAGGTAAACAATGCACACCGGAAAGGGGGATTTCGTGTATTGCTGTTATGAAGGTGCGGCACAGAATGGGGTCTGTTTTGTGGAGGTAAATCTGACCGTCTTTGTCCATTCCCCGGATTTTGGCATCGAATAGAAACCAGGCGAGCAGTTTTTCACTGATGGTGTCTCTGTTGGTGGAGGGGTCGGCGGGAAAGGATTCTTTTGTTTCTGTTGCAGAAACGCTTATTGATGGTGAAATCCTGGTCGAAGTGCAATCAATGCCCAAGGCGGAAACGTCAGATGGCGGGGCCTCGGGTGCGGGCAGGGCAAGGCCTGTGTCAATGCGGTGTTTGATGTAGTTGAGGATCCGGCACAGCCGCAGCAGGGTGACGGCCTGGAGCCGGGAGGTGGTGTGGTCAAGGGGGAAGGCGGTGCTGCGCATCAGGGAGAAGTTTTCCGGCAGAATGCCCAGGAAGCGGCATTTGTCATAATCTTGGCTGCCGGGGGCGGGGTAGAAGATGGACAGGCCGGCCAGGGTGGGGCGGGCAGCCAGATATAAGAGGTCCTTCAGGGAATCTTCCGGGGTCTGGTTTGGGGCGCCGGCAATGATATAGGAAACGCAGGCGAGATTATTTTTCCGGGCCAGGGCAATGGCCCGGTCATGGGCGGCCCGGACATCCGGCCGCTTGAATCTTTGCAGCTGTGTTCCGGAGGCAGATCCCAGGGACAGGTTCAGGGTTTTGAACCCCGTGTCTGCCATGGCGGTGATGGTCTCCGCATCCAGGGACGGGGGGAACAGGCCGTTCATGGCCCGCAGCTCCACCTGTTTGTCCGGGAATATCTTTCTGATGCCGGCCAGGAGCGCCAGGAACCAGGGTTTGTCCAGGCTCAGGTTTTCATCTTCAAAATCGATGAACCCGATTTCTCCGGTGTCTGCGGGGGTTTGTATTTCCCGGAGTACATCTGACACCGGCCGCCGCCGGAATGTTCCATGGGATGATGTGGCAGAAACAGAACAGTAGGAGCAGGGCATGGGGCATCCGCGGCTGGCAACGATGACCAGGGCATCCTGGTTTTTGCGGCGGTAATAGCCCTGGTTTTTCTGGTCCGGCAGGGGGAGCCGGGACAGGTCGGGGGTCCAGTGGGGGGGATTGACCGTTATCTTTCCATTGTCCTGGAACGCTATGCCCGGGATGCGGTCAACCGGCATGCCATGTTCCAGGGCCCTGCACAGCAGGGGCAGGGTTTCTTCGGCCTCTCCCCGGAGCACATAATCCACATATGGTGCGGCAGCAACTGCTTCAGGAAACAGTGTGGGGTGGTGGCCCCCCATGACAATGGGGATCTCCGGGTTCGATTGGCGGATGGCGGCGGCGGTTGCCATGGCAGTGGCATGGTACGGGGAAAACAAAGAAGAGATTCCCACCAGAAACGGCTGCTGCTGCTGCACGGTGCGGGCAATGTGTTCAAAACTGTAGCCAAAATGGCGGAACTGGTGGAACAAACAGAACAGGGACTGGTCCGGCCGGCCGTAGAAGGGTGACAGAAAGGCAAATTCATCCGGCAGTGCCAGGGGTTTGGCCTTGTCCGCAGCCAGGCTGTCCAGGATCGCTGCCGCATATCCGCGGGCTTTGAGGCTGGCGGCCATGGACAGCAGCCCATAGGGGATGGTGCGCTTTTTGGTGAGATAAAAATCCTGGACAGGCGGCTGGACCAGAACAACCAGGGACATGGTGATCAGGAGACCCTGGGAAACATGGCAATGAACACCAGGCTGATCAAGGGAATAAATGCCGTGTACAGCAGCACGGTTTCAATGGTGTACATGTCTGCCAGGGAGCCCACAACCGGGGACAAAGCCCCGCCCAGACCATAGGCAAATCCCATCATCAGGCTGGAGACCATGGCCCTGGACCGGGGCACCAGTTTCTGGGCCATGACCACGCCCAGGGGCAGGGAGGCCAGCACAAAAAATCCGGCAAAAAATGCGCCGACAAACACATAGGGGCCGGGCAGATACAGATACAGCATCAGGGCCGGGGCCATGAGCAGATGGGAGATGAAAAAGATCTTTTTAAATCCGGTGCGGTCTGCCAGATACCCGGCCAAAAGCCCGCTCAAGGTACCGGCCACAATGAAAAAGGATACGATCAGCCCCACGCTGGGCAGCGGATGGCCGGTGTCAGCCAGGTAAATGGGCATGAAGGTCATGAACGCCTGGCCGGTGATCGCCCGCAGAAACATGACCAGCCAGATGAGAAAGATGGTCTTGTACACAGGGCCTATGGTGACTTTCAGGGATTTGAAAAACCCCATGTGGGAAAGGTTTTCGCTCTGCGGCGTGGGCAGGTATTTGAGGCAGAACAAAAATGCCACAAGCCCCAGGATCATGGTCCAGGGCATGGCCTCCAGGCTGTAGCGTGCCACATACCAGGTGATGAACACAGGGCCCAAAGCAAAGGCCAGGGTGCCGCCGGTGTTGTATATGGACAGGCAGAAACCGGTCCGGTTGCCGCTGTACAACGGCACCATGCCGGTGGTGGCCGGGTGGAACATGGAAGATCCCAGGGACCCCAGGCACAGCACCAGGAGCAGGACCCAGAAATTGGGGGCCAGCCCGGAAAACGGGATGCAGAAAAATGCCAGAAACAGCCCGGTAAAGATGAACCACCGGCTTTCATACCGGTCCGACAGATACCCCACCACCGGCTGGATCATGAAGGCCAGCAGCCGCACCAGTCCTGTGAGCAGCCCCACCTGGGCCAGGGTCAGCCCCAGCTTGTCCACAAAAGCGGGCAGCAGCGGCGCAAAAAAAGAGGAGTAAAAATCACCGGAAAAATGCACCAGGGTGATCACCAGGACAATGCCGTAATTGACCCGGTTATCGGTTTCCGGAGAAGGGGAAGATGCAGATTTCGGCCCAGGAGGAGAATCGGTTTCCGAAGCAGTAACGTTGGTGTTGTCAGATTTTGTATGCATGGTATCAGGGGCGGTTGTGTCTGCAGAATTAGCGTGCATATTGTCAGAATCGAATTTGTCAGAATTGAATTTGTCAGCAGTTTTTTTGGGCATGGTGTTTGGATCGGTCTTGGTTATGGGGTAATTGGGTCAGTTTTTCAGGCTGTGGATGGGGGCCGGGATTCTGCCGCCGTACCGCATGAAGGCATTGGTTTCCTTCATATGGGGCACAGCCATGATCTTTGCTTCCCCTAAAAGACCGCCGAAATGCACGCTTTCCCCGGCTTTTTTGCCGGGCACCGGGATGATGCGGCAGGCCGTGGTCTTGGCATTGATCATGCCGATGGCCATTTCATCGGCAATGATGCCGGCCAGGGTTTCTTCTGTGATGTCTCCGGGCACCGGCACCATGTCCAGCCCCACAGAACACACTGATGTCAGGGCTTCGAGCTTTTCCAGGGCTAAATACCCCTGGTGGGCTGCATGGGCGATGTTCAAATCTTCGCTCACCGGTATGAATGCCCCGCTCAACCCCCCCACATGGGAGGAGGCAAATGCCCCGCCTTTTTTAACGGCATCATTGAGCATGGCCAGGGCTGCTGTGGAGCCGGGCACCCCGATGTGGCTTAAACCTAATGCCTGGAAAATCTCACCAATGCTGTCCCCCACGGTGGGGGTGGGTGCCAGGGAAAGGTCCACCACCCCGAACCGCACGCCTAAGTTTTTTGCCACTTCCCTGCCGATAAGTTCCCCCACCCGGGTGACCTTGCAGGCGGTTCTTTTGATCACCTCGGCAATATTGCCCAGG
>DATFJY010000037.1:0-12694 GCA_035268905.1 Desulfotignum sp.
GATCTGATACGCCGGGAAAAAGGGGTGAAAGACAGTCTCTATAACGCCGGCCAAAACAGTGTGTATAAGGGACTTTCCAGACAGGAGGCGGTCACCCGCATGACCCTCATCGATGTGTTGGTCCACCTCAGGCCAAAATCCAGGAACCAGCCGGATACTTTTCTGGATGAAGATATGATTTACCGTACCCTGGCAGGGGCATGGAAACTGGATTTCATCAAAGTAGACCCCCTGGATCTGGATCTGAATCTGGTGACAGGATTCATTTCAAAATCATTTGCCTGGAAACACCTGCTTTTGCCTGTAAAGGTTGCGGCAGGCAAACTCATGGTGGCTACCCCTGATCCCTTTAATATTGACGCCATAAAAGATGTGGAAATGGTGTCAAAACTCAAGGTGGTCCCCATGCTCAGCCCCAGGTCGGATATTGAAAAACTGATTCAGGAGTTTTTCGGGTTCCGGCATTCCATTTCAGCGGCCCAGGACCTGTTCTCCGGAAAAGGGGTGGATCTGGGGAATCTGGAGCGGTTTGTCACCCTGGCCCCCCAGGATGACCTGCCGCCCACGGACCAGCACATTGTCAATGCGGTCAACCACCTGTTCACCTACGCCTTTGACCAGAAAGCCAGCGACATCCACATCGAGCCCAAAAGAGATATCTGCCTGGTGCGCATGCGCATTGACGGTGTCCTGCATACGGTGTACAAACTGCCCAAACAGCTGCACAATGCAGTTGTCAGCCGCATTAAAACCCTGTCAGGTCTGGACATGGCGGAAAAAAGACGGCCCCAGGACGGCCGCATCAAAATGGTCAAAGCGGAAACCGAGGTGGAAATCCGGGTGTCCACTATTCCGGTGGCATTTGGTGAAAAAGTGGTGATGCGGATCATGGATCCGGATGTTTTGTTTCAGGACCTGGGAAAACTGGGATTCTCCGGGCAGGATTTTGCCAAATACAAAAAACTGATCACCCTGCCTTTCGGCATTGTACTGGTGACAGGTCCCACCGGGTCGGGCAAATCCACCACCCTGTATTCCAGCCTGCGTATGCTGTCCTCGGCTGAGGTGAATATTATCACCATTGAAGATCCCATCGAGATGATCCATGAGGAGTTCAACCAGATTTCCGTGCAGCCTGCGGTCGATGTAACGTTTGGGTCGGTGCTGCGCAATATCATGCGCCAGGATCCGGATATTATCATGGTGGGGGAAATCCGGGACCTTGAAACAGCACAGGCTGCGGTGCAGGCTGCTTTGACCGGGCATTTGGTGTTGTCCACGCTGCACACCAATGACAGTGTTTCCGCTGTGTTCCGGCTGCTGGATCTGGGTGTTCCACCGTATCTGGTGCATGCTTCCCTGAACGGCATTGTTGCCCAGCGCCTGGTACGCAAAATCTGTCCTTATTGTATCCAGGACATTGAAATGGATGCCAAAGCGCTTTCGGAACTGGGGCTGGATGTTGCAAAAAACGGTACCATCAGACTCCGCCATGGAAAAGGATGCAACAAGTGCCGTGGAACCGGTTACAAAGGCCGGATCGGTATCTATGAAGTACTGCCCTATACGGAATCACTCAAAGGCATGAGCACTCCGGACGGCAGCCTGAAAGCCATGCGCAGCAAAGCCATGGAAGAGGGCCTGGTGCTGCTGCGGCAGGACGGGATCCAGAAAATGCGCCAGGGCAGGACCACCTACCAGGAAATTCTGCGTACGACCTGGGATCAGTTTTCATGACCCTTTCGGGTGCATCTGGATATTTGCCATAAAGAATCGTGTATCACAAGGACCTTTTCAGGGAGCCCCTGGCGGTATGCTGTGACAGGATCGTCAGAGCCGGAGGGGCCAGCAGACACGCCGGGATGACAGAACCGTAAACTGGTGAACGGTTCCTTTGTTGAAAAAGGTATGAAAACCGGCCCCGGAAGATCTCGGCCCGGGCACAGCATACCGCCAGGGGCGGGCTTGGGACGAGGACACCCCCCCCATGGAACGCTGCAAAACCGGATGCACCTATGGCAAATATCCAGGGGTGCTTGTGAATTCTTGACTTTATTCACACGCCTGTTCTATAAAAGTCAAGAATTGTTACCTGAAATTACCAGGATTCATAAAAAATGAAGCAGATTGCCAATCTTTTGTTTGAAGCACGGATCTTGAAGGATCTGAACCGGTCAGGGTATGCCTTTTTGGGTGCAGGGCAGGAAAGCATTGCAGAGCATTGTTTTACCACAGCATTTATCTGTTTTGTCATGGCCCGGCTGGACCCGGAAACCAACGGAGAACGCCTGATGGCCATGGCCCTGGTGCATGATATGGCAGAGGCCAGGACCGGGGATTTCAACTATGTCCAGAAACAGTATTCCAGCACAGATGAATCCAGGGCAATTGCACAGCTGACAAAAGATCTGCCCTTTGGTGGAGATATCACATCACTGATTGCAGAATTCAACCTGGGAGAAACAAAAGAGGCACGGCTGGTCAAAGATGCTGATCAGCTGTCATTCATTCTTGAATTGAAAAAGCTCAAGGATATCGGGGCCGCCCCTGCGGACAAATGGCTCATGAAGGTTCTGGAACGGCTCAAAACAGAAACCGGCCGAAAAATGGCCCGCAGTATCATGGAAACCGGTTGGGATGATTGGTGGCTCCATGATTATACAGAATAAAAAACACCGATAGATGCGGCCTGCAATGACAACAGATGCCATATCCGTGCTTTTTGTGACAGACACCAAAGAAACCGGCATGGCGGATCCATTTGAAAAAGCAGAAGGCTTTCATGTCCGGTATGCCCGGGACAGGGACCAGTGTCTTGAGATTGTCAATACTTTTCATCCGGATATTGTACTGGTGGACCCGGGATCCGGCACTGCCATGGAAAAGATAAAAACCTGGATCCGGCAGCTGGATGATATCCCGTTCACCTTTACACCCGGATTCTTCCTGGTCATGGATGCATCGGTGACCATGGAAGATAGATGCCGCCTCAGGGCATGGGGCTGTGATGAGGTCATACCACGGCCGGTTCAGACCCGGGAGATCCAATATCTGTCTCATGCCTATCTCAGGCACAGAACCCTGGAACAACAGATATTTGCCCATAAACAGACCATTCAGCAGGCCCGTACCTATCTGGACAGATTCAAGCGGCATCTTTTTTCTGTCAAAAAGGAATTGTCTTCTGAAAAAACCAGTCTCAACAATGCCTTGAAGCAGATCCATCACATGACCCGGGAACGCAGCCATCTCAACACCCGTGTTCAGGAACTGAAGCATGCCCTGAACCAGCATACAGACGGATATGAAAAACTGCTGGTCCGGCTGATCCAGAACCGTGTGGAAACCAGCCGCGGCCACGGGGAGCGGGTGGCCCATATTGCCTGTTATGTGGGCAAACGCCTGGGATTTAATGAAAAAAAGTTGGAGAATCTTCACAAAGCTGGTATGTTGCATGAAATCGGGCTTGTTTTCATGCCGAGGGATACAGCGGCAATGTCTTTTGACCGGCTGACCGCTTTTGAGAAGGGCATTCAGGAACAGTATCCGGTGAAAGGAGCGGATCTGCTCATCCATTGTAAAGCCTTTGAAAAAGCCGCACAGATCATCAGGCATTTGCATGAAAATGCCGATGGCTCCGGATACCCCCGGGGATTGAAAAAAACGTATATACCATTGGCATCAAGAATTCTGGCCGGTGCGGACCTGTTTGATACCCTGAAAAACAGGGATGATATCCTTTGCCTGGAGGACCTGATGACTGCCCTGGAAAATGCGGCAGGATCACGTCTGGATCCCATGGTTGCAGGCCGGCTTCAGCAATATGCCCTCCAGCATATGGCATCTGATGCTTTCCAGGTACGGGAAGTGGGACTGGAAGAACTGGCACCGGGGATGTGCCTGGGGTGTTCAGTTTTTACTGCCACCGGCACCAAGCTGTTCTGTGCGGATACGGTGTTGACACAAACCGCAATTGACAGGATCATACAATACAACAGGGAATACCCTGTGGATGATATTCTTTATATAAAGGTATAAAAATGGACATTTCTTCGGTAATCGGCGTTATTTCGGGAATAGGATTTGTTCTGGGCACCATATTGCTGGGCGGCAGTATCATGATGTTTGTCAATATTCCTTCGGTGCTGGTTGTGGTGGGCGGTACATTTGCCGCCGCCATGATCGGATATCCTTTGGCCCAGTTCCTGGGGGTGTTCAAAACCGCTGTCAAGGTGTTTGTTTTCAAGATTGAAAATCCCGGGGACATTATCGAAAATCTGGTGGAAATTTCCAACAAGGCCAGAAAAGGGGGGCTGCTCTCCATAGAGGGAGATATTCAGGCCACTGGGAACCCCTATCTTGCCCAGGCTTTGCAGATGACGGTGGACGGGGTGAAAACCGCAGATATTGCCGCCATCATGCAGAAACAGATGCAGCTGACCAAGAAAAAACTGGACAACGGCGCTGAAATATTTGGTTCCATGGGTGCATATGCACCGGCATTCGGTATGGTGGGCACCCTGATCGGCCTGATCCAGATGCTGGCCAACCTGGATGATCCCTCTTCCATCGGTCCCAAAATGGCGGTGGCCATGATCACCACCTTTTACGGGGCCGTGCTGGCCAACCTGTTTTTCATCCCCATGAGCGACAAGCTCCGGGGCAGAAATGCAGAAGAGATCACCAACATGAATATTATTTTCGAGGGCATTCTGTCCATCCGGGAAGGGGAACACCCCAAGCTAATGGAAGACAAACTCAACATTTATCTGGCCGAAACAAAAAAACAAGAAACAAACACCTGATGGTAAAAAAAATGGGCAACCCACATGGCTGAAGAAAATGAATCCCAGGCAGATGAGAAAACAGCCCTGGCCAAACCTCCGGAGGAGGAAGAAGCACCTCCCAGAAAGCAGGCCACCTGGCTGGCCACATTTGCCGACCTGGTTACCCTGTTGATGTGCTTTTTTGTTCTGCTGTTCGCCATGAGTACCACCCAGCAGGAAACCTACAAAGAGCTGGTCAAATCCCTGCGCAGTGCCCTGGGGGCCCAGACCGTTCCGGAAGCCGGTACCAGGGAAGGGCTTACCATGCATGCCGTACCTTCTGAAGAGCCCTCTGAAACCCAGCAGATAGATGAACTTGGCGGCATGATCGAAAAAGAACTGGATGACATCGTTTCCGAGGTCAGGGAGCTGGTACTGTTCAACAAGCTGGGCGGAGAGGTAAGCGTGGTCAAGACCGAAACCGGGGTGGTGATCACCATGTCGGATCTGCTCCTGTTTGCACGCGGCGGGACCCGGCTCTCTGAAAAAGGGCGGGACATACTGCGCAAGGTGGCTTCTGTGCTGTCCAGGCTGGCTTACCGGGTGAAGATAAAAGGGCACACAGACAGTTCCCCCATATCCTCTGCCACGTTTCCCTCCAACTGGGAATTGTCTGCTGCAAGGGCAGCCCGGGTGGTTCGGCTGCTGAAGGATAACGGGGTGCCGCCCCGGTATATGTCCGCAGAGGGATATGCCCATTACCATCCGGTTGCCACCAATGATACGGCCCGGGGCAGGGCATTGAACCGGCGGGTGGAAATCGTGTATGAACGGGACAGTATAGCCCGGCAGTTTGCCGACATGGCCCGGCAGTGATGTTTCAGGCCATGGGCGTTTTGGTGCCGGCATCTTCCAGGGCGATTTCCAGTTCTGCAATACAGATTTCTGAAGCGCCCAGGATATCCGCTTCCTTGGTGCTTGCCAGTCTGGAAATATCTTCCGGCGGCTTGTTTTGTTCCATTTTGTTGCACACTTTGTTCACCAGCCGGACAATGGCCAGCATCAGGTTGCCTGTGTCAAATGCTGGGCTGTGGTGGTCCCTGGCAACAATCCGGTAGGGCTCTGGCAGGTACCACCGGGTGAGCAGATTGAATCCCAGGGAGGGGTGGAGGTTGTGTAAAATTTTGTCCATGAGCTGGGGAGGCGGGGAAAAGTCAAGGGTTTTGTCTGCCATGATTTTTTCCAAAGCGGTGAGCAGATACAGTTTGCCCATGTCGTGGAGCAGACCGGCGATAAATGCCCTGGGGACCATATCTGTCATGGACAGATACCGCACCAGCCATTGTGATCCAATGGCAGCGTTCACGGAATGGGTCCACAAATTTTTCTGGTAGGATTGGATCAATGGGTTTTTTGAGTGAAATTTCTGCGCCAGCAGCACCTTCATGATGATGTTTATCATTTCATCCTGCCCCAGGCGGATGACCGCATCCCTGATGGTTTCCACCTCATCGAGTCCCCGGTAAAACGGGGAATTGGCGGTTTTGAGTACCTGGCTGGTCAATGTGGGGTCCATGCGGATCAGCCGGGAAAGAACCGTGAAATCAGGCTGCTGTGCCGTGGCCGCCTGCTGGATTTTTGCCGCATGGGGGTTGAGCACCGGCAATGCGTCTTCTTTTTTGATCTGCTGTTTGATGATATCGATGATACTGGCGTTTTCCTGCACAGGCTAAAATCCTCCCAACAACCGTTTTATCTCGTGGATGGGCCTTGGCTGCAGCAGCCTGGGAACGCATCTGAAGATCTCTTCCAGTGTGGTGATGCCCATGGAAACCTTGGCCAGGGCATCTTCCATCAGGGTGACAAGGCCGGCGTTTTCTATGGCGATCCGGCGCAGTTCATAGCTGGTTTTCCGCTGGAGTATGGCCTCTTTGACAAGCTCGTTCAGGATAAGGGTTTCATATATCCCCACCCGGCCTTTGTAACCGGTATGGTTGCAGGCGGGACATCCTGTTCCTTTTGTAAATGTGAGTTTTTCCAAGTCCTCGGGGTCATAGCCCAGAAATTTCACATCAGCGGCAGTGGGTTTGTAGGGTGTCCGGCACTGGGTGCATATCCGCCGCAGCAGTCTCTGGGCGATGACACACACCACGGTGGAGGAGATCAGGAATGGTTCGATCTCCATGTTCATCAGACGGATCAGACCGCTGATACTGTCTTCCGTGTGAAAGGAGGTGATCACCTTGTGACCGGTGAGTGCCGCATGAACAGCCACATTGGCTGAATAATTGTCACGGATTTCACCGATAACAATCACATCAGGGTCCTGGCGGACGATATGGCGCAGGGTTTCCTCGAATGTCCGGTTGATGGCTTCGTCAATGGAGCATTGGGAAATTTCCTGGAGTACATATTCCACTGGATCTTCAGCCGTCACTATGCTGATTTGGGGATTGCTGATGTCAGATACGCAGGAGTACAAGGTGGTGGTTTTGCCGGACCCGGTGGGACCGGTGATGATCATGACACCGGAAGGGGCGCCCAGGGCATCTTTTTTGAATCGGTCCAGTATTTTGGGCGCCATGCCGATATTGTCGAGTTTGATGATCTGGTCGATGCGGTTGAGAATCCGCAATACGATTTTTTCCCCGAACACCGTGACAAAAAAAGAGATGCGCAGATCAAACTGATTGCCCAGGTGTTCAAAGCTCATCCGGCCACCCTGGTGGCGCCGTTTTTCCGCAATGTTCGCCTTGCACAAAATTTTGATCCGGGCGGAAACCATGGCTGCGGCATCGATGGAATACATTTTAAACGGCACCAGAATGCCGTCGATACGGTACCGCACCTGGAGTCTGTTTTCAAACGGTTCTATGTGGATGTCACTGGCCCCCTGGTCGATGGCATTGGCAATGATGGAATCCACAATGCCGATAGCGGTGTTTTCATCCACCACTGCTTTGGACCTTAAATTGCCTGTTCCCAGCTTTTCCAGGCGTTTCTCAATCATGCCCGCCGGGGCTATCCCGATGACATAATTCTGCCCGAACAGTTTTTCCGCACCGCTGATGTCCTCTTTGCTGAAGGGATCGGCAAATGCCACAAGGGTTTTGTTATCGGTTTTTTTCACCGGTACAAAATTATGGGACATGCACCATTTTACGGGAATGTTTTCCAGCACGCTTTCTGCAATCTCTTCGGTGGAAAGATCAACAAACGGAAACCCAAGCTGGATGGACAAAGCATCGATAAACGCGGCTTCTGTCATGAACTGGTTTTCGATGATGACCTGGCCCAGTCGTTTGTTCTTCTGGGTTTCCTGAATGTTCAGGGCGGTTTGCAGCTTTTCCCGGGAAAGATAGCCGAATTCAGTGAGCAGGTCACCGATCCGCAGGGAGAGATGGTTGGCCCGCAGCACATTTTTGACCTGGTCTCCATCGACATATTTCAGGTCCAGAAGGGTGTCGATAATGGTTCTGTCCGGCGCCAGCTTGGATTTGACCCGCATGGCATACCCGGCCTTTTCCTCTGAAAGAAGGCCTTCTTTGATCAGCAGGGATATGATTTCACCGGTGTCGGTCGCGTCTTGTTGCATGTGCTGCTTTCCTGATTTCGTGTGCTGGTTTCCTGGTTTCATGCGCTGCTGTCCGCTTGTTTTCCTGTCCCGGGCCGGTTGTCCGCAGACTCGGCTGCCCTGCGTTTGGCAATTTCTCCGGATACAATGCGTGTGAGCGCTTCCCCGGGGACCCGGGGCTGCATCCCCGGGCAGGCCGAAGCCATGGCATCCCAGTTTTCAGGATGGTTCACCAGGGTTTCAAGGAACGGCCATGCCCGGCACATGCGGGGTTTGACCGGATGAATGGTGCATTGTTTCTGTGTATCAAAAAAAATGCACCGCCCGTCCCGCCCCTGGGTCAATACCGGCCTGGAGCCGGCCATATCGCAATAGGATGTGACAAATGTATCCGGATCAGCCGCAATATATGCGCTGATGCGCACAATGTCTTTGTCGGTTACATAGGTGCCGCCAAAACCGGTGCAGCACTGCCCGCACTGCCGGCAGGAAAAAATATCCCCCGGGGTTTTGTATTCAGAACCCATAGCGTTTTTCCATGGCTTTCTGCATGGTCAAGGGATCCACATACTGGAGATCCCCCCCCATGGGGACACCCGAAGCGATGCGGGTAATGGTGATATTCCGGGATTTGAGCCGGTCCAGAATATAGGCGGCGGTTGCCTCACCTTCCACATTGGTGCGGGTGGCAATGATGATTTCCCGGACCGTTCCCGCATCGGTCCGGCTGAAAAGCTCTGCCAGCCGGATGTCATCAGGGCCGATGCCGTCAATGGGGGACAGGGCTCCCCCGAGTACATGGTAGGACCCGGAAAATGCCTTGGATTTTTCAATGGCTGCCATATCTGCGGGATTTTCCACCACACAGACCACCCCGTGATCCCGGGAGGGGTCATCACATATCCGGCAGGTGTCCCTGTCACTGAGGGCAAAACAGGTGGTACAGATACGCACGGCAGACTTGAGCGCAATGATGTCGGCCGCCAGGGCGGCTGCTTCATGGTCCGGTGCATGCAGCAGGTGAAGGGTCAGCCTTTCCGCCGTTTTTCTGCCGATGCCGGGCAGCGTGGAAAAGCTGGCGATCAGCTTCAGGATCGCATCAGGATAATGGATCATTACAGACCCGGGATGTTCAATCCACCCGTGAGTTTGCCCATTTCAGCGGATACCATTTCCTGGGACCTGTTCAGGGCATCGTTCACCGCTGCCAGAACCAGGTCCTGGAGCATCTCCACATCTTCGGGATCCACCACTTCCTTTTCCAGGACAATGGATTCGATTTTCTGGCTGCCGTTGGCCACCACTTTGACCATGCCACCTCCGGCAGAGGCTTCCACTGTCTTGCCTGCCAGATCCTCCTGGGTTTTGAGCATTTTTTTCTGCAGCTGCTGGGCCTGTTTCATCATGTTGTTCATATTTTTCATTGTAAGACTCCTGCGTGGTTAATAATTGATAATGTCGCCATTGAACATCTCCCGGGCATTTTTCACCAGCGGGTGATGCTCTGCCGCATATCTGGCTTTTGTTTCTGCCGGATCCGGGGCGGCCCGGGACAGTGGATTGGTTTGTGACACCACCCGGATCTGCAATTTTTTGTGTAAAAATGTGCTGCACGCTTGTTGCAGTGCATCCTGTTTGGTCTCCAGCCGTTTTTTGTCAAAGGCGGAGCAGTTGTGCAGATGCACCGCCAGCACACCGGGGTCCGGTTCTGTGACCCGGGCTTTGGACAACAGGGCGGATATGAACGGCAAAGTGCTTTCAATTTTGGCCAAAAACCCCTGCCAGGTTTTTTCAGGTGCCGGGGCCAGGGTTTCCGGTTCACCGGCCGGGACTGCGGGCACAGATGCCGGACCTGGCTCTTTGACGGCTGTATGCGGGGCTGCAGAGGCCTGATGCCCATATGCGGTCTGTTGGGAGGAAGACGGTTCATGAACATCCGGGGAAGCGGTTCCGGCCGGCGCTGTATTCGCCGGGCCAGGCGTATGGGCATCCATCTGCCGGGCCAACGCATCCAGTTTTTGTATGATCTGGTCCACCAGGGCGCCGGGCCGCACCTGGAGCAGTTTGAGCAGGACGGTTTCAACAGCGGTCTTGGTGTGGGAGGAGAATTTCACCATGGATTCTTCGTGTAGCAGCACCTGGAGCAGCATCTCCAGATATCCCCGGGGCAGAGAAGCGACCGTATTATGCAGCTGCTGTTTTTGAGCGCCTGTCATATTCACTGCCGGATGATCCGGGCCGCACAGCTTGATCACGTTCAGGTTTCTGAAGTGCAGAATGATTTCCCCATAAAATTTTTTTATATCCATGCCTGTATCGTTGATGGTTTCAACCACAGAGATCAGGGCAGCCCCGTTTTTTGCAACCAGGGCATCGGTGATGTCGGACATCAGTTTGCGGTCTATGACCCCCAGGGCATCCACCACCGTGGCATAGGCAATTTTTGTTTCCGGTGCAAAAGACACAATCCGGTCCAGCAGGCTCAATGCATCCCGGACAGATCCGTCCGCTTCCAGGGCAATCAGATCCAGGCCCTGGGCCTCCACGGCAACCCCTTCTTTGTCACAAATGGTTTGCAGCAGACCGGAGATGGCCTCCAGCGGGATGCGGCCCAGGTCATGGCGCTGGCATCGAGACAGAATAGTGGCGGGAATCTTGTGCACCTCTGTGGTGGCAAAAATGAACAGGACATGGGAAGGGGGCTCTTCCAGGGTCTTTAACAGGGCATTGAAGGCGGCTGTGGACAGCATGTGTACTTCATCGATGATATAGATCTTGAAAACAGCAACAGACGGCATATAGGTGACGTTTTCCCGCAAATCCCGGATCTGGTCCACACTGTTGTTGGATGCCCCGTCAATCTCAAACACATCCGCGCAGTGGCCGGTGATGATTTCCGTACAGGTTTTGCACTGGTTGCAGGGGGAGGGGGTGGGACCGTTTTGACAGTTCATGGCTTTGGCCAGAATCCGGGCAATGGTGGTTTTTCCCGTACCCCTGGGGCCTGTGAACAAAATCGCATGGGCCATACGGTCCTGTTCAATGGCGTTGGCAAGGGTGGTGGTTACGTGGGACTGGCCCACAACATCGCCAAAAGCCTGGGGTCTGTATTTGCGTGCTAAAACCTGATATGACATGGTGTCCGGCATGGGGTGGCGGAGAGGGAGGGATTCGAACCCTCGGTACCCGGTTAGGATACACACGCTTTCCAGGCGTGCACCTTCAGCCGCTCGGTCACCTCTCCTTTGTCAATTAATCCGGGTAAATTAGTATTTTTTTGTTCCTGTGTCAAGGATTAAAGCAGAGCTTCAGATATTTGCAGCGCGGGTGCCGGGTTTTTTGTCGCTTGCTATATTCAGCGGACGGCCCACTTCAGTGTACACGTCGGTTTTAGGGTACAATCAGATCCAGGGGCCAGGTCCGCCCCTGTCGGTGTCCTGTGCCCGGCCCGAGATCCTTCGGGGCCGCTTGTCCGGATGCTGAAAGAAAGCAGGAACCGGTCACGCAGACAGGCACCTGCTGTTTTGTATGTCTGCACGGCCCCTCCGGCTCTGACGGTCCGTTCACAGGACACCGACAGGGGCTCTTGTCAGGGCAACGACCAACACTATCCATTGCAGATACTGGTATGAAAGTCGTCTGTCCTCAGTAACAAAATATGAAAGCTGTTAGCCGTTAGCTGTTAGCTGAGTACTGACGGCTGAAGGCTTTCATATAAACACCCATGCCCTGCAGACCACAACAAGATGAAACTATAAGCAGTCAACCGTCAGGCATTAGCGGAAAACCCAAAACTTTCATATGAAACAATTACAAATTTTCCCCTGCTGGTCCCTGCCCGCTAACAGCTAAAAGCTAACAGCTAATAGCTAATAGCCAACAGCCAACAGCCTGATATGTTCCTCGGTCGGGGTGCCGTCAGGGTTGTAGAGATAAAGGGGTGGTCGGGTTGTGCAGGGGGCATTGTCTGATTTGACAGTGCTGATCAAAACCCGTGCGGCAGGGGCTGTGGGCCTGAAGTGGATCATGCGTGTCCAGCAGGGGTGAAATCCTGCAGATCTGAGACACAGGATCAGTTCCTCTGATCGGGGGGCGGGAAAAATCAGGCAGAGCTGTCCGCCGGGTTTCACAAACAGGGCTGCCCTGTCCACCAGGGTGGCGATGTCCAGGGTTATTTCATGCCGGGCCAAAGCCTTTCCCGTGTCCGGGTTCACGCGCCCGGTGGCTTTTTTTTTGTAAGGGGGGTTGGAAACAATGATATCAGCCGGTTGTGTGATCTCTTTTCCGGAAAGGTTCCGGATATCCTGGTGAAGTATATGGATACGGCTTTGCAGACCGTTCTGCACGGCATTTT
>DATFJY010000038.1:0-8975 GCA_035268905.1 Desulfotignum sp.
AGCTGTATCCGTGTTTTCAGCCCCGCAAGATCCTGATCGGTTTTTTCCAGCTCATAGAAAATTTTTTCACATGACCGGAACAGAATTTTCCCTGCGTCAGTCAGTACAAGGTCTCTGCTTTTTCTGTCTATCAATGCAGAATCAATGGAGGTTTCCAGTTTTTTGATGGCATGGCTCACCGCACTCTGGGTAATGTGCAGGTGATCTGCGGTTTTGGTAAAATTACGGATTTTGCCCAGGGTGAAAAATGTTTTCAGGTGATACAGATCCATATCGCCCTTAATCATCTAAATTATTCATGTTAAATATAAATATTATGAATTTTACTATTACCATAACTGCTTTTATAATACCAGCAAGGTTTTATCAATATATTAACGGAAATAATAAATGAGGGGGGATGATCCATGGAAAACCATCGCATAGAAAGTATTTTGAATGACCTGGATATTCAGCCGGTCAATTATGGGGCCGCTACCGGCGCAACCTGGGGCCGGATTCATACCCTGGGAAAAGAACTGGTATCGTATTCTCCTGTCACGGGCCAGCCCATTGCAAGCGTGATACAGGCACAGGCCCATGATTATGAAGCGGTTGTCAGCAGGGCTTCTGCCGCATTTGAAAAATTCCGGATGATGCCCGCCCCCCGGCGGGGGGAGATTGTTCGGGAAATCGGCAATGCCCTGCGGGATAAAAAGCAGAGCCTGGGCGCTCTGATCAGCATGGAGACCGGAAAGATCCGGGCCGAAGGAGAAGGGGAAGTCCAGGAGATGATAGACATTGCTGATTTTGCCGTTGGGCTCAGCCGCCAGTTGTACGGCTTGACCATGCACAGTGAGAGACCTTCCCACCGGATGTATGAGCAGTGGCATCCATTAGGGATAGTCGGCATTATCACCGCTTTTAATTTTCCGGCTGCGGTCTGGTCCTGGAATGCCCTGGTGGCTGCCGTGTGCGGAGATGCTGTTCTGTTCAAACCCAGTTCCAAAGCCCCCCTCACCGCCATTGCCATTCAGAACATCATTGCACCGGTGGTGGACAAATACGATATTGACGGGGTGTTCAACCTGGTTATAGGAAACCGGGCCGATGTGGGGGATGCCATGCTCCAGGACAGCCGCATTCCCCTGATCAGCGCCACCGGCAGCACAGCCATGGGAAAAAAGGTGGCCACCACTGTGGCGGCCCGTCTGGGCCGGTCCCTGCTGGAACTGGGGGGCAACAACGCCATCATCGTCACGGAAGACTGTGACATGGACATGGCGCTGCGTGCCACCCTCTTCGGGGCTGTGGGCACGGCCGGCCAGCGGTGCACCTCCACCCGCCGCATTATCATTCATAACAGTATCAAGCAGACCTTTGTAAAAAAACTGGTCCATGCCTATGAGCAGATCAAGATCGGTGATCCCATGGATCCGGATACATTGATGGGGCCGCTGATCGACGACACAGCAAAACAGGTTATGATGCAGGCCATGGCTGCGGCCAGGGACCAGGGCGGCACCGTGGTTTACGGCGGCACCCCCCTGACGGTGGAAGGCCTGGAAAAAGGCAGTTTTGTGACTCCGGCCATTGTCGAAGTGGAGAACCATTATCCCATTGTCCAGGAAGAGACCTTTGCCCCGATTCTGTATATCATCGGGTATGACACCTTTGACCAGGCCCTGGCCCTGCACAATGATGTCCCCCAGGGGCTTTCCAGCGCAGTGTTCACCAGTTCCATGAAATACCAGGAACAGTTTCTGTCCCACAAAGGATCGGACTGCGGCATTGCCAATGTCAACATCGGTACCAGCGGCGCTGAAATCGGCGGGGCATTCGGGGGTGAAAAAGAAACCGGCGGGGGCCGGGAGTCCGGCAGTGATGCCTGGCGGATCTATATGCGCCGGCAGACCAACACCATCAACTGGGGCGATGACCTGCCCCTGGCCCAGGGCATTGTTTTTGATATCAAAGGAGAGGAAAAATGAGCAACAGCATTCTACAGACACCACCGGTGTATAACGAACCGGTGAAACAGTACGCACCCGGCCGCCCTGAGCGGAAACTGCTCAGGGCGGAGCTGGCACGCCAGCTGGATAGCGTGCAGGATATCCCCCTGATTATCGGGGGAAAGGAGATCCGCACCGATGACCGAAAACAGGTGGTGTGCCCCCATGACCATCAAAAAACCCTTGCCGTATTTTCCAATGCCGGCACAAAAGAAGTGGAGATGGCCATTGCCGCAGCCCTGGATGCCAAAAAAAATTGGGAAAATATGCCCTGGCATGAAAGGGCTGCCATTTTTCTGAAGGCAGCAGACCTGATCGCCCGCAAATATACCTATCTGATCAATGCCGCCACCATGCTGGGGCAGTCCAAAAATCCCTTTCAGGCGGAAATCGATGCCACCTGCGAGCTGGTGGATTTTTTTCGGTTCAATGCCGGGTATATGGCGGAAATTTACGCGGGCCAGCCTGCATCGGAAAAAGGGGTCTGGAACCGGCTGGAGTACCGGGCCCTGGAAGGATTCATTTTCGCCCTCACCCCGTTCAACTTTACCGCCATTGCCGGCAACCTGTGCGGGGCCCCGGCTGTCATGGGCAATACCGTGGTGTGGAAGCCGGCTTCCACGGCCGTTCTGTCCGGGTATTACATCATGCAGATCCTCAGGGAAGCGGGCCTGCCGGACGGGGTGATCAATTTTATTCCGGGAAAAGGCTCTGTGGTGGGTGAATCCGTACTGGGCCACAAAGACTTGGCCGGTATCCATTTCACCGGATCCACCCGGGTGTTCAGGACATTGTGGAAAAAAGTGGGCAACAATATTGACATTTACAAGTCCTATCCCCGGGTCGTGGGTGAAACCGGCGGGAAAGACTATATCTTCATGCATCCGTCCGCCAATGCCGATCAGGTGGTGACAGCTGCTGTCCGAGGGGCGTTCGAATTCCAGGGCCAGAAATGCAGCGCTTGTTCGCGCATGTATGTGCCGGAATCCAGGTGGGATGAAATTACTACAAAACTCACTGCATGCATCGAAAAAATAACGGTGGGCAGTGTCCTGGAATTCAGTCACTTCATGAATGCCGTGATCGATGAAGCGGCATTTGACAATACTGTCGGGTTTATTGAACGGGCAAAAGCATCAGATGCCGCTGAAATTCTGGTGGGCGGCAATGCAGACAAATCAAAGGGATATTTTATTGATCCCACCGTTATTGTGACCACAGATCCCCATTACGAATCCATGGTCCAGGAAATATTTGCGCCTGTTCTGACCCTGTACAGGTATGCGGACGAAGAGATGGAGCAGACACTGGCGCTGGTGGACAAAACCTCTGCATATGCCCTGACCGGCGGTATTTTTGCCCGGGACAGACAGGCCATTCATGAAATGACAGCCGCGCTGACCCACAGTGCCGGCAATTTTTATATCAACGACAAACCCACCGGCGCAGTGGTGGGGCAGCAGCCTTTCGGCGGGGCCAGGGCCAGCGGCACCAATGACAAGGCCGGCAGCGCGCTCAATCTGCTGCGCTGGACATCCACCCGGACCATCAAGGAAACCTTTGTTCCGCCGGAAGATATCGCCTATCCTTTCATGGAAGCTGAAAAATAAAGCCGGTGCATGTGCGAAGCAATCATTTCATGGAAACATGCATGAAGATTGCTTCGCACGGACTGTGAAAGATACTGGCGAGCCGGGTGTCCCGGGTTAATGCACAAACTGTTGCGCATATTCGGCATCGTTATACATGGCTTCACCATAAAGATCCTTGCCGTAATCCCGGATAATCCCCTGCCCCTGTTCCGATGCGACAAAATCAATGAACTCGGATGCAATGGCCGGGTGCTGTCCACGGCCTTCGGGCTGGCACAGGGCATGGTAGGTGTTGATCAGGAACGGGTCTCCCCTGAACAGAATGGTAAGGTTGGTAAGGTCTTTTTTGCCGGCCACCCAGGTGGAGGAATCGGTCATGAAATACCCATTGACCGCATCGGCTTTTTTCAACGTTGCCATCATGAAATCCTTGGTAATCATGTACCAGTCAGATCCGGGCTCGATCCCGGCTTTTTTCCAGATGGCCATTTCCTTTTTGTGGGTCCCGGAATTGTCCCCCCGGGACAGGAATGGTGCTTTTGCCTGTGCGATTCTGGCATATGCATCCGCTGCGGTGGCGGCTTCGGCAATGCCGGCAGGATCGTTTTTGGGGCCCACGATATAGAATTCATTGGACCCGATCAATGTGCGCTTGATGGCCCAGCCATCTGCCACGGCCTGCTTTTCCGCTGCCGGGGCATGCACCATGACCACATCCACCTGCTGCTCCTTGAGCAGGTTCAGGGACTTGCCCGACCCGGCTTTGACCCAGCACATGGCCGTGCCGTGTTGCGCATTGAAGGCATCTGCCAGTTTTTCGAGCATGCCCAGCTCCCCGGGGCTGCCGGTGGCCAGTTTAAAAGTGACCTCACTGTCCCCATAGGTGGCTTTGCAGTCCGCAGCCCAGCTGGAACCGCCCATTGCCACAAGCATCATCATAAAACAGATCAAAACGCCAAGCAGTCTTTTCTTGAATGTATTCATGTTTTCCCCTTTGTTACAGTTTCCGGTTTAAAATCTTGCCATAGTTCATACGCTTACAGCAATCGGTTGTTTTTTGTCAATATTAAAGACTTATAATATAATTGAAATTAAAAATAACAAATATTAACCATAAATATCTACAATTTTCAGATGCATGGTGCACTGTTCATTGGGAAATGGATTGTTGGACATTACCGGGCTTCAAAATGCGGCAATGGTGGTTCCGGTCTTGCTGTGGCTGTACCCGGGCAGCAGGGAGAGTTCATCCCTGAATCCCCGGCTTTGAAGCACATCCAGAATGATCTGGATCCGGGGATCATCCATCAGGTCGGCGGGCACTACCAGGTCACACCGGACTTCGGCCAGGGGCACGAAATCCAGGCCAAAGGCATGGGCCACGGGGTGAAGGCCCAGTGCAGCGTCAGCCAAGTTCCATGCAATCATCTGGGCCCCCGGGTTATGGCCGTCCACCAGGATGTCGTATCCCGGAACAGCGGTACCGGGGATGCTGGATGCTGCCAGCAGTTCATCCAGGAGCACGCGCAGGGCTGCACCAGGTTCCCGGTTAATAAACCGGATGCCGGGGCGGGCCAGATCGGCGGCGGTTTTGAATTTCAAGGGATTGCCCCGGGCCACCATCAACCCTTCCTCCATGAAGGAAAACCCCATGACCAGGGCCCCGCCGGTCCGGGCCATTTTCCGGCGGGCAAGGGCCACATTGGCCTCCTCTTCCGTCTGGTTGTGCAGGTGCAGGCCGGCCAGGTGGGTTTTGCCCCGGGCCAGGCGTTCAATGGCGGCATGGGTGGAGCCGAACCGGCAAAACGCCCGCAGTCTGGGATCCACCCTGGAGGCATGGGCGGACAGAAGGGAAAACGCCGGATCACACCCCGTGATCAGGATGTTCTGTTCCAGGCAGGTGTCCGGGGTGAAGAACCGGATCTGTCCATTTTCCTTTTTAAACACGCCGTCGGCCGGCTGCATCTGGCTGGGGAAGGTGAACCGGCCGTCCACCGGATAGACCACCAGCTTGTCCCGGATGATGACCACCGATACCCGCCCGTCCCCTGGCGGGACATCTTCCCCCATGACCAGGGGACAGTCGGCCGTTGACACGGTTTCATAGAAAAGGTCCTCCACCCGGCAGCCCAGGTGCCGGGCCAGTTTGAGGGCCACACCGGTGTTGGGCAGGTACCGGCCGGATTCAATATCGTAAATGGCCTGGCGCTTGATCCCCACCTTTTCCGCCAGTCCGGTCTGGGACAACCCGGCTTTTTTGCGGTAGTGTTTGACCCGGTTGTCAATTTTTCCCGGTGTATTTTCCATAAATCCCTCCAATGGAATGCAAGTGCGGCTGAAATATGACGTTTAAAAAAATGCATTGACATTTTTAAACGTCATATTTACCATGCTTCATTCTGTGGTGCAAGCATACAGTGGGGACACTGCATGATCAATAAAGGAATGTCAAAACAAAAAAATGCTGCTGAAAATATCAAGGAGATGAAGATGAAGAAAAACCAGTTTGGATGTCTGGCAATCACTGCTTTCCTTTTGACGCTGGTAATCGGCATGGGCCGGCCGGCATGGGCTGGGACAGAGACCATCACCGTCTTTGCCGCGGCTTCCACCACCAACGCTGTTACAGACATTGCGGCCCTGTATGAAAAAGAGCATCCGGTAAAGATCCGCCTTTCCTTTGCCTCTTCTTCCACCTTGGCCAAGCAGATTGAAAACGGGGCGCCTGCAGATATTTATCTGTCGGCCAATACCAAATGGATGAACTATCTGGCGGAAAAAGACGTAATTGTCACGGAAAGCCGCCGTGACCTGCTGGGCAACAGCCTGGTGCTGATCGTCCCCGAGGACAGCCCCATTGACGGACTCCGGGTGGATGCCGGCCTGGACCTGGCCGGCATCCTGGGGGAGGGGCGGCTGTCCATGGGGGATCCGGATCACGTGCCGGCCGGAATGTACGGCAAAAATGCCATGCAGAAGCTGGGGCTCTGGGATGCCATTGCAGACCGGGTGGCCCGGGCCAAGGATGTCCGGGCTGCCCTGGTCCTGGTGGAACGGGGGGAATGCCCCCTGGGCCAGGTCTATGCCACGGATGCGGCCATCAGTGACAAGGTCCGGGTGGCAGGAGTTTTTCCAGAAGCGAGTCATCCACCCATTGTCTACCCGGCTGCACTGGTGAAACAGGGCACAGACACCCAGGCGAACCCCGGACCGGAAGCCCTTTCGTTCCTGGATTTTCTCCAGTCGGAACCCGCAGTACGGGTGTTTGAAACCTACGGATTCACTGTCCGCTGATGGAAGGATGGCACCTCACTACCATGGAATGGGAGGCCCTGGGGCTCAGTCTCAAGGTGTCTTTTCTGGCGGTGGCGGTGAGCCTTCCGGCTGGCATCGGTGCCGCATGGGTCCTTTCCCGGTACCGGTTCCCGGGCAAGGGCCTGGTGGACGGTCTCATCCATCTGCCCCTGGTGCTGCCGCCGGTGGTCACCGGGTATCTGCTGCTGGTGCTCCTGGGCAGAAAAGGGATCATCGGCGGGTTTTTATACAATACCTTCGGGATCACCCTGGCCTTCACCTGGAAAGGTGCAGCCGTTGCCGCGGCGGTTATGGCCTTTCCCCTGCTGGTCCGGGCGGTACGGCTGTCGGCCGATGCCGTGGATCCGGGTCTGGAAGATGCAGCCAGGACCCTGGGGGCGGGACGGATGCGGGTATTTTTCACAATCACCCTGCCCCTGATGGTGCCCGGTATCATCACCGGGACCATCCTGGCCTTTGCCAGAAGCCTGGGGGAATTCGGCGCCACCATCACCTTTGTCTCCAACATCCGGGGGGAAACCCAGACCCTTCCTCTGGCCCTGTATTCCCTCACCCAGGTGCCGGATGGCGAGGCCGGTGCATTGCGGTTGTGCATCATTTCCGTGGCCCTGGCCATGAGCGCTTTGCTGCTGTCCGAATGGATGGCCAGACGGTTTGATACACTCATGAAAGGATGAAAATGACAGCAGTGACGGACGGCAGAAAAAACAGCGGTATCAGTAAAAAAAACAGGGTGGATGTCTGTGTTCAGAAACAGCAGGGTGGATTTTATCTCGATATCGCGTTTGCCGCGGAACAGGCCGGGGTCACCGCTCTGTTCGGGCCGTCCGGTGCCGGTAAAACCTCTGTGGTGAACATGGTGGCCGGTCTTTCCCGTCCGGACCGGGGACGGATCACTATCGGGGACCGCTGCTGCTTTGATGGGGAAAAAGGGATTCACCTTCCCCCGGAAAAACGCCGGATCGGATACGTGTTCCAGGAAGCCCGGCTGTTTCCCCATCTTACTGTAGGGGCCAATCTGACATTTGGCATGAACCGGCTGAAGCCGACGGACCGTTTTGTGGGGTTTGATCCGGTGGTGTCGCTCCTGGGGATCGCATCATTGCTGAAGCGCAGACCGGCCCGGTTGTCCGGCGGGGAAAAACAGCGGGTGGCCATCGGCCGGGCCCTGCTGTGCAGCCCGCAGCTGCTGCTCATGGACGAACCCCTGGCATCCCTGGACCAGGCCCGCAAAGAGGAACTGCTTCCTTACATCCGGACCCTGAGCACCCGTTTCCGGATTCCCATTCTTTACGTGTCTCACCAGATGGATGAGATCGCGTATGTGGCTGATTACATGGTACGGCTGGAAAACGGCAGTGTTACCATTCACTCTCCGGTGTCACGGAATAATATGCCATGCCCTGGCATGCCGGGCACCTGTCACCCCAGGACAGGGGATAGGATTCCCGGCAGCCGGGACACAGGCCGGTTTCCTTAGGATGATCATACCTAAGCTTGCTGTCGAGAACAAGGGCTTCTGAGGTATTCACCAGTTCGTGCCGGCCGGCCAGGAACGACTCCGCCAGTTCATCAAAGGGCGGCATCCCTTTCAGGGGGTCGGGGCGGTTGAACCATTGATGGACCGCGGGCCAGTCTGGAATTGCTTCTGCCACCAGCCATGCCCGGACCCCTTTGAAGGTCGTCCGGTCATAGGCGGTGATGGCAAACTTGCTCCAGTTGAAAATGCGGAGCCATCCATTGCCCACCGTACAGGGGGTTAGCAGCTGCACCGCATCGGGCAGGCAGTTGATGGTTTCGGCCACAACGCCCAGCTCCCGGGTATTTTTCATCCGTGCCATTGCCGCATCCAGCAGAAATGCACCCACCAGCATGCCGGGAGACCGGCCGCCGTGAAACGCCTCCATTTCAATCAGGTAATCCTTTAAGTCCATGCCGCAGACACTATGGTTTTCCATAACTATCCTTTTTGTATCAGGGTTGGTATCTGATTTACAGGAACCAATATAGATGGTTAACGCCCGGATTTCAACCCCGGTCGGAGCTAATAAAAGTTATTATTAAACGATATTGGTTA
>DATFJY010000039.1:0-14293 GCA_035268905.1 Desulfotignum sp.
AAAGGCCGCCTTTGGCATCGATTTTTTCAATTTCCGATTGACACTGAACACACAGCCGCACCCCGGGAAGGGCGTTGCGCCGTGCTTCGGGAATCGGTTCTTCGCACACATCACAATGGGTCCTGCTTTCACCGTTTCCCAGGCGGCTTCTGGCCCGCTTCACTGCATCAGCCACACCGGCATCGATCTGTTCCTGCACGGCCCCGTCTTTTGCCCATCCCACTGCCATGATCCGCTCCTGTTTTCTCTGTTTGTACCATATTTGTACCATATCTGTCAGGTAAATATAAACACTTTGCCACCTGAATGCAAGCAGGCCCCCTCCGGCTCTGACGGTCCGTTTACAGGATACCAACAGGGGCTTTCCACAGCGCGCACGCCGTTAACGGAAAACGGGGTTTGAACAATGGAAATGCAGCATCACCTTCATTGCCATAGCCCCCTGTGGGTGCCGTGTGACAGGACCGTCAGATGCCAATCTCGGGCCAGTCACACGGCACCCGCAGGGGGCGGGCTTCAATCAGATGAACAATATACGGTCACATGGGATGACATGCGATGGCCCTGCCATTGCCGGGTTATTGATTTACTTTCCCATCTGAACATGTTAGATAACGCTGTAAGAATCCGGTTTTGGCTATATGCAGCGCTTTTTTGACCATTGATACAACCCGGGGCAAACAGATGCAGGACACCATGCCATCTTCCAGTGAAAAATCCGACACCAAACCCGATGCATACGGCAGGCTCTACAAGGAAAGCCGCCTGGCCCAAAAACGCCTGAATACCCTGCTCAAATTTCTGCCTGATCCGGTGTTCGCCTTTACCCTGGACAACACGGTGGAATATGTCAATCCGGCATTTGAAAGGGTGTTCGGCTGGACCCTGGACGAGATAAAAGGCAGAAACATCCATTTTATCCCCCCCCATCTGCTCGACCAGGCAAAACAGGGAATGAAGCAGTTGTTTTTGAACCGTACGGTGCTTGATTTTGAAACCCAGCGGTATACAAAGGACGGCCGAATTCTTGATATCATGATCAACGGCGCGATCTTGTATGATGAGCATGACACCCCCATGGGCCAGGTGTTGATACTGCGGGATGTGACGGCTGAAAAACGCATGGCAAAAACCAACCAGATCATGTTCAGAATTTCCCATGCCCTGCATACCTACCACAAACTGGGGGACCTGGTGTCCATTATCACCGCGGAGATCCAGAAACTGGTGACGGTGGAGGGGGCGTTCATCCTTTTGGCGGACAAAAAAGCAGATGAACTGTATTTTTTTTCTGCACAATTCAAGGATGCGGTTTCCGGCAGCAAATTCAAGAAAATCCGGTTTCCGGCAGATCAGGGGGTATCCGGCCATGTTTACAAGACCAACCAGCCATTGCTGATCCCGGATATATCACAATGTGATTTTTATCTGAGACGGGTGGATGAGGAAACCGACCTCGTGGCAAAAAACATGCTGTCCGTGCCCATCAGGCTCAAAGACCGGGTCATCGGGGTGGTCTCGGTGGTGAACAAACTCGAAGGCCATTTTGACGCAACAGATACCGACCAGTTAATGATGGTGGCCAGCACTGTGGCCCTGCCCATTGAAAACACCCGGATTCACGAAGAGCTGGAACAGTCCTATGCGGATCTGAAAATGTTGAACCAGGCCAAGGACAAAGTCATCAACCACCTGGCCCATGAATTGAAAACCCCGGTGTCTGTGGTGGATGCCGCCATGAAACTGCTGGCCAAAAAGCTTACGGCCAGGGGCATCCATGATGACCAGATGGAAAACATCATTTTTCGGGGCAGAAGAAACCTTGCCAGGATACTGGACATCCAGTATGAAGTGGAAGACCTGCTGCAGAAAAAAGAATTTGCCGCCTACCACATCCTGGGCCGGATGGTGGCTGCCTGCAAAGACCAGTTTATGCTGATGGCACAAACCCACACCCGGGAAACCGCTGTGCTGGATGCAATGGAAAAGACCATTGAAACCCTGTTCGGCCCGGCACGGCTAAAAAGCCAGACCATTTTACTAAACGACCATATTGCACAGCACCTGAAAAAAATTGCGCCGGATATTGCCTTCCGTCAGTGTGCCATAAACACCCGTTTGGATACCGCCCTGTCAGTGCACATTCCCGAAGAGATTCTGGATATCATTGTCACCGGTCTTGTCCGCAATGCCATTGAATACACCCCGGACAGTGGGCAGATCGACATCATTGTCACCGGTACCAAAACCCTTCCGGAACTTATCATCAAAGATTACGGCATCGGGTTTACCAGAGAAAAGCTGCACCTGGTTTTTGAAAATTATTTCACCCCGCCGGCATCATCTGAATACACCACCAAAACCCCCTATGCCTTCAATGCCGGGGGCAGGGGCTTTGATCTGCTGCGCATCAAGCTGTTTTCCGAACGGTTTCATTTTGCATTGAAAATTGACGCCTCCAGATGCCGATATATCCCCGCCGACACAGATCTGTGCCCGGGGGACATCCGGCGCTGTGCTTTCTGTACAACACCGGATGACTGCTTTACTTCCGGGGGAACCACTGTCCGTCTGGCATTTAACGAAAACCGGTAAATCCTTTTTCGTTAGGGCCTTACACCTCAGTTCCTGTCAAAAACAGCAAGAAAGTGAGGAGGGGCAATTGGGTTGCGGGTTTCCTGCGTTAGACTTTTCCTCCACAGTGGGGACAGAATTTATAATCTGAACTGGCAAAAGGGGTGCCGCATGCCGTACATTTTCTGGGCAAAGGCCCCAGTTTCACCAGCAGCTCCCCTTTTTTCACCGGTACCATTTTTTTGTCAAATTTATAATCAGCGGTTTTCACGACACTTTCCACAATACCGTCCACAGCAGATACCACCGATTTTTCCTGCTTCATGATGGTGATATTGAACAACTCCTCGCCTGCTTTTACCACATCTCCGGGCTTCACATACATGATCCACAGGTCTCCGTTGGAAGGAGATGCTGCATGATAGGGATTGCCCGGGTCTGCCATCTGGATGGCATCGGATGCATGGCCGGTGGCATCGGCTACTTTGACCGTGTGGGTGAAGATTTCGCCGTTCAGGGTATACCGGACCATGCTCATCCCTTTTTCATCGGGGTGTTCGATTCCCAGGATTTTCATGGAATGGGGTTTGCCGTCTGTATCTGTAAAGGCAAGCTCCCGTCCCGGCACCAGCCCCTCAAACCAGACATCCAGGGGCACCCGGTTGGGGTTGCCGAATTCCTGCCGGAACAAAATGGTCTTGAGCGCGTCCCCGGGATGGTTGAGGTACATGACCAGCTCCTCTGTGGTGGGCACCCGTGAGATCTGTTTTTCCAGGGCCTGTTCTTCACTCTCAATATTTACCGGGACCAGTCCCTCCAGAGGGGATGTCTGTGTTCTGGAGGCCAGTGCCTTTGCATAATCTTTACCAAAGGCACTGGCATATACCCAGTCCGGCGGAAATCCCAGGGGAAGCTTTCCGAATTTTCCCAACAGCAGGTTCCGGAAGGCATCATTGCTGTCTTTATACAGCACGCTACGTTCCGCTTTCATCTCCTCACTGAGCTGGTCTTCGGGTGTTGCGATCACGGTCTCCAGTATCCAGAGCAGATGCCTGACCTCATCTTCTCCGCCCCGCTGATAAGCACTGGTCACGGCAAGAAAGGCCGTATTCCAGGTAATCTGGGAGCCGGGGGTCACATCATGGTACCGGATGATCTGCCGGGTGCCGGCCAGAAACCTGAGCATATGGGGCAAAAGATGGATATATCCCTGCTGCATGGCCCCTTCCTGGGAGGAGGAGGTGGCGCCGCCGGGCATGCCGTGGCGGACCACATCATGGTCGATGCCCTGGAAATACGGGGCGGTGTACCGGTCATAATACGGCATGATCTGTTTGAGTACAAAATTGCAGTTCCGGATCATCTCTTTGTCAAGGCTGGTGGCAAGACCCAGCTCCTCTTCAATATAGGCAGCAGTGGACAGCACCTCTCCCTGGCCGTACCAGCGCACGGCCGCCCCAATGGCTGTATCCACTATATGGGCACCGGCTTTGGCTGCAGCCCCCACAGCCGGCACAAACAGCCCGTCTGTGCAGTGGCGGTGGTAATGAATCACCAGGGCCGGATAATTTTTACGGATCTGCGTCACCAGCGCTGAAATAAACCGCGGGGGGCAAACCCCGGCCATGTCCTTGAGCCCCAGGATAAACAGGGACTGGGCCTTTGCAACCGGCACCCCTGTGACATCAGCGGCCTGCTGGACAATCTCTTCCACCACCCCCATGTAATGGCGTACATCAAACCCGGCTGCCCAGGAAAGGGAAACCGCCGGCTGCCAGACATTCTGCCGGGAGTTCATCACCACCTCTGCCAGGGGCCGCATGTTTGCAACATGGTTGAGAAAATCAAAACACCGGACAATGTCATGGTGTTCACAGATGGATTCACTGGTGAGCTGCATGAGGTTTTTGGGCTGGGGTTTATAGCCCAGCAGGTTGGTGGAGCGCACCAGGATCTGTTTAGGGGTCAGGGGCGCAAACTGGTTCCATACCCGTGCCTCGTTAAACGGATAGGTCATATTGGCCATCATGGCCACATGAAAATGGGCACCGCCCCCGTTTTCCAGGGAGAAAAATCCGCACCGGTCCAGATACGGCCCCATGAGTTTGTCTTCTGCCAGGCGGAACCGGTTGCCGGAGTTGGACTGGGTGATGTCCCGGGCCGTGGTGTCGGAAAAATGGACGATACCGGCATCTCTGACAAAATCGATGAGTGCCTGGCGGTCCCCCCTGGGATACCTGCCTGCTGCCGGCACAGGCACCAGTGCCGGCAGCACAGGATCAAAATCTCCCATTCGCTTGTCTGCAATTCCCCGGTAGTCTGACAGCTGAATATGGGGGTTGTATCCCATGGCGGATATTTCAGCCATAAGCCGTGACAGGCGAAGGCTCTCGGACTCACTGTCTCTGTAGTGCATCAGTTCAGGGGTTTTTTCCACAAACCGGGTGTCATACAGGCCGGACCGGAATACCGGGTCAACCACTATTTTCTGGTGAAAGGGGATGGTGGTTTTCACACCGCCGATGATATATTCTTTCAGGGCCCGGTTCATGACAGCCAGCGACTTTTCCCAGGTTTCGCCATGGGCGATGAGCAGGGAAGCAGCGGAATCATAATTGGAGGGAAATTCATATCCGCCGGCGATGCATGAATCCAGCCTGATCCCGGGGCCGCCCGGAGAGATATACCGGGCAATGTGCCCGGCATTGGGGGCAAAATCGTTTCGCGGATCTTCACAATTGATGCGCACCTGAATGGCATGGGCTGCGGGCCGCGTTTTGTCAGGGGTGAACCGCAGCCGGGACCCGAAAGCAACCGCAATCTGTTCTTCCACAAGGTCGATACCGTAGCGGCATTCGGTAATGCCGTGCTCCACCTGGAGCCGGGTGTTCACCTCGATGAGATAGGGATTCTGGTCTTCATCCACAAGAAATTCCACCGTGGCAAGGGAATAATATCCCACCTCCCTTACCAGGGCTTTGGCATATTCCTTGAGCCGGTGCCGCAGGTCTTCGGTCATTTTCGGCCATGGGGAGGGGGTGATCTCCACCAGTTTCTGGTGGTTTCTCTGGACGGTACAATCCCGTTCATCAAAGGCGAACACATTCCCATGCTGGTCTGCAATGACCTGGATTTCTATGTGGCGCACGGATGTGAGCAGTTTTTCCACATAGATCCTGGGGTTTCCAAAGGAGGCCTGGGCCAGGACTGCGGCTTTGGAAAAAGCAGTTTCAAGATCTGCCATATCATAGATTTCATATATACCCCTGCCCCCACCGCCGCCTTCGGCTTTGAGCATGACCGGCAGTCCCAGGTCCAGGGCGATGTTTCTGGCATCATCCATTTCAACGGCATCAAGGGATCCCGGCACCACCGGCACCTGAAGTTTTCTGGCAAGTTCCCTGACCTGCACCTTGTTTCCCAGAAGGGTCATGGGCTCTGTGGGCGGGCCAATGAACAACATACCATTTTTTGCACATTTTCTGGGAAACCCGGCATCTTCCGATGCGAATCCCCACCCGGGATGAACCGCCACCACGTCCTGTTCTCTGGCCAGCTTCAATATCCGGTCGATCTCCAGATAGGCCCTGGGATTCTCCCCCAACAAAAGCAGTTCCTGGGCACCGGAAGTGAACGGGGCGGTTTTGTCGACATCGGTAACCGTCAGCACTGGGACGGCCATAAGCGATTCTCTGATGGACCTGATGATCCGCCTTGCCGTGATACCGCGGTTGGCCACCAGGATTTTTTTACCTGCCGTTTCTTTGACAACCTGTTCAAAAGTCTTTTCTTCCATGTAATACTCCTTGCGTGTCATCACATCATCCCGGGATGGATGGTTCCTGAACTGATGGACGTTATGCCCTCTGCCGTCCGGATACAAAGCATCCCTGCAGGGTCTATTCCCAGAATCCGGGCAGGGCCGTCATTTTTGCCGGTATTTTCCACAACCACGGTCTGGTCTTTCCAGGCAAGGCAGGCATCAACATTTTTGACGACCAGGGCCGGATCAGCCACCAGGGCGGGAAAATGGTGCAGGATCTGTGTTAGAAACAAATCCCACAACCTGTAAGGGGTTACATTTACACCATATGCCTGTAAACATCCAGCCCTGAAGGAAAAAAAATTTTCCGTGCCGCTGCTTTCCGGTGCCGCACACAGGTTTATCCCGATGCCGGCTATCAGTGTCTGCTGTTTTTCCTCAACCAGTATGCCTCCCACTTTACAGGGGCCTGCCATGATATCATTGGGCCATTTTATCAAACCAGGAACACCCAGGTCTGCCAGGGTCTGCACAAGGGGCAGGGCCAAGGCCAGGGACACCAGGGTATCCAGGTTCCGGACTGCATCAGGCAGCCGCAGGGCTGCAAACAGGTTTCCGGAAACAGATACCCACTGTCTGCCCATCCTGCCCCTTCCCCGGATCTGGTTTTCTGCCAGAACCCAGGCATATTCCGGGAAACTGCCCACTCCGTACAAATCCCAGGCAAGGTCCAGAGCAGACCCGCAGGTGTTTGTCATAAATCCGGGACATCCTTGCCATTGCTGACGGACAAGCCCGGCAAAAATATGGCTGTGGTCTTTCAGATATCCTTCCATTCTTTGTTTTCAAACAAAACGGTGTATGGTGTCAATAAAAAAAATGGTTCACACATTTTCCGTGCCCTGTCCACTTCCGCACATGGTGTGTTCCCTTGATTTCTTATGCCATTTATTTATTTGACAATTGCCGTTGTTTGGGTAAAATGGATCTTATTTACATACCGTTGTGTGGCAGGCGTGCGCCCTGTCCAAGAAACAGGAGAAGAGAATGAAAATTCTGACCTTACTGGGCAGTGCCCGAAAAAAAGGCAATACCGCAACCGTGCTTGGCTGGGTGGAGGAGGAACTTTCCAGCCGGGGGCATGACGTGACCAGCATCTATCTTCACGGCAAACATCTGAACGGCTGTATGGGGTGTGCCAGATGCAAAGAGGTGCCCGATGATGTGGGATGTGTACAGAAAGATGATGTGCCGGAAATTTTAGGCCGGATGGTGGCAGCCGACCTGGTTGTGTTTGCCTCTCCTTTGTATTTCTGGGGGGTTTCCGCCCAGCTCAAAGCGGTGATAGACAGAACCTACAGCCTTTATACCCGGTTTCATGAACCAGGTCATGCCTCTTTGCTGGAAGGCCGGCGCCAGGCCCTTCTGGTAACCGGGGCAGGCGGGTGGGATAACAATGCCGAAGCCGCATTCACCGCCTTTGAGCGGATGCAGAAACCCCACAAAACCATCCAAACCGGAACTTTGTTCATCGGCAAATGCACAACCCCGGCAGATATGGATATATCCGTCCGGGAACAGGCTGCTGCCTTTGCCCGGCAGATATCAGCGTAACCCTAAAGTACACAGCAAAAAAGGTCTCTTTGCCCATGGAAGAAAATATCAGCATGCAGATCATGATGCGGCTTCGGCAGATCATTCAGGAGATGTCCAGACATTCAAAGCAGCTCCAGGAAAAATACAAAATCACCCTGCCCCAGCTTATCTGTCTCAAAGAGGTGGCTGACCATGGCCCCATTGCCATTGGTGCGTTAACACAAATTGTTTTTATCAACAATTCCACGGTCACCGGCATCATCGACCGCCTGGAAAAACGCAAACTGGTGCAGCGGGTCAGAATCAGCCAGGACCGCAGGCAGGTGCATGTGGAAATCACCCGGGCCGGACTGAAATTTCTCGAAGATGCCCCCACCCCCATCCACCACCGGTTCATGGAAAAACTGGAAAAAATGGAACCCAGGGATGTTTCCATTCTTTTGTGGGGACTTGAGCTGCTGGTGGATATGCTGGATCAAAGTGTTCCAGGGGCCAACATTTCCGAGACACCCAAACATATCATGCATCCGGAAGAAGACCTGGTAGATCCCAACAGCAATATTTAGTGCCGGATATTTTTTCCGCCTGGATATTTGCCATAGGCATGCCAGGTTTTTGCTTGTTCTATGCAGCACGCTTTCCAGGGCCCCGCCCCTGGTGGGCTCCCCATAGCGGGTACGCTGCTATGGCAAATATCCAGTTTTCCGCATTTCTCCTTGACAAGGCTATTTCAATAATGGTATTTACATACAATAATATTTTTAACAGAAAATATTTTATTGCATAAATACCATTGACATAATTTTCTGACAAAAATAAATGCGCTGTGCAGCCACCGGTTTTCTGTCAGGTGGTTGCCGGTTGCGGGCACGCTCCTGAACGGCACCGAGCCGAAGATCATCATTGAAACCAAAAACAGGAAACCGCGTCGCCAAACAGCAGTACCAAACGCTAACACAAAAGGGAGAAAACCAATGTTACAGGATGTGACGACCTTTCACCCCCGGTTAAAGGTCTTTAACAAAAAACAGGCAATGGCCATCCACGATGCTGCCCTGAAAATTCTTGCAACCACCGGGTTCCGCATGGAACATGACCAAGTACTGGAAATGCTGCTGGACAACGGATGCAGCATGGACAAAGACAACCGTGTGACCATGCCCGAAGCCCTGGTGGAAAATGCCGTCATGTCTGCCCCGAAAAAATATGTTATCTATGATCAGACCGGAAACCCGGCCATGCCCTTGGAAGGTGATAATTGTTTCTTTGGCACCGGTTCTGATACGATTTTCACCATGGATCTTGAAACCGGCGAAAGAAGGCGGCCGGTACTGGCAGACACCGGCAATTTTGCAAAACTTGTGGATGCGCTGCCCAACATGGATTTTTCCATGTCCATGGGAAATCCCGAAGATGTGGACATTGAACAGATTTATGTACGCGCTTTTGAGGAAATGGTCCGCAACAGCAACAAACCCATTTGCTTTATTGCCGACAGCGGCAGGGACATCAAACAGATATATGACATCGCCTGTGCCGTCGTGGGCGGAGAAGAAGCACTGCGCAAAAAACCGTTCCTGTTCAATTATTCTGAAGCCATCAGTCCGCTGCTGTTTCCAAAAAACGTCATGGAAAAACTGGTGTTCTGTGCTGAAAAAGAGATCCCCATCTGCCTGCCGTCCGGATGCAACGCCGGCGGCGGCGGCCCTGTAACCCTGGCCGGTGCCATGGCCCAGGGGATTGCAGAAAACCTGGTGGGACTGGTAATTCACCAGTTGGCCAACAAGGGGGCACCATTTTTATTTGCTCCCAATGTCTCTGTTCTGGATATGAAACACACCGTGGTATCTTATGGGTGTACAGAATGGAGCCTTACCCAGGCCGCCTTTGCCGACATGCGCGATGAACTGTACCAGATCCCCATCTGGTCCTTTGCCGGCTCCACCGATTCCAAAGTCATCGATGCCCAGGCAGGAGCGGAAGGCATGCTGTCTATTGTAACGGCCATGCTGTCCCGGTGCAATGTGATCCATGATGTGGGATATATTGAATCCGGTCACACCTCCAGCCTGGAGATGTTGACCATGGCAGATGAAATGGTGGCCATGGCCAGGTATTTTGTGGAAGGCATCCCTGTGAACGAGCAGACCCTGGCCCTGGATGTCATCGACCGGGTCAGCAAAAGTGCTGAAAATGCCATCTTTTTAAGTGATCCCCACACCTTTGCCCATTTCCGCACAGCCCATCTCATGCCGGAACTCATGGACAGGTCCCGGTTTGAATCCTGGGAAAAACAGGGCAAAACAGACCTGTTCACCCGGTGCAATGAAAAGGCAAAGGCCCTGCTTTCGTCCCATGAGGTCCAGAAGACCACCCGGGCGGAAGAGACGCTGGCAGCCTTGTAGCTGTTAGCTGTTAGCTTTTAGCTGTTATGCGGTTAACCCCGCAGGATCTCGGGCCGGACACAGGACACCGCCAGGGGCGGATTCGGGAACAGGGTGCTGCGAAAAAATGGGTCGAAATCCCGGCATGCTTACCCTGGCATGGCATGTTTATGGCAAATATCCAGATGAAGTTATCTAAAAAAGTGCCCGCAATCACCAAATTCAGGTAATTACGGGCACTTTTTCATGTATGGGCTATTTATGGCTATGGGCTTTTTGGGGGTACGTCGGTACGGGCATCCAGAAATTTCATGGCAGCACCCACCAAACCCACGGCCACAGGCAACAGATAGTCGGATATGGTTCCGGTATCACCGGTGTTTTCAGCTATTCCTGGCACCAGTATAATATGGCTCACCGGATACTTTTTCAGATTGGACAGCCTGGCATCCCGGGAAAAACCCTTCTGGGTGATGACAACCATCCGGGCATACCGGCTGCCGAACGTGGCCAGTTCATCCAGGGCTGCATCGAACCGGGCTTCGCTGGTGGCATCAATAATGATAAGGCAATCCTGGTCTGTATCATATTCCGGCCTCAGTACCGGCAGATACCAGTTGCCGTCGACAAAAAAAGGCAGGACCGCATCCGGTGAAAACGGCATGGAATTTTCGGATAAAAATTCATCCACTGCTGCGCCTCCAAGGTAGCGGGTTTCCCAATTTTGGACCAGATCTTTTCCAAAGGCTGTTTTCAGTTTTTCTCCAGATGCCAGTTTTACAAATTTCTCGTTTACCCGGTAATCCACCATTACCAGATGGGAATAAGCGGAGACCCCGAAGGGATCGCTTTCTATGACCCGGGATGGTTGGCCCCTGAAATGGGTTTTCCAGGTGATACAGCTTCCCCGCATACCGGTGAGAAACAATTGTTTTTTATACGCCTGATTTTCCTGGACAGCATGTTGCAGTTGCCGGTGCAAACCGGCATCGGCCAGAATCGTCTGCACCATGGGCAGCAGCAGCTTAAAATGGGCATCAAACCGTTTTGCCCGCCCGGGATATTGAAAGGACATGATCTTTGAAAAAAACAGGGACAGGGCCACATACATATGTTCATACCGACACAAAAGTCCGGGATTTTTCACATAATAGCCTTCATGGGAACCTGCCGATAATTTTCGGTATACGGCATCGTTTTCCGGACCGATCCAGAGCAGGTTCTCATGGGGGGTATCAAGGAGGACAGACAATCTGTCGTCATCCGGTATCTGTGACGCAACCATTACCACCAAATTGTCCTCAGGGCTGATATTTTTGAATTTTTCAGCAAATTCCACCTGGATGGGGATTCCCAAAAACGGTTCCCACAACCGGGCGAAATTCCGGCACCCGGCTTCCGCCATTTTGTCCATGGGCACAAAAACAAGCATCCCGTCTTCTGCCAGGTGGGTAAAAATCAGGTGGGCCAGCTTTTCAAGCCCGGTATCATCTGTTTGTGCAAAAACAGCTGAAAAAGCATCCTTTTCATGCAGGGCCGCCCCGAGCAAGAGAATGTCCTCATAATAGCGGGTTTCCGTATTGTCTTTTGCCAGGTTGAGCCAGCAAAGGGGATCAGACCTTTGCACCACGGGATAAATACCAAGTCCCAGGGCCTGCTGTTTTTGGTCCATATCATCCAGAATATCGGAAACCGACCAGTCTTTATCGTTTTTAGTCCTGCCGGCTGTAACCGATTTGGCCATGTTTCTGGGCATTTCACCTGCCAGCCTGCCATGGGAAAGGCCAAAATAAAATCCCAGTAAAAACAAAAACGGCAAATCCATGAACGGCTGAAAATGGGAAGCCACTTCGGGCAGCAGAATCACCTGGTCTGCCAGTTCTCTGATCTTTTCCAGCTCCCTGTTCTGGTAAGTAACAGCTGTAAAAGGGGTATTTTCTCTGTGCAGAGCCGCCATGAACCGCACAGCTTCATCCAGGCGCTGCCTGTTGGTGGCAAGCACCAGTATGAAATCATCTTTTGTCATGGGAATTTCCAGAAACCGGTCCAGTTCGGAATAATCAACCGCAGTGCCCATGGAGGTCCAGGCATTGAGTTCCAGGTTCAAGGCCCCTATTCTAGCGGCACCCACATCATGAAACGCATCAACGATATAGTGCAGCACGGTGTTTTGCAACGATTGGGTGGATTCTTTACAGAATGCGGACACTGATGCATCCGCGAGCAGGGCATCCAGCTGCTCGGGCATGGTGCCCATCTCTTTTATCAGTTCCGCTATGGTGTCAGTTTGCGCCGACGTAACCCCGCACATATACAAACAGAACAGATCCAGGGTCAACAGCATGCATATGGCACTTTTCAATGGTGCCACAGTGACCTCTTCACCGCTGAGCACCGGAATGACCCCTGCACTTTTTCTCACCACCAGGGCCATGTCGGAGAACGGTTTTTCCGTGATGCCTATCATGAGAACATTGTGTTTGAGCAACACCATGGCAAAATCAATCATATCCGATGTGGTGCCGGACCAGGAAACCATGACCACCAGGTCCCGGTCCGGGTTGATGGCGGTTTTTACGTGGCTGATATCCCCGGGCGTGGTCACAACAAGATTGATCCCGGAAAAAAACGATTCCATTGTTTTTTCCACAATTTGTGCCACCAGATAGCTGAATCCGGTACCCACCAGGATGATCCGGTTCAGGTTGGCCATATTGCCGCCAAAACGCCTTTCCAGAAGCCGGCGCCGGATATCAAACCGGGGCTGTGACATGGCGGCATCTGTATACCGGTGCAAAATATCTTTCATCAGGCCCGGGGTTTCCAGCAGGTGCTCTTCGTAAAAGGTTTTGCCAAAATCCTTTTGATAAGACACAGGGGTGATATATGTCTGCTCGGGCCGAATATCGGTTCTGTTTTTGCCGGAAAAATCCTGAAAATGCAGGTGCCGCATCACCCCTTCTTTGCCTGCTTTTGTCTGAATCCGTGCAAATATCTGCGGCTGGTCCAGGGCGTAAATATCCACAAGAAACGGGGCAAGCAGGGCCTTTTTTTCCTGCCGGTACCAGTCTTCTTCTGCTGGGGAATTCATATCAAAAAAATCCGGCTCCACAACCATGGATTTTTTAGAAAACGTTTTCATAAGTTTCATCAGCTTGACCCGTGTGGACTGGATCAATGTCTGGGGAAACAGCCCAAGAGCCGCATTGATATCCGACACGACCATGAAGTCGGAGGTTTCCCTTCGTTTGACAATATACACTGGCCGGTTGTGGGCCGCCACAAAAAGCCGGTCCGGTGATACCCGGCTGATGCCGGATACGGCAAACTGGCCCCCTGACGGGATCATGGCCTCCACTGCCTTGATAAACGCCATTTCATCGATGTCATGTATCGATTTTTTGCTCAGTTTTCTGAAAACCGTATAATCAATGGAATGGCTGCAGATGGAGATATCCTCCAGATCAAGGCGGTGCTGGTCCTCGATGATTTTATACCGCCGGTTTTCCTGCCAGGCAGCCTCAAAATAATGCCCCCAGAGCATGGCGAACAATTCGGTGGAGTTGTCCGTGCGCAGCACCATGCCCACCACCCGGGTGAGGTATTGCTTGATCCGGGACTCCACATCTGAATCAAACTGTCCGTTCAATACCACAGCCCGGATCTTTTGCGCATCCATGAACGGGTGGGCGTTGCGCACCGAAATAGCCGACTGAATGGCCCACCGGCCCTGACCGATCACCGGCTGCACCATGGATCTGAGCAGCTGGGGATGGGTGGGGCCCGGCACATGGCCCACCGGTTGGTAAGTACTGTTTTTCCCGCCCGTGATTTTGGGCATATAGATCCGGGTCTGGTAATAGGCCAGGACAGCTGTGGCTGCCAGCCCATACACATTGCAGGTACGTTCGATCCGGTAGAGAATCTGCCAGTGCCGGGCCGGCCGGTTGGTATATGCGGCCCAGAAATTTTCGAA
>DATFJY010000040.1:0-8497 GCA_035268905.1 Desulfotignum sp.
CCGGATCAACACCTACAATCTGGTGCACTTCCCCCTGAACCCCGCTGCAGAGGCTGCCTGCATGGTTATGGCCGATGCCCATCACCGGCAGTTCAACATTTTTGACATTGTTGATTTTGCCTACACCCGGCTACACTCCGACCCTGATCCACAGAAAATCCTGACCCAGTTCATGGCGGCATTCCCGGAACTTGCAGAAAAATGGGGCCATGACCCCGGGTCAGCCCTTACATATCTGACCCAGACATACGGGGCTTATGTCCGAAAGGAACGTAATGATGCCCGGGCCCTGGGAATCAGTTCAACCCCTGTCTTTTTTGTGAATGATACCTATATCAGGGGGTTTAATGCCCAAAAAATGGACACTGCCATGCCGTGATCCTTTGGGACTTGGCACCAGGACTTGGCAGCAAGCAAAACACTATCGCATTAACCAGCCCCGTTCATCTTCATTGGGATCATAGGGATTGAAAATTTCCACCATCCCGGTCTCCGGGTCAACTCGCACCGGTGTGTAGTAATAATAGGAAAACCATACACCGATCAGGTTTCCTTCATGATCCAGGATATCTGCTGCCCGCATTCTGTTGGCATCAGGGTGCAGATCACTCAGGTTCCTGATCTTCTGGTATACCTGGTCCATGGTATCTATTGGAAACCACATCCGGGACTGAAACCGGTATTTCGGGTCTATACCCACCACAGCATTGGGCAGGCCTGACCTGCCGCTGTAATAATACTGGTAGGTATCCGTCAGGTTTTCCGTATAATACTGCTTCTGGGTTTCAGAATTTGAAACAATTTTTCCATACGATCCCATGCAGCCGGCAATCATGACAAAAGATACCAGCACTGCACAACAGATCCCTTTTGCCAGGTGCCCGGCATTATATATACGCTGGTAAAGATGAAATTTTCCGGCCCCATGCCTGTAATGTCTTATAGGTAAATATTTCATATCACACCTCCCCGGTGTTACACCGTTGTTATTGCCCTTCAAATGCAACCATGGAAAATACCGCACAGCCCTCTATCTGTTCTCTGCCCTTCAGGTCGGGCAGCTCCACAATAAAAGCGCACTCCACAAGGTCTGCCCCCAGGTTTCTGACCAGTTTTACTGTGGCTCCGACGGTTCCCCCTGTGGCAATCAGGTCATCGACCACCACCACTCTTTCTCCGGGTTTTATGGCATCTTCATGGATTTCAAGGGTATCGGTACCATACTCCAGGTCATAACTTTCCTGAATGGTCCTGCCGGGCAGTTTCCCGATTTTTCTGACCGGCACAAACCCGATACCCAGTTTATAGGCCAGAACACCGCCAAAAACAAATCCCCTGGCATCAATGCCCACAATTTTGTCAATGCCCTTGTTTCTGTACCTGTCAAAAAGCATATCGCAGGAATGTGCAAACGCTTTGGGATCCTGCATCAATGTGGTCAGGTCCCTGAAAACAACCCCTGCTATGGGCCAGTCTGGAATACTTCTGATGGTTTCTTTGAGATTCATTTGCGCTGTGGTGCCTCCCGAAAAATGTTTATGTTACCGATGTCCATATTTCATGGTATTTTTCATATTACATAGCATTTTCCATTGTCCCGTACAATTATATATCCATACTTTCCGCATCCCCATTTACTGTTAACACCACCTTGTCATACCGAGAAATACCTGTCATTGCAGCAGCATGGCTGTTTTTGACGGCAATTTCCATATATCCGGTGGACGCGGTGAGAACAAAGGGCCAACCCGCCGGAGCTGATGCATAGTTCTGAAAATACCCGGTAACGATTGTGTCATTGACCTGCAGTCGGAACCCCTTGTCCAAAAAGGGTTTAAACTGATCCCAGGTCAGGTTCAATCCGATATTGCCAAAACTATCGATGTGGCGGACGGTCAGGATCAGCCCATTTTCAACAGGTTCCGGTTCATCCCTGACCAGGCGTGTCAGCTCCCCACCGGGATCACCCAAAAAATCCGGCTGTATGCCTGTGGAAAGATACGCTGCAACCGGCGCAAAGATATCCCGGCCGTGGAAGGTCGGACTGATGCGGGAAAGAAAATACCGGGACCGGGTCAGGTGCACCACATTTTTGATGGTGTTCCGCTGTGCTGCCAGCCACAGAATACCATTGTCAGGTCCCACCATGAAATAATCACGGGTTTCCACCAGCACGGCCCTTCGGGAGGACCCTACCCCTGGGTCCACCACTGCGCAGAAAATCGTTTCTTTGGGAAAATAATCCATGGCAGCGTCCAGCATAAAGGCGCCGCAACTGATGTCTTGAGGGGGCACCTTATGGCACAGATCCACCATCACCGCCCCGGGATTTATGGACAAAATCACCCCCTTGAGAATACCGGCAAAAGGATCGATGTCCCCAAAATCAGTGAGCAGCGCTATGGCCCTGGATTTCACGTGGTTCAATATCCGCCTCCTGCAATTTTTCTTGATACCCCATACCTTTCATTTCTGTTACACAACCATGGCCGGAAAGGCCACAAAAAATGATGAAAGTATAGACTGACATCCGTCAGGTATTCGGTAAAAAGGTAACACATTCCTGGAAAATCAGCCGAAATTATGGTATGGTCTTTTCATCCATATTCTAAAACATATTTTGGAAAAAACAATATAGATGCACACAGACAAAAGGATACCTGCCAAATGAATATTCTCGTGGTGGATGATGAGATTGTCAGCCAGAAAAAAATGATGAAAATCCTTTCCAGCTTCGGAACCTGCGACGGGGAAAAAACCGGGAAATCCGCATTGAAAGCCGTTAAATCAGCTCTGGAGAACTGGAAACTCTATAACCTGATTACCCTTGATGTTTCCATGCCTGATATCAGCGGGATCGAGGTGCTGAGTGCTGTTCGGAAAATGGAAGCAGACCGGGGCCTTGCCGATGATGAAAAAAGCAAAATTTTCATGGTAACCTCCCATTCGGACGTTGAAACCGTGAAAGCATGTGTGGGAAAATGTGACGGATATATCATCAAACCCTTTAACAGGGACGTCATGACCCGGAAAATTAAAAAAACCGGTTTAATCCGCTGACCAAATACCGGAAAAAAGCTTTTTGCCATGGCAGTTGAAATCGAAAAAAAATTTCTGGTACCTGCATTACCTGACAATTTAGGACCGGGCATTGAGATCTGCCAGGGATATGTTCTTAACACACCCGGCAAGGTGGTCCGGGTCCGCATTGCCGGAAACCAGGGATTTCTGACCGTAAAAGGCCGGACTGTGGCAGCTTTGCGGCCGGAATTTGAATATGAAATCCCTGTGTCCGACGCCCGGCAGATGCTGGACCTGTTCTGCGAACCCCCTGTAATAGAAAAACGCCGGCACACCCTTGACCACAAGGGCACAAAATGGGTGATTGACCGGTTTTCCGGGGCCAACCAGGGACTTGTGGTGGCTGAGGTTGAACTCTCATCCAGAAACCAGCGCTTTGCACTTCCGCCCTGGGCCGGCAAAGAGGTCACAGAGGATGTCCGGTATTATAACGCCAGCCTGGTGCACCATCCCTTTTGCGCCTGGCAGGGTACATCCCTTTGATTTGGGAATACCCCCCATGCCCTGACGGGCACAACAAAGTATGAAAGCGGTTAGCCGGTGGTAACAGCTGCAGATGCACGGATGTGACCACATCATAGAATCCAGGTTCTGCGGCGCACCCAGGTATAGGCGGTTGCCCCCAGCAGCACCATGCAGAACAACAGGTGCAAAAGGTCAAGGCCAATGACCATCCCGTGGGAAAAATAGACGCCCGAAAGGTTTTTTACCACCATGAAAATGCCGGTGATAATCAGCCCGCAAAGCGCGGCTATTTTTACCTGTGCAGATGCGGAAATCTTTGTGTTTTCGGTCATCTTGAATTTTGTTGTACTGCCGTGCCGGCGGGCAAAAAAATAATCCAGTGCCACATATGCGCAAAACCCCATGAGCAGGGCTGCCAGGGCATAGTGAATGGCATGGGTGACATAAAACTGTGCCAGCCATCCCAGGCCCGGGATATCTGCGATGTAATAGCGTTTGAATATGGGCATCTGGGCAAACCCGGTCAAAGCGATAAAAAACAGGGTCAGACCGTACACCATGCGGCGGCTTTTCAAATGATACCCCATCAGGCCTCCTCCTTCATCTGTCTGTAAAATTTTCCAACGGCTGCGGCAGCACCGGCCACAGGGGCAATGGCCATGGCGATTGACAGGTTGGACCCGTCTGCCATGGTATCTTTTACCGGTTGCATATGGGGTTTGCCGTCACCGGTATCATAGACCAGCTGGTCAAAGGGCACCGGGGACACATAAATGGTATTGGTTCCCCCGTTTTCATCCAGGCCGTATATATAGCCGTCCATCTCTTTTGCCAGATCTTTTGCCATTTTGATGATATCGGATCTTTTGCCGATGGTCTGGACATCTTCAGGGCAGGCCTCGATACAGGCCGGCTGCTCTCCTTTTTCAATTTTCTGGTAACACCGGTCACATTTGTACATGACCCCGTTACCGGCAAAGGCGGGCAGCAGATCCAGGTACAGGCCCGTACCGGTCTGGCGCTGGGGGATATCCCAGGGACAGACCTTGTTGCACTTGGATCCGCCCAGGCAGATCTGTGCATCGATGCGGGACAGCCCGTTTTTTTCCTGTTTGGCTGCCCCCCAGGGACACAGCTTTACACAGGGCGGGTTCTGGCAGTGCATACACCGACGGGGAATGGTCAGGGTGATTTTTTCTCCCGCTTTGGTGGTGGCGCTGGCATACTGGATATACAGCCAGTTATAGGGCGTCAAGCGATCGGCAACCTCCCGGCGGTCCGACCAGTCTTCCACCGGCACCCGGTCCGGATACATCTTTGGAAACGGTTTTTCCGGTTCGGGAAACTTGTGGGCATTGGCATCTTTGCAGGCATAGACACATTCTTCACACCCAATGCACCGGCTGATATCGATCAGGGTTACCAGGGGCTCTTTGTCTGCATCCGCCGGTGCTGCAGCCTTGGCAATACCGGCGCCGGAAATGGCTGTGCCGGCTGCAAAAAAAGAGGTTTTTAAAAAATGCCGTCGTGAAATTGGTGAATGCATAGCTATCTCGCTTTTTTTAAGTCATTGTAATCAGCTTTTGAGAAAATCCTGAAAACTCATCTTGTCATAGCTTTTGGTATTGATATATCTAAGGATCTGCAGGAGCTGGGAGCCGTCAACATACCCGGGAAGATTGCTGATCCTGCTGCCGTCGGGGGTAAGAAACCACATGGTGGGCAGCCCCTTTACCTGCCATGTCTGTGACAGTTTCTGATTCTGATCGGTATCAACGGAAATACTGACAAAATTTTTGTCCAGATATGCCCGCACATTTTCATCCACAAACGTGGTTTTTTTCAGCTTGGTACAATAGGTACACCACTGGGCATAAAAATACAGAAACACATTTTTGTCCTGGGTTTTGGCCTGGGCCAGGCCCGGGGTATAATCTTTCCAAATGATCCCGTTTTTTCCGCCGGCGTTACCGTTATCCGAATCAGCGTTACCAGTTACCGAATCAGCTGGTGCCGCTGTCTGCACAACCTGTTTGTTTTCACCGAAATTATTCTGCCCTGAATCAGCAGTAAAAAACCAGAACAAGCCCGCCAGGGCAATGGCCGTCAGAAAAACGACCAGAATATTTTCTTTTTTCATCAACACTCCTTTTGCATATCAGGGCGCAATCCGCCTTTTTGCTTCTCAGAAGAATTCCCTCTGATCAAAGAAACAAAGCAAACATGGTGCCAAAAAATGCATTCACCCGTAAAATGTTTTACATAATTGGAAAACACACCATTATCAAACCGTTATATGATGCTATACCCCCAAATCTTCAAGCGGTTTGGTTGGCTGTCAGCTAACCACGAAATGCTAAGAGCTAACAGCTAAAAACTAAGAGCAAACCGCTATTCTGCCTTCCCGGCAGGTGTTAACCTTGTGAATTTCTCAAAGCAACCCCATGCTTTTTCATGCGTTTCCACACCGTTACCCGGGAAATCCCCAACATCTGTGCCGCCCTGGTCTGATTACCGTCACTTTTCTGCAAAGCCTCCACCAGAGCGGCTTTTTCCGATTGTTTGCAGGATATTTCCGCAGAAACAACAGGATCCTGCCGGGAAACCATGGGAAGGGATGTACCGGGATTATGCTGCAGCAGTTTTTCCGGCAGATGTTCGGTGCCGATACTTTTCCCCTTTGCCAGCACAAAGGCATATTCCACGGCATTGCGCAGCTCCCTGATATTGCCCGGCCAGGGATAGGCCACCATGATCCGCATAGCCCGGGGGGTAAACCCGAGAATGTTTTTCTTTGTTTTCTGTGCCAGAATACTGATAAAATGCTGAATGATCAAGGTAATATCATCCTTGCGATGGTGCAAAGGCGGGCAGTTCAGGGGAAACACATTGATCCGGAAATACAGGTCCTCACGGAACTCTCCCTGGAGAATCATTTTTTCAAGGTCCTTGTTGGTGGCGGTGATGATGCGCACATTAATGGGAATGGACCGGTTGTCCCCCACCCGCTGGATCATCTGTTCCTCCAGCACCCGCAGCAATTTCACCTGGACTGACAGGGGTATGTCCCCGATTTCATCCAGAAAAATCGTGCCCTGGTGGGCTGCCTCAAACCGGCCGATGCGGTCATTCCGAGCCCCGGTATACGCCCCTTTTACATGACCGAACAATTCACTTTCCAGAATGGTTTCACTCAAAGCCGCACAATTGACCTTGACAAACGGTTTGTCTGCACGGCTGCCTGTTTCGTGCAGGGCCTTGGCCACCATCTCCTTGCCGGTACCGCTTTCCCCTAAAATAATCACCGGCGTATCCAGAGAGGCTACCCCCTGGATATGTTCAAAAAGATTCTGCATCACCGGGGTGCGGCCGATAATGCCATGGAACCCGTCATCAATATGGTAAATGCGCTTGATGGTGTCCAGTTCATTCTTGTAACTGACATTTTCCGAAATATCTTTAAGGGTTTCCACTGCGCCCAAAATCTGTCCATTTTCATCATACAGCACAGTGGCGGTTTTGACGATGGGGATAGTTTGTTTGCGGCTGTCGGTTATCATGCATTTTTTATCCCGGACCAGTCCCTGGGAAAAAAGCATGCACCAGTCTTTTCCTTTTCCAACGCCCTTGATTTCACATCCGGTGCAGTTGAGCAGCCGGCAGGACCGCCCTATAAGCTGGTCTTCTGTATACCCTGTAATGAGCTGGGCTGAGTGGTTGGCAGCAATAAAATCACCCTGTGCATCCAGCAGAATAATCCCATCCTGAACAGAATCTATGATCACGCGCCAATGTTTTCCGATATCCATCTATTTCTCCTGTTAACCTTATTGTTAACAAACACATTAACACGCAATTAACACTTTGGCAACACCTAGGCTTGTCCAAACTTTTATTTTTGCTTTACATGAATAAAAAGAATAATAATAAAAGGAGGTTATAAAATTCATCTTTATTTTTTTTCCGGTGGCACATGGGTTGCTATTCTAAAGGGGCAGACAAAACCCTGGATAGATGCGGAAAGTGCCGCAAACAGATAAAATCACCTGTAATTACAAATTACAACTATCAGACATTAGGAGAAACCATGAAAACCCATCCGTTAAAACACACGTTTCTGGCAATGGCCGCCTGCCTCATTCTTTTGACCGGCGCCATGCATGCCGCAGCCGCCGAAGACTGGATGTACCATGACATTGTGGAAGTGGATTTTGTCATTTCCCATGTCACCGTGCCCATGGCGGACAACGTCATGATCATTGATGCCCGGCCTTACAAACCCAAGTACTTTAAAGGGCATATACCAGGTGCCGTGAGTATTCCGTTCACTGATTTTGACAAAAAAAACGATCTGCTGCCCGAAGACAAAAATGCCCTGCTTATCTTTTACTGCGGAGGTCTCAAATGCAAATTAAGCCACAAATCCGCCAAAAAAGCAGAACAGTTAGGCTATACCAATGTTAAGGTTTTTGCCAAGGGATTTCCGGAATACATGCGTCAACCCGGGGCCTATGCCGCCGTATCAGCTGAATATGTGGCCGCAAAAATTGCAGAGAACAAGATCCTGGTAGTAGATTCCCGCCCCCAGAAACCCAAATACGACAAAGGCCATATCCCCACAGCCATCAGTATTCCCTTTTCCCATTTTGATGACCTGTCCGGCAAACTGCCCCGAAGCCTTGAAACACCCATAATTTTTTACTGCGGCGGGCTGCACTGCCGGTTGAGTCACAAAAGTGCTGCCAGAGCCATTGTCATGGGATACAAGGACGTATCTGTGTTTGATTTGGGATACCCTGAATGGAAAAAACAGTTTGGCGCAGCCGCTGATACAGTGGCTGTCACGGCCGGGGAAATAGAGGGCTCCATTGACCTGGAACGTTTCAAGACCATTATTGCCCAGAACCCGGATTCCATCATGCTGATCGATACCCGGGATCCCGATGAATTT
>DATFJY010000041.1:0-5125 GCA_035268905.1 Desulfotignum sp.
TGGGATAATTCAAAAACTGAAGAACGTATGGCAAATATGCAATCATATCAGATTGAAGTTGACAAACAGCAAACATTCAGGTAGCCAGAAACAAAGGGTACAAAAAAATCTGGTAACCAAAAAAATTCCAACCACAGCACACATCAGCAAAAAAAGGAGATCTCAGCATGAAAAAATCGGGTGTAAAACAAAGCGTATTGGTAACAGGGATGGCCGTTCTGATAACCCTTGCCATGGGGTGTTTTCTGCCGGCATTTGCCGATACCGTCAAGTTCGGCCATGTTGCCCCGCCGTTCCACGGCCAGGCCAAGGGGGTTGATGCCTTTGCGGATTATGTGAAGGAAAAAACCAACGGCGCCATTGACATTGCCACTTTTCCGGCCGGCCAGCTGGGCGGGGAACGCTCCATGGCCGAGCAGGTCCAGGCAGGCACCCTGCAGATCGCGGCCCTGACCACGGCCGTGCTCCAGAACTTTGTGCCCCAGTGCGCCATTCTGGACATGCCCTTTATTTTTCCGGACCGCAAAACTGCCTATGCCACCCTGGATGACCTGGAAGTCCAGGAAAAAATCTTTTCCTTTTTCCCCAAAAAAGGGTTCATCGCCATCGGGTGGACGGAAAATGAAATCAGGGATTTCACCAACAACAAGCGCCCGGTTCGCACCCCGGATGATATCAAAGGCCTCAAGGTCCGGGTCATGAACTCCCCTGCATATCTGGACACCTTCAAGCAGCTGGGGGCATCTCCTGTTGCCATTCCGTTTCCGGAAACCTATAATGCCCTGCAGACCGGGGTTATCGATGCCCAGGAAAACCCCATCCTCACCTCCATTCTCATGAAGTTCACTGAAGTCACCAAATATGTGACCCGCACACAGCACTGCCTCACAGAGTGCGTCATCGTGGTGTCCGTGGATTACTGGGAAAGCCTGACCAAAAAACAGCAACAGATCTTCAGGGAAGCCGCAAAGCTGTGCATTGACACCAACCGCACCGTGAACGCGGCCCTGCATGAATCATTGCCCAAAATCAACCTGTCCATCGATGCATATGCAAAAGCCAATGACATCGAGATCATCAACCTGACCCCGGAAGAACGTGAAGTGTTCCGGAAGGCCATGACCCCGGTGTGGGACAAATACCGGGAAAAAATCGGAGATGATTTGTTTGATTTTGTACTGGATAAAATTGCCGCACACAAACAATAAAACAGGACGGTGCCGGTAGCAATGCCATCGGCACCGCTGCCCAACCGATAAACAGAACGGCTGAAACTTTTTATCAGCCGTTTTTTTCAGGAGGCCCTGCTGTGCAGCGTTTTTTTTCCTTCATCAACCGTGTGGAAAACATCACCCTGGTGTGGACAATTCTAATCCTGGCAGCCATCGGATTTGTCCAGGTGATCGCCCGGTACGTGTTCAACTATTCCTTTACCTGGTTCGAAGAACTGGGCCGGTATTTGGGGGTGTTTGTGGCCTTTTTGGGCGCATCCATCGGGGTGCGCACGGGCAGCCATTTTACCATGGATCTGGTGGTGTCCCATATGAACCGGCCCTGGCAGGGTCTGGTCCGGGTCCTGACCAACTGTCTGTCAGCCACGTTTTTCTTTATTGTGGCATATCATTCCTGGAAAATTGTACTGCGCATGCACGGATATGAAACCACCTCCCCCACCATGCAGATCCCCATGTATATCGCCTACCTGCCCATACCGGTGTTTTCCGTGTTCATCGGGATCAGGTTCCTTTTACAGGCATTCAAACAGGGCCTGAAAGGGGCGGTCCCATGATCCTGACCATCTGTATCTGCTTTGCCGTGCTTTTGTTTCTCGGGGTGCCCATTGCCGTGATCCTGGGGGTGACCACCCTGGTATCACTGGTCTTGTTTTCCTCCACCCCTCTGACCATCATCACCCAGCAGCTGTTCAATGCCCTGGACCAGTTTGTACTCCTGGCCATTCCATTTTTCATCCTGGCCGGGGCTGTCATGACCCGGGGCGGTATTGCCAGGCGGCTCGTCGCCTTTGTCAACGCCATGGTGGGATGGTTCCCGGGGGGGCTTGCCATGGCCGGGATCCTGGCCTGCATCTTTTTTGCGGCCATCTCCGGGTCTTCCCCTGCCACGGTGGTGGCCATCGGCTCCATCATGATTCCGGCCCTGGTCAAGGCCGGATACGGCGAAAAGTTTTCCTTGGGACTTATCACCGTATCCGGATCCCTGGGGATCGTGATTCCGCCCTCCATACCCATGATTCTTTACTGCCTGGTCATGAATGTATCAGTATCGGAAATCTTCATGGCCGGGGTGATGCCCGGACTGCTCATCGGGTTCGCCCTGATGGTATATACCTTTTTTGTGGCAAAGAAACACAACTGGCGCATCGCACAGAAAGCCTCGCTTTCCCGGCTGATCCAGACAGGCAAAGAAGGGGTCTGGGCACTGGCTTTGCCCTTTATCGTGCTGGGGGGGATTTATTCCGGTGTATTCACCCCCACGGAAGCAGCTGCCGTGTCCGTGGTATATGCCCTGTTTGTAGAAATGGTCATTTACAAGGAGTTCGGTCCCGGGGACCTCACAGCCGTATGCCAGGAGGCCGCCGTACTGTCCGCCTGCCTGCTGTTTATTTTATCCTGTGCCATGACCTTTATCTGGCTGCTCACAGCCGAACAGGTCCCCCACCAGCTGGCAGATATCATCTTTCGGTATATTGACAGCCCCTGGATGTTTCTGCTCACTGTCAATATTCTTTTCCTGATCCTGGGATGCTTCATGGATGATGTATCTGCCATGCTCATTCTGGCCCCGCTGTTTTTGGAAACGTTGAACCGGTACGGCATCGATCTGGTACATTTCGGCATTGTCATGGTGCTCAACATCCAGATGGGCATGCTTACCCCGCCATTCGGCCTGAACCTGTTCGTGGCCTCGGGCATCACCAAACAACCCATCATCAAAATCGCCCGGGGTGTGGCCCCGTTCCTGGTGATCATGCTGGCCTGCCTGATGCTGGTCACCTACATCCCCTGGATCTCCCTGGCCCTGCCCAACTGGCTGCTCAAATAGGGCCCGCACAAAAGAGACTGCCATAAAGGAGACTTACGTGATACCACCGGACCTGACAAAAAAATTTACCGCCATTGTGGACCCCGCCCGGTGGCTGGACCAAAAAGAACAGCTCTTCTGCTATGCCTATGACGCATTTGTGGAAGAATCCATGCCCGATGCCGTGATTTTTCCCGAAACCACCGAAGAGGTGTCCCAGATACTGTCCCTGGCCACGGCCCACAAGATCCCGGTCACGGGAAGGGGCGCCGGCACCTCGGTATGCGGGGCCCCGGTGCCGGCCCGCCACGGCCTGGTGATATGCTTTTCCAAAATGGACAAGATCATTGAGATCAATACCAGAGACCGGTATATCATCGTGGAGCCCGGGGTGATTAACGCCGATGTCCAGGCAGCCCTTGCCCCTTACGGATTTTTCTTTCCCCCGGACCCCGGGTCCATGAACAGCGCCACCATCGGCGGCAACATTGCCCAGAACGCGGGCGGTCCCAGGTGCCTCAAATACGGGGTGACCCTGGATTATATCCTGAGTCTGGAAGTGGTGCTGGCCTCGGGCAAGGTGATCACTTTCGGCAGCAAGAACATCAAGGATGTCACCGGATACAAGCTTGCGGCCCTGTTCTGCGGGTCTGAAGGCACCCTGGGCCTTACCACCAAAGCGATCCTCAAAGTGGTGCCTTTACCGGAAACCGTGAAAACCATCATGGCCACTTTCAGAGACCTGGATGACACGGCCAAAGCGGTCACCGACATCATCGGGTCCGGGATCCTGCCGGCGGCCATGGAACTGATGGACAAACTCACCCTGAACGCCATCGAGGACAAAGCCGGCCTGGGGCTTGACCGAGAGGCGGCCGGGACCCTGCTCATCGAGGTGGACGGGGTGGCAGAGGCCTGTGACAAACAGATCAGACAGATATCGGAAAAACTGCATGCCAACCATGCCGTCACCATCCAGGAAGCCAAAACAGCGGCAGACCGAGAACGGCTGTGGACAGCCCGGCGCTCGGCCTATGGGGTGTTTGCCAAGCTGGCACCGGACATCATCTCCGAAGATGTCACCGTACCCGTGAGCCGGGTCCCGGAAATGGTGCGGCGCATTGTGCAGATCACGGATAAATACCAGCTGCGGGTGGGGGTCCTGGCCCATGCCGGGGACGGTAACATGCATCCCATGATCCCGGCGGACAAAAGCAATGCCGAAGAATGGGGCCGGGTAACCGCAGCCTTTGACGAGATCTTCCAGGCCGCCGCCGACCTGGACGGCACCCTGTCCGGCGAGCACGGTATCGGCCTGGCCAAATCCAGATACCTGCCCCTGGTGATGAACCAGGACACCATTGATTTCATGAAAACCATCAAACAGGCGGTGGACCCTGACAACATCCTGAACCCGGGAAAATTCGTATGACAGACCAGCCCATACAGAACTGCGGCAAATGCGGGCTATGCCTGTCGGTGTGCCCGGTGTACCAGGAGCTTAAACAGGAACAGGCTTCCCCCCGGGCCCGGCTCCAGCTCATCAAGGCGTTTGAGAAAAATGATCTGTCTGCATCACCTCTGCTCAAGGACCTGGTATCCCAGTGCCTGATGTGCGGGGCCTGCAAAGTGACCTGCCCTTCCGGCATCAACCACTATGCCAAATTCATGGACATGCGCGAACAGCTGGCCAAATCCCAGCCAGACCCGCCCGCCATCCGCAGCCTGGTGTATATTCTGGCCAAAGAATACCGGCTGCGCATGGGTGCCGGCCTGGCCCGGTTCGGCCAGCAGTTGACCCCCGGATTTCTGGCAAAAAAATACAAAATCGGCAACATCCCGGTGAGCCGGTTTCCCGAGATGAACCGCCACCCTTTCCGCAGCACCCTGCCCCGGGTGTCTCCTGCCAAGGACAGACCGGGCGGCTATTCCAGGGACAACCCCAGAGGCAGGGTAATCTATTTCACCGGATGCGCCACCAATTTTTTGTTTGCCGAAACCGGACAGGCCACCGTACATATCCTCACCCGCCTGGGATATGAAGTAGTGATTCCTCCCTCCCAGACCTGCTGTGGCATTCCCA
>DATFJY010000042.1:0-6005 GCA_035268905.1 Desulfotignum sp.
AATGCCGATGTGGATGAGAAAACACCCCTTTCCCGGGCATTCCTGGAAAATGTGGAAACCATCACCACCACCACCCACCTCCAGGATGCCGTTCCCATGATCTCAGGGGCTCCCTGGCCGGTACCGGTGGTGGATGAAAACCATGTTTACAAGGGGGCCATCTCCAAGAACATCTTCCTTGACACCCTCCACCGGGGAAACGACTGATGGGCCTTTACCCCGTTGATACACGCACCAAGGGATTTGAACGATATGATGATCAAGGCCGATGGATGGAAACCGAAACAGTCAATTTTTACAAACAGGGGCACCCTTTGACCTGATCCGGAGCCGAAACAGTTCATGGCCGTCCCGGACAAGGCCGATGGAAAGGCAGCGCATCCCTGGAAGGAGGCGATGTGGTGAAGATAATTGATTTTGACAAATTTTTCATTCCAGTGGACACGTGGATCGGAACGGCAGTGGATTGGCTGGTGACCAATTTCCGTCCCCAGTTCCAGATCATCAAGTGGCCCGTGGATGTGACCCTCCACGGCATTGATAATTTTTTAAACTGGCTGCCGCCCATTGTTGTCCTGGCCGCCCTTTTGATCATCGCCTGGAAACTCTCCGGCAAGGGAGTGGCGATTTTCAGCCTGGTCACCTTCCTGCTCATCGGCTGCATGGGGTTGTGGTCAGAAACCATGACCACCCTGGCCATGGTGCTCAGTGCGGTGATCTTCTGCACCGTGGCCGGGATCCCCATCGGCATTATCGCTTCCCGCAGCGACGGGTTTTCAGCGTCCATCCGGCCGATTCTCGACACCATGCAGACCACTCCTGCCTTTGTCTATCTCGTGCCCGTGGTGATGCTTTTTTCCATCGGCACCGTGGCCGGGGTCATCGCCACCATCGTCTTTTCCATGCCCCCGATCATCCGCCTGACCAACCTGGGGATCCGCCAGGTGCACCCCGAACTCATCGAAGCGGCCCAGGCATTCGGATCGACGCCGGGCCAGGTGCTGCTCAAGGTCCAGGTCCCCCTGGCCCTTCCCACCATCATGGCCGGTCTGAACCAGACCATCATGCTCTCGCTGTCCATGGTGGTCATTGCCGCCCTGATCGGGGCCGGTGGCCTTGGCGTGCCCGTGTTCCAGGGGTTGAACAGCCTGCAGGTAGGCCTGGCAGGCATCGGCGGCATCAGCATTGTCCTCATGGCCATGGTGCTGGACCGGATCACCCAGTCCCTGGGAGACCGGAAAAAAACCTAGGTTTCTTCCCTGCCTGCACACCGGCAGGTTGACCCTATAGTGCCCAGGCCCAGACCCGACCCGGGACCACAACATAGCCCTGCCCCGGATTTGCAGCCTGGACAACAACAATAAAATAAAAGAGGAGGTTCGTATGAAAGGTAAAAAATGCATGAAAACGATTCTCGCTGGTGTGGTCTTATCACTCCTGCTTGTCCTGGGCGGAGAGGTTGCGGCAAAGGACCTTCCCGGCAAAGGCATCACGGTGCAGCCGGCCAGGGCCACCTGGACCACCGGTTTTTTTCTGGAGGCCCTTTACAGCCGGGCCCTGTCCGAACTGGGATATGATGTGAGGAACCCCAAGGATCTGAGCAATCCGATCTTTTACCAGGCCGTTTGTCAGGGAGACGTGGACTTCTGGGCCAACGGCTGGTTCCCCCTCCACGATGCCCAGCTGCCATCGAATTTCGACAAGAAAGCGGAAAAAGTCGGGTACGTTGCCCAGGCCGGCGCCCTCCAGGGGTACCTGGCCTCAAAGGATATGGTGGAAAAGTACGATATCACCTCCCTGGATGATTTTAAACGGCCCGAGGTCAAAAAGGCCTTTGACGACAACGGCGACGGCAAGGCAGATCTTGTGGCCTGCCCCCCGGGCTGGGGCTGTGAAAAGGCCATCACCAAACACATGAAGGCCTATGGCCTCAACGCCCACATCAACCTCATCAAAGCCGGATATTCGGCCAGCATGGCCGATGCCGTGGCCAGGGCCGACGCCGGCCAACCGGTCTTCTTCTACACCTGGACCCCCAACTGGACGGTGTTCCGGCTGAAGCCGGGCAAGGACGTCATGTGGATCAACGTTCCCCGGGATCTCGACGGGGAGAACACCGATGCCATGGATGTCGACGGCGCAGTGAGCAATCCGGTGAAAATGGGTTTTGTGCCCAATGATATCAATGTTGTGGCCAACAAAAAATTTTTAAAGAAAAATCCTGCAGCAGAAAAACTGTTCCAGGTGATGTTTGTTCCCATCCAGGCGATTTTTGCCCAGAACAACAAGATGTTCGAAGGGGAAAACAAGCAGCGGGACATCGAGAAGCATGTGGATGAATTCATTGCCAAAAACCAGAAAAAATGGAACACCTGGCTGAAAGCGGCCAAAGCCGCCCAGTAAACACAGCACCGTTCCCGGCGCACCAAGGTTTTTTGCGCCGGGGAAAGGGACGTAAGTGATGCCTGGAAACTCTTTCCAGGCATCAATCATTTTTAACCGCCTCTCCCTGACAAGCGTCAACAGTGTGGAGATAAGCACGCCGCTTGCCAGGGTCAGGCCCAACGGTTTTAGTGAGGGTTCGAACACCAGAACGCCGCTGCCGAACATCACTGTGGCAGCTGTCAGCAGAATTGGCCGGGCACGCTGCATGCCGGCCTGGAGGACGAAACCTGGTCCTTTGCCCGCTTTTGTGGTAAGGTTTTTGCTGACGGCCAGCTGGACTGTCAAGTTATAGATAATTGCAATAAAAAATTCCTGGTTTTTGGTTCAGTTATGAACCAGGATGATTCTGAATACTGCATAAAAATAAACCGGTGAAACCGGTTTTTCAATACGCGAATACATGTAAAAAAGAATATTCTAACCCCCAAAACGAACTACCAGAAGCCCAAATTATGGCCCTGCTTTTCTTTTACTATCATATCCGGGTCATCATTCGGAGAAGATCATGGCAGTTTGACGTATTGATGACATCTGCACGTTCCAGCCAGCCGCGTCGTGCCTGGTCGATACCCAGCCGCAGGTATGACAGGCTGCCGGTATCATGGGCATCACTTGAAACGGCAATTTTGACACCCATGTCTCTGGCAAGTCTGCATGCTTCATCGCTTAAATCCAGGCGGTCCGGCTGGGCATTGAGCTCCAGGAAACAGCCGTTTTCTTTTGCAGCTGCCAGGACCTTTTCAAGATCCACGGCATAGGGTTTGCGCCGGTTGATGAGACGACCGGTGGGATGTCCCAGGATATTGAAAAAGGGATTTTCCATGGCTTTGATAATGCGATCGGTCTGTTTTTTTTGGGACAGGTTATGGAAAAAGTGAATGGAACAGACCCGCACATCCAGTTTTTTCAGGATCTCATCAGGCAAATCAAGGCTTCCATCTGCCAGTATGTCCACCTCCACTCCTTTGAGCACCCGAAAATTATCCAGACGGTCATTGAGGGCCTCAATTGTTTCGATCTGTTTTTCCAGGCGCCTTCTATCCATGCCATTGGCGATGCTCACCTGCTCAGAATGATCTGTGATGGCAAGATATTGGTATCCCATGTCCTGAGCGGTTTGCACCATTTCTTCAATACCGGCCAGACCATCGGTCTCGGTGGTATGGACATGCAGATCTCCCCGGATATCCTGTAATTGGATCAGCCGGGGCAGCCGGTCCTGTTCCGCTGCTTTGATTTCACCGGTATGTTCCCGAAGTTCCGGTACGACAAAGGCCAGGTCCAGGACCTCATAGATCTGTTTTTCATGGGAAACCGGGGTTTGTTTTTTTCCTTTGAAAATACCGTATTCATTGATTTTCAGCTTCTTTTTCACGGCCCGTTTCCGAAGGGCGATATTATGGGCTTTGGAACCTGTGAAATGATGGAGCCCTGCGGCATAGTCAGCCGGGGCAAGTACCCGCAGGTCCACATGAAGACCGGATGTGAGCACAGCCCGGCAGAGGGTTTCGCCTCTGGAAATGAGTTTTTTTATCGGGGTTGGCGCCTTCAATTTCCAGCATATCAGCCATGCGGTTGAGTTGTGCGGCTATGTCCGTATTTTGTACCGGCACGGGGTGGTTGCCTCCTTGCTGTATCAATTTTTGCTGTAGAAAAAATAAGTCACTTTTAAACTGTATGTTTTTGAATTTACCGCCTCTTTTCTTTTGGTTTATAATGTTGTTTACCCGGCATCAAACACTTGCGTGATATGCAGTATAAAAAGTAGCCGCTTCCGTCTGTATTGTAAATGAGGCGAATTCTGTATTTGTAATTGAAAAACGGTGTATCCATCCATATTATTACCAAGATGACTGTCAAAAATTTTACCGGATAAAAATTTAATATGCTGCATTATTTCCCATTGAATCCTATCATTCCCTGTCAAAAGGGCTTATGGTGAACAAGCCAATTTCCCGGAAATGCGCACAACTGCATGCAGTGAAATGATGGAAAAGGCCTGCTCCCATATCGGCAAAAATCCCCCAGGTTGAATGTTGTTTTCCTTTTTCATCATCCAGGCCCCAGATTCAGCCGGTCCTGTGGTCATCCTTCCTGTGCCGGCCCAGGACATAATGGACTTGATCCACAAGTTTCCGTGCTGATTTCAGCCATATGTTGCCTCCTTTATCCTGATTCTATTTATTGTGGGTGTGGAAATATAATACAGGAATAAGTACAAGTGTTAACAGGGTGGAGATAAGCACGCCGCTTGCCAGGGTCAGGCCCAATGGTTTTAGTGAGGGTTCCAACACCAGAACGCCGCTGCCGAACATCACGGTGGCAGCTGTCAGCAGAATTGGCCGGGCACGCTGCATGCCGGCCTGGAGCACGGCCTCTTTCAACGGCATTCCCTCTTTTTCCCGAAGTTTTATGAAATCCACCAGCAGTATGGAGTTGCGCGCGACAATTCCGGCCAAAGCAATAATGCCAAGAACGCCGGTTCCCGCAATGTTAAGGCCCAAAAGCCAGTGGGCCGGTATCACCCCGATAAATATCAGCGGGATCGGCAGCATGATTAAAAACGGCAGGGTATAGGAACTGAACCAGCCGGCCAGCAGCAGATAGATAAGCAGCATAACCACGGCCCCGGCAGTGCCCAGATCCCGGTAGACATCACGGGTCATTTCCCACTCCCCGGACCAGTAAAGCCGGGACTGGTCCGCATGCACGGGCGGGGAAAGCCAGCGGACGGAACTTGGTCCTTTGCCCGCTTCTGTGGTAAGGTTTTTGCTGACTGCGAGCTGGACTGTCAAGGGCTGTACAACGGACCGGTCCAGATCCACCACCACTGTGGTTACAGGCACCATCTTCCGACGGTACCGCACCTGATTCCCTGGTTGCCGCGTAAAATCCACCAGATCTTCCAAAGGTACAGGATGACCGTTTATGCCGGGAACATAGATTGCTTTGAGTGCCTGCGCATTGTCACGGAGAGATTTGTCCAGCCGCAGAATCACCGGAACCGGATTCCGGGATGAGTGATCCGCCCAGGTTGTGACGGTACGGCCGGTTACTGCCAGCAGCAGTGTGCGGGTCACCTCCGCAGGAATCACCCCCCGGGTGGCAGCCCGCTGCGGGTCAACCCATACATTGAGAAGATGCAAAGGGTTTTCCGGAATTTGTTCGGTGCTCACCACCCCTGGCTGACTGGTCAGCAAGTGTTCCATCCGGTCTGCCATTTCCTGACGGGCATGGGCGTTTGGACCATAGATTTCAGCAGTGATATCCCGGTCACTGGACGGACCGGAAGGAATGCGGCCGATGTGTCCTTTGGCATTGTAAGGGGCCAGCCAGTCTTTTAACTGATGAAGCACCCCCCGGCTGACCTCATAGCTCAGCCGGTCACGCTGCTGCTTGGGCACCAATTCCACATGCACACTGGCACGGTGGGGCGGCAATTGTTCGGGAATCGGTATACCTGCGGGCGGATAGATGAACGGCGCTGTTGTTCCTGCATACACTGTCAAAGATTTTACTTCTGAAAGCTTTTGCAGTTCTCTGCTGACAGCCGAGGTCGC
>DATFJY010000043.1:0-6892 GCA_035268905.1 Desulfotignum sp.
CTGATCAAACTCACAGCCCCGGGAGTGCCCGACATCTACCAGGGCACCGAACTGTGGGATTTGAGCCTGGTGGACCCGGATAACCGCAGGCCGGTGGATTTTGCCCTGCGCCACCGCCTGCTCAGCCAATTGCCGCAGCTGAACCCTGAAGCGATTCTGGCTGAAATGGACCAGGGGCTGCCCAAACTCTGGGTCATCCGGCAGGCCCTGCATCTGCGCCGTGCCCATCCGGAATTTTTTGGCCCGGAAGCTGATTATTGCCCGTTGTACGCCACCGGCAGAAAAGCGGATCATCTGGTGGCGTTTCTCCGGGGACAGGGTGTGATCTCTCTGGTCCCAAGGCTGGTTATGGGCCTGAATAATGACTGGGACGATACCAGTGTGGAACTGCCCTCTGGTAAATGGCACAATGTTCTGACCGGTGATGCCGCAGACGGCGGTGCTGTCCGGCTCCAGGAACTGCTGGGCCGTTTTCCTGTCGGCCTGCTGATGAAAAGGAAATAAACATTATGGCAGATATGCGTGTCTGGGCCCCGAATGCCCATGACGTAACAGTACACAGCAGCGACCAGAAGCTTGCCATGACAAAAGCGGCAGGCGGCTGGTGGCATGTGGATGCTCCCTTTATCCGGCACGGCGTTGATTATGCGTTTGCAGTGGACGGCAACGGACCGTTTCCGGATCCCCGTTCCTTTTGGCAGCCCAACGGGATACACGGCTTTTCCAGATGGGTGGACCATTCTCTTTTTCAATGGACCGATGCTGCCTGGCAGCAGCCGCCTCTGGGATCAGCCGTCATCTATGAGCTGCACCTGGGAACGTTTACCCCTGAGGGCACATGCGAGGCAGCTATCAACCGTCTGGATCATCTGAAGACACTGGGCATCACCCATGTGGAGCTGATGCCGGTGGCCCAGTTTTCCGGTGAGCGCGGATGGGGATATGACGGCGTGGATCTGTACGCCCCCCACCAGGCATACGGCGGCCCTGAAGGGGTGAAACGCCTGGTGGATGCCTGCCATCACAGAGGGCTTGCGGTGCTGCTCGATGTGGTCTACAACCATCTGGGTCCTGCAGGAAATTATCTGAGCCAGTTCGGTCCATATTTCACTGACCGGTATGCCACCCCCTGGGGAGAGGCAATAAATTTTGATGAACAGGACAGCCATGAGGTGCGGCAGTTTTTCATCGACAATGCCGTCATGTGGCTGCGGGACTATCACTTTGACGGGCTGCGTATCGATGCGGTCCATGCCATCCTGGATACATCTGCCATCCATTTTCTGGAAGCCCTTGCCAGTGTTGTAAAAAATCTGGAAACAGCCCTGGGCCGGCATCTGGTGCTTATTGCGGAAAGCGATCTGAATGACCCCCGGGTGATCCGCTCTCCAGCGGTGGGGGGATACGGCATCCATGCCCAGTGGAACGAGGATTTTCACCATGCCCTGCACGCGGTGCTGACAGGAGAAACCCAGGGCTATTATCAGGATTTCGGCTCCCTGGCCCACCTGGCAAAGGTGTTGACCCGGGGGGTGGTGTATGATGGATGTTATTCGACTTACCGCCGCCGCTGTCATGGACGGCCCGCCACCGGGATTTTGGGCACCCGGTTTGTGGGGTGTCTGCAAAACCATGACCAGGTGGGCAACCGTGCGCTGGGCGAGCGCACAAGCCGGCTGCTTTCTCCGGGTCTTTTGAAAATCGGTGCGGCCCTGATCATGACGTCTGCGTTTGTGCCCATGCTGTTTCAAGGAGAAGAGTGGGGGGCGACCACGCCATTTTTGTATTTTACCGATCACCGGGAACCCGGACTGGGAGAAGCGGTGAAACACGGCCGGCGCAAAGAATTTGCCGCATTCGGATGGGAAAGCGAAGTGATACCCGATCCCCAGGCGGAAGAAACCTTTGTGCAGTCCAGGCTCCATTGGGATGAACTGCAAGAGGAGAACAGCCGCCGCATGCTGGCGTGGCACCAATCGCTCATCGCGCTGCGGCGCCGTTTGTCCCCCTTGACTGATGGAGAAATTGGGCGGGTATCTGTTTTGTTTGATGAAACAGACCGCTGGCTGACCATGGCACGGGGACCGGTGCTGGTGGCCTGTAATTTCGCAGAGACCCCCCGGACAATTTCCTGTGCTGCCGCAAAAGACAAAAAAATGGTGCTGTCATCAGCAGATGGCTTTGTCGTTGAAGACACCACCCTGATGCTTCCGGCACAGGCAGTTGCAATACTGGTCGGATGAAAAAAACAATCATATGTAAAAGGAGAAAAAATGATGGCTGAGAAAAAAAAGAAACGGGTTATCTTCAAGGTCTTTGCACCGGATGCCCAAAAAGTTGTGCTTGCAGGCAATTTCAATAAATGGTCCCAGGATTCGGATGCCATGAAAAAAGATGAGACAGGGACATGGAAAAAAATCAAAATGCTGCCCAAAGGCACCTATGAATACAAGTTCATTGTGGATGGAGAATGGACCTGTGATCCCAATTGTCCAGACGTTGTTTGTGATGATCAGGGTTCTGAAAACAACCAGATTGTCGTGTGAATTGTTCTAATGAATCCAGGGCGAGAAAAAATACAGTATTTGCAGGAGATGTAGTATGAATAAGACAACGCAAGACAATTACGTAAAATGGTTTGAAGATCTGAATTCAGAAGATGTCGGCCAGGTCGGGGGCAAGAATGCGTCGCTGGGAGAGATGGTCCGGGCCCTTAAAAAAAAGAACATCCTTGTTCCGGACGGCTTTGCCACCACCACAACCGCTTATCGGGCATTCATCGAAAAAAACCAGCTGCAGGACAAGATCACAAAACTGCTCAAAGGGTATCAGCAAAAAAAGGCATCATTGCAGAAAACAGGACAGGCCATCCGAGAGCTGTTCAAGAAAGGAGAAATGCCCAAAGACGTTGCACAGGCAATCTCCTCTGCCTATACAAACCTTTCCAAACGGTACGATGCAACAGATGTGGACGTGGCGGCCCGGTCCAGCGCCACGGCAGAGGACATGCCCGAGGCCAGTTTTGCCGGGCAGCAGGAATCTTATTTGAATGTCACCGGAACACAGGCCCTGCTTGCGGCATGCAAAAAGTGCATGGCTTCTCTGTTCACGGACCGGGCCATTGCCTACCGGGAAGAAAAGGGTTTTGAACACATGAAAGTGGCCCTCTCCGTCGGTGTCCAGAAGATGGTCCGTTCCGACCTGGCCGGTTCCGGGGTGTTGTTTACCCTGGACACGGATTCCGGGTTTCCGGATGTGGTGTTGATCAACGCGGCCTGGGGCCTTGGTGAAAATGTGGTCCAGGGGACGGTCAATCCGGATCAGTACACGGTTTTCAAGCCATTCCTGGAAAAAGACGGCATCGATCCGATTATTGAAAAAACACGCGGTTCCAAGGAAAAGAAAATGGTGTATGCCAAAACCAAGCCCACCAAAAACCTGAATACTTCCAAAGAAGAGCGTGAATCCTTTGTGTTGACGAACCGCGAGATCATGCAGCTTGCCCGCTGGGGCGCGGAGATCGAAAAACACTATGATACCCCCATGGATATTGAATGGGCCAAGGACGGTGAACAGGGAGATCTGTTCATTGTACAGGCCAGGCCGGAAACTGTGCAGTCTCAAAAAACTGTGGGGAGCATGAAAACATACGCCCTCACAAAAGAGCCGAAAGAGTCTCTGGTTACCGGACTGGGTATCGGCCAGGCCATAGCTGCAGGAAAGGTTTGTGTTATAGAGAGCGCAGAGCAGATCGATCATTTCCAGGAGGGGGCTGTGCTGGTAACCACCATGACCGATCCGGACTGGGTCCCGATCATGAAGCGTGCTGCAGCCATTGTCACTGATCAGGGAGGCCGCACCTCCCATGCCGCCATTGTCAGCCGCGAGCTGGGAATCCCCGCCATTGTGGGGGCAGAAAATGCAACAAAAATCCTCAAGCAGGACCAGGCGGTGACCGTCTCCTGTGCCGAAGGAGACAAGGGCTATGTGTATGATGGAAAACTGGCATTTGAAACAAAGGAGCTGAACCTGGAGGATGTTCCGGAAACAAAGACCCAAATCATGTTGAATATCGGTACCCCCCGGGCGGCCATGCGCTGGTGGAAACTGCCCTGCAAAGGGGTGGGGCTGGCCCGCATGGAATATATGATCAACAATGTGATCAAGATCCATCCGCTGGCCCTGACCCGATTTGATACGGTTGAAGACAAGGATACCAGAGACAAAATAGACAAATTGACCTGGGAATATGAGGACAAGACCGAATATTTTGTGGAGCTTCTGGCCCGGGGCATTGCCACCATAGCGGCCTCCCGGTATCCCCACCAGGTGATTGTGCGCATGAGCGACTTTAAAACCAATGAATATGCTGATTTGATCGGTGGCAGACAGTTCGAGCCTGCAGAGGAAAATCCCATGCTTGGATGGCGCGGGGCTTCGCGGTATTACAGTGCGGATTACCAGGACGGTTTTGCCCTGGAATGCCGGGCCATCCGCCGGGTGCGGGAAAAGATGGGATTTACTAATGTGACCATCATGATTCCTTTCTGCCGCACCCCGGCCGAGGCGGACCAGGTGCTGGCGGTGCTGGATAAAAATGGACTGAAGCGGGGCGAACAAGACCTTCAGGTGTTTATCATGGCGGAAATACCCACCAATATTCTGGAAGCGGCGGCCTTTGCGGAACGGTTCGACGGGTTTTCCATCGGTTCCAATGACCTGACCCAGCTGACCTTGGGTATCGGGCGTGATTCCCAAAAACTGGCCCCTTTGTTTGATGAAAGTGAGGCATCTGTCAAGCGATTGATCCGCATGCTCATCGAAAGCGCGCACAAGGCCGGCCGCAAGGTGGGGATCTGCGGGGAAGCCCCCAGCAATGACACTGAGTTCGCCGCCTTTCTGGTGGAAGCGGGTATCGATTCCATCTCGCTGCAGCCCGACAGTGTCCTCCAGGTCATAAGACGCGTGGCTGAAATGGAAGAAAACTGATCCTGGTTTATGAAGTAATCGCCCATGTAAAAAAATCAAAAAGGAAAAGCGTATGACAACCAAAGTAGCAATCAATGGACTCGGCAGAATAGGAAGAGCAACCCTTAAAATAATCCTGGAAACCCCGGCGCTTGAACTGGTGGCATTGAACGATCTGCTGCCTGTGGAGAATCTGGCCTATTTACTGACATATGATTCGGTATACGGCCGGTATGAAAAAGAGGTGGCGGCCGATAAAGACGGGCTGCAGATAGATGGAAAGCGATACCGCATGTTCCATGAAAAGGATCCGGCACAACTGCCATGGGGGGAACTTGACATTGACATTGTGTTTGAATGCACTGGTGTTTTTCGGAAAAAACAAGACCTGGAAAAGCATCTGGAAGCCGGTGCAAAACGCGTTTTTCTGTCAGCACCCGAAAAAACGGGCGAGGTGCAAATGGTGGTGCACGGGGTGAACGATCTGGAGGATTCTGACCGGATGGTCTCCTGCGCAAGCTGCACCACCAACTGCATCAGCCCGGTGGTGGAGATTCTGGGAAGAAGAATAGGCATAAAAAAGGCCACCATGACCACGATTCACGCGTATACATCCAGCCAGTCCCTCATGGATGCGCCCAAAAACAAATGGCGGCGGGGAAGGGCGGCAGCTGTCAATTTTGTGCCGACATCCACGGGCGCGGCCCAGGCCACCACAAAAGTGCTGCCGCAATACAGCGGAAAATTTGATGGTGTCGCGGTGCGCGGTCCGGTGCCGGCAGGTTCCCTTACCGATCTGGTCTTTTTAATGGAGCGGGATGTGACAGTCGAAGAGGTCAATGAGATTTTTCAGGAAGAATCTCAAACCGAGCGTTACCGGGGAATTATGGGCGTGGCCAAGGATCCCATTGTTTCTTCGGACATCATCAAAGACCCCAGGGCTTCCATTTTTGATCCGAGCATGACCCAGGTGGTGGACGGGGATCTGCTCAAGGTGATGAGCTGGTATGACAACGAATGGGGATATGCCTGCCAGATGGTCAGGGAAGCCGTAAGAAAAAAGAGGTATTAAGCGGTATAGTTTGCAAAAATTATACCCCCCCTAATATGAAACAAAACAGTAATCTTAAAAGAAAGGAAAGTATTATGTCCGAAAACAAAGAAGCATATGTGGAAAAATTGCAGGCCAAAATGGATGAATGGAATGCTGACATTAAAAAACTGGAAGCAAAGGCCCGGCAGGCGGAGGCGGATTCGAAAATTACCTATGAAAAAGAGCTGGCGGATTTGCGGGCCAAGCGCAAAGACCTTGAAGAAAAAATCACCCGGCTGCAGCAGTCCGGTGAAGGGGCATGGCAGGACCTTAAAGTTGGAATTGAAAGTGCATGGCACTCTCTTGACACTGCAATGAAGTCTGCCGCTTCCAGGTTTAAATAAGGCCTTGTCAATACAAAGTTACGATGGGCCAATCTAAAATCCGGTTGGAACCGTGTAAAAATTAAACGACAAAAGAGAGGACAAATCATGTATGCAAAAATTAGCAGTGCAATATGTGTGTGGGGTTTAATGGTCATGTTTGTAACAATGCCGACGGGTTTTGCTAAATCCCACGAGGACAACACCACGATCGATGCCGTTCAACAGGAGGCCCGGGATTTGATTGACGCTTTAAAAGAGTATTCCGCTGATCAGCGGGATGCGGCCATTCAACGGTCCAAAAGAGCTTTGGATATCCTGGACAGGCGCATTGATGAACTGGAAACAAAAATTGCAGACGACTGGAATCAAATGAGCAGTGCGGCCCGTGAAAAAACCCGGGAAAGCCTCAAAACGTTGCGGAAAAAACGCAATGATGTGGCTGAAAAATACGGCAGTTTGAAAGCCAGTTCCACCAGTGCATGGGAGGAAATGAAACAAGGGTTTT
>DATFJY010000044.1:0-2078 GCA_035268905.1 Desulfotignum sp.
GCCGGGATTTTAAAATTTTTCCTGCGGCAGCCACGGCCGTTGCCATGCAGATCAGTGTGGTGAGCACCAGGATGCCAAGCAGATACAACAGGTCCAGCTGCCAGAGGCTGTCAAAAAAATACCAGGAAACGGCCCGGGAGAATGCAATGCTCAAGAGCACGGCAGCAAAGGCGGCGGCAAATCCCAGGCTGCCGAACTCCACCAAAGATATTTTTTTGATGTCGCTGAAGCCTGCCCCCAGCACCTTGAGCAGGTTGGTCTGGACCGCCTGGCTTCGGGCCTGGTGCCGGGCAATGGAAAAAATGGACACAAGACCGGCTGCAATGGCCAGCCACGCCATGAACCGGACAGATATCGACAGCCGGTCCGCGATAAAGGTCAGGGTGGTGATCATCTGGGTGACATCGATGATGGAAATATTGGGAAAAGTTGCCACAATGGCATTTTTCAGGGGCTGTCTCAGGTCCGGGGGCACCTGTGACACGGCTCCCAGCCAGGTTTTGGGGGCATCATCCAGCACCCCTTGCTGAAACAGCAAAAAGAAATTGGGCTGGAAACTGTTCCACCGCACCTTGCGGATGTTTGTGATCCGGCCTTTCAGCACCATGCCCTGAATGTCAAATGCCATCACATCATTGATGGCCAGGTGATGCTCCTGGGCAAAAGACTGGGCCACGGAAATCTCAAATGGTGTTTCAGAACCGAATTCCCAGGGCGTGGCGGACAAAGGATCTCCCTGAACAATACTTTCAGAGGAATCCAGGTCCCTGCGGAAGGAAAAATTGTGTTCCATGCGCCGGGGCTGTCCCTGTGCTTCCCGGTTGTTTTTACGGCTGTGAAAGGGGGTGCCGTTGACCGTGAGGATTCTGCCCCGGACCATGGGGGACAGATTGTCCAGTACCCCTGGCTGTGTTTCCATGAACGCTGCCAGGTCCCGGGTCTGGCCATCCTGGATATCCATGAGGAAAAATACCGGTATTTTCAATCCTTCAGGCCGCTGGATCTCTGTCTGCAGTCCCTTTTGCACCTGGGGGATGAGACAGATCAGAAACACCCCCATGGCAATGGTGACAAAACAGGCCAGAGAGGACCATATATTGCGGTGCAGGTTCAGAAATGCCATTTTGCGCACCAGATGACGGGTGTTTGCAAGATGCCGGCACCCGAGTGCACCCAGCCACCCTGCCCCGGCAAACACCAGAAATGCCAGGGCAAATCCTGCGGTGAAAATGACCCCGGTGGTTACACCCCCTGCCACCAGCACCGCCCCCAGGCAGAACCAGGCGATCCCCGGCACAAAGGCCGCCGCCTGCCACCACCCGTTCACACCCGCTGCAGCCGCAGATCCCCGAAGCAGAACCAGGGGTTTGATGGACAGAATTTTCACCAGCACCGGCAGGCAGAACACGATGCTGCCCAGCCCGCCGAGCCCCAGGGCCGTCAGCCATGTCACCGGCGCCATTTCCATGCGGATACCCTGGGGAACCAGGCCTTTGAGCAGCAACGGGAACACCGGCAGCAGCAGCCAGGACAGGGCAATGGCAATAGCTGCCGCCAGGATGCCCAGGAGCACCAATTGGGAAAACAGGTAGATATACACCCCGGACCGTCCGGCACCCAGGCTCATGAGCACGGCAATCTCCCTGTGTTTCCCCCTTAAATAGCCCCGGAACAGGTAGGCAGCGGCAATACCGGCCAGGAACAGGGCCACCAGGGAAACCAGGGCCATGTATCCGGTGAAATGACCGGTGACGCGGGAGAGGCTTTGGCTGACATCCCGGCTGTCCCGAACGCTGATCCGGGGCTGGTCCGGGGCCAGGGCTGCAAATCCCCGGCGCAGTGCCTGTGAAAGGGAGGGCACATCCGTATCCGGCGATATTCGCACATAGGTATGATACCGGACCCGGGAGCCAAAATCCAGCAGCCCGGTGCCTGCCAGCTGCCCAATGTCCACATAGAGCTTGGGGGCCAGCTCCAGGGTGGTCAGGGCCTTGTCCGGATCATCGGCAAAAAAACCGGCCACGGAAAAATCCTTTTTACCCAGGGTCAAACGCTGATTCCGGAGGCCCAAAGCCAGG
>DATFJY010000045.1:0-19386 GCA_035268905.1 Desulfotignum sp.
GCATCGGGCACTTTGGCGTCGGACAGGCCCGAAGAGTTGTAATTGGGCACCTTGATATGCCGGGACATCTGGTGGATGGCCGCATTCATCATGCCGCACTCCACAGCCCCGCCGCAGTATCCCATGGTGGCCAGGTTGGCCATGCCCGGAATGCCGCCGTAAAGAAGCGGCGCCCCCGGATGTGTCATCTGGCAGATGGCAATGCCGGCCAGTACTTCGGCATGGAGCTGGGCCAGTGTGCCGGCCATGGTGAGGGGCGCTGTGGAACCGGCCATGGGGGCCGAAGACAGGGCCACCGGAATACTGTTTCTCACCGCTTCCTGCATGATCCGGGTGGATTGGGTGCACAGCTTCAGGGGGCTGATGGCAAAGGAGGTGATCACGGAAATGATGGGCCGTTCCGCCAGTTTGTCCTTGCCGCCGGCGATCATGGCGGCCATGTCAATGACCTGGTGCAGACCTTCCTCGTTGTTCACCCCGGACATCACATGTTTCCCCGATGCAGACAGGCAGGCATAGTACATGTTGATGTCGTAGTCTTTTTCATCGATATCAGTGGGGATGCATGGCCGCACCAGAAAATGGATATGTTGGAGCTGATCCACCAGACGGGATACCTGGTGCAGGTCATCCAGGGTGGTGGCCCGGTGCTCCCCGGTATCCGGATCCAGAATTCTGATGGCTGCCCCGCCGGTTCCCAGGTGTACCCGGTCTTCGGTCAAGTGCAGGTCGTTTTCGGGGTTCTGGCCGCAAAGCACCACCGTTTGTGCCGCCTTTTCTATCCAGGTGGAGACCATATCCCGGGGAAGGCGGATCCGTTTTTTCTCCCGGTCCACTGCAGCACCGTTTTTCTCCATCAGGGCCACCGTATCGTCCAGACCCGATTCATAGGTGATGCCGGTCTTTTCCAGAATGGTTAATGCAGCGTTGTGAACGGTTTCAATCTGTTTTGCAGAAAGCGGCCCATACTGACCACCCTGTAATCCCATTAAATTCATATCTTTCTCCTGATTTTTATGGTTTGCTTCATATTGGCATTGGTATACCTTTTTGTTTCTATGTTATGTCACGGTCCGGTCCGGGTGTCAATAAAAGCGTAACAAAAACCATCTTTTTTTTATTTCTTGTCATAATTGATAGTTTTTGTTACAAGATGGTTGGCCCTGTGCCATCCGGCAATGCCGACTTTTGTCATGCACCGCCGAATGGCGCACAACCGGAAACCACTGATGCACGGACGTCCCATGACAAACCCATCCGGCTTTCTGCCGGCCACAATCAAGGAAAAATACAACAGCCTGACCTCAAAAGGCCGGCGCCTGGCTGATTTTGTCCTGTCCAGTCCGGACAAGGCAGTATTCATGACCACCCGGCAGCTGGCAGCGGCCGTGGACACCAGTGAGGCCACCGTGGTCCGGTTTGTGCGCCACCTGGGATTCAGCAATTACGCTGTTTTTATCAGCACCCTGCGGGATCTCATCGACCGGGAACTGACACTGGTGGAACGGGGAAACATGAACCAGCTGGTGACCGAAAGCAAGGATGCGAACCTGGACCGCCTGATAAATCAGGATATCCGCAGCATCCGATCCATGCACAAATCCCTTGATCCGGTCGTGGCACAGGCTATCCGAAACGCATTGAAATCCGCTCCGGCTGTGTATATAATGGGATCCAGGCTGACCTATTCGCCGGCCCATTACATGGGCTGGACACTGTCAAAAATACGGACCCGGGTGTGTATCCTCAACGGCAGTGACCGGACCTCCATGGATCAGCTGATTTTTGCCCCCCCGGGCGCAGTGGTGGTGGTCATTGCCACATCGCGCTATCCCAATGAACTGGTCCGACTGGGCAAAATCCCCCGGCGGCAGGGTCTGTGCCAGGTACTGATCACGGACAGCACTGCCTGTCCTCTGGTCCAATTCAGTGACCATGTCCTGATCACCCCACAGAAAAGGATACCGTTTCTGGGCACTCCGGTATCCATGATCAGCCTGATCCATTATCTGCTCCATACCCTGGCTTCGGAAATGGGGGACGCGCTCAAACAGCACCAGGAAAAACTGGACCAGGCGTGCCTGGAAAATGATATCTGGTTTAATTGAAAGGATTATTTTGCATATGACAACACCCTGCACTCTCATCTTTGAGCCCTTTGGCCGGCGGGTCACCGTGCCGGCCGGCACCACACTGTTTCAGGCAGCCCTTTCCAAAGGCATACTGCTGCGGTCCGATTGTGGAGAAAAAGGCACCTGCGGTAAATGCCGGGTAATTGTGAACCATCCCGAACGGCTGGCCCCCAGAACCGAACAGGAACAAAAACTGCTGAAAAAAAAAGGCCCTGATCACCGGTTGTCCTGTCAGGCCCGTATACTCAAAGGACCGCTACAGGTCACCATACCGGAAAAACTGGTTCTGGGAAATGAAGTGTTCGGCAAAACCGCCATTACGGGACAATTTACCACTGACCCTGCAGTACAGCGGTTTGTTCTGACAAAAGCCCGGATACAGGCAGCTTCAAAAACGGATGCCTGCAGCCTGACCCAGATAATATGCCGTGCCGTTGCAGCTGAATACGCTGAAGAAATCTGGTTTTCCCACCGATTTGCCCTGGCCGCACTTTCTGATCCTGCCCTCCATGACACTGATATCACCGTGGTCTTCCACAAAGACGCCGGCGTGATTTCTGTGCAAAAAGGCCGCCACTCCAGCGGACTGGGCATTGCCTTTGACATCGGTACCACCACCATTGCCGCCTATGTTTGTGATATGACCGCAGGCACCATCCTGGCGGCAAAGGCCATGGTCAACCCCCAGCGCCGTTACGGGGAGGACGTGATTTCCCGTATTTCCGCGGCCAGCGGAGATACCGCCTGCCTGACCGCCCAGCAGAGACTTGCAGCAGGGGCCATGAACCATCTCATTGACACCTGTCTGGAAGCGGTCAACAGGGACCGGGATGCCATTGACCAGATCACCATGGTCGGCAACACCACCATGGAGCATATTATTGCCGGCCTCAATCCACACACCCTGGGCATTGCCCCGTATCTGCCTGTATTCCATGACACCCTTTTTCTCACCTGCCGTGATCTGGGCATCCATGCAGGAGAAAATGTACCGGTCTACATATTTCCGGTGATATCCGGTTTTTTGGGGGGGGATATCCTGTCAGCCTGTCTCGGGGATCTATCCCATACCAGAAAAGATACCACCTTGATCATTGATATCGGCACCAACGGTGAACTCATGCTGTGTGCCGGCACAAAAATATGGGCCACCAGCTGTGCCACCGGGCCGGCCCTGGAAGGCGCCCAGATCTCCAGCGGCATGCGGGCCGCAACCGGCGCCGTGAGCAGGGTCTGGGTCGAAAACGGCGCCATTTCCCATGAAACCATCAACCATGCCCCGGCAGCCGGCATCTGCGGGACAGGGGTCATCGATATCCTGGCTGCCATGCGCAGAACCGGTATCATCCGCGAAGACGGTACTTTTGATCCGGACAAACCCGGGGTAACCTGTGATGAAAAGGGTATCGGACGGGCGTTCACCCTGCCGGGGACCGATGTCCAGTTCATTCTCAAGGATGTGCGCCAGGTGCAGCTGGCAAAGGCGGCCCTGTTTGTGGGTATCCAGATGCTGCTGGACAAAGCCGGGGTTACCCGGGTGGACCGCACGATTCTCACCGGTGCATTCGGTGTCAAATTTGACTGGGAAAATGCCCGGGATATCGGCATGCTGCCCCCTGATGTCTGCAAAAACCAGATGATTGCCGCAGAAAATCTGGCCGGCACCGGCGCTGTCATGGCCCTGCTTGACGAAACAAGGCGCAAGGAGGTCCAGGCCATGGCCCCCCGGGTTAAATTCCTTGAACTGGCCACAGAACCAAAGTTTGTGGAACGGTTTTCTGCAGCCACCCGGTTTCCGGTTCCGGATCTATTTGAAAAAACGCCTTGAAAACCATCAAGAGGACATCGCCATGCAGGAAACATTCAATCCGTTGTTTACCCTTGATCCCTCCCGCAGTTATCCGACCCTTGTCCGGGGGAGCGGGGCCTATCTCTATGATGACCAGGGGCAGCAGTACCTGGATGCCATTGCCGGCATTGCGGCTGTATCTTTGGGATACGGCCGCCGGGAAATTGTTGCCGCCATAGCTGCCCAGGCAGAGCAACTGCCCTTTGCCGCTTCCAATATTTTCGGCAATATACCGGCTGCCCGCCTGGCCAGGCGGCTGGTAGACCAGTCTCCCCATGTTTTTGGATCAGTACATTTTACATCCGGGGGATCAGAAGCGGTGGAAACCGCATTCAAAATTTGCCGACAATATTTTTATGACCAGGGACTGTCCGACAAACACCTGGTGATCTCCCGCTGGACCAGCTACCATGGGGCTACCCTCGGTGCTTTGTCAGCCACCGGCCACAAAGGCCGCCGAAAAAAATTCATTCCCCTTCTCAAGGACTGGCCCCATATCCCGCCGGCCTATTGTTACCGGTGCCCGTATGACATGGCCTACCCGGCATGTGACATGGCCTGTGCCCGGGCACTGGAAAAACAGATACTGGACATTGGTGCTGAAAAGGTGATGGCGTTTATCGCCGAACCGGTTGTGGGCGCGGCCGGCGGGGCCATGGTTCCCCCGGCGGAATACTGGCCCATGGTAAGAGATATCTGTACCCGCCATCAGGTCCTGCTCATTGCCGATGAGGTGCTCACCGGTTTTGGACGAACCGGTGAGATGTTTGCCCTGGACCATTGGCAAACGTCAGCAGATCTGGTGATTATGGCAAAGGGCATCAGCAGTGGATATGCCCCCCTTGGCGCCATTGGGGTGAGCCGCCGGATCCGTTCGTTTTTTGAATCCCGCCAGACCCCGCTGGATCATATTTTCACCTTTGCTGCCAATCCGGTTTCCACAGCAGCCGCCCTGTGCGTTATGGATATTCTGGAAAACGAGTCGCTTGTCTCCCATGCCCGCACCGTGGGAAAATATATGCACCAGCAGTTTAAGGCACTGAACCGGTTCCCCATTGTCGGAGATATCCGGGGTCTGGGCATGATGGCCGGCATTGAGCTGGTGAAAGACAAGCAGACAAAGCAGCCTTTTGATCCGGCTGCGGGTATGGCCGCCCGGCTGGGAAAGGCTGCTTTGAAAAAAGGCCTGGTGGTCTATCCAGGAGCCGGGGTGGTGAACGGTACTGCCGGAGATGTAATTTCTCTTTTCCCCCCCCTGATTTTTACACAAGAGCATGTGGATGAAATGATCGGCAAACTGGTTTCCGCCATCCAGGAAACTATTGATACCTTGTAATTGCAAAGGAATACACAACATGAAAATTGTAAAGCATCTGTTATTGGGCCTGGGCGCGGTATGGTTCTTTGCCATGGGATCACCGGCGGCTGCCGATGATGTCAGCCATACCATTTCTGTTTTCAAAAAATCCCCGGTTGTGCAGCCGTTTTTTAAAAATGCCTATGCCTATGCCGTATTTCCCACAGTGGGAAAGGGCGGCATTGTCGTGGGCGGGGCCTATGGAAAAGGCAGGGTGTACCGGCAGGGTACGCTCACGGGTCACGCAACCCTGTCCAAAGTAACGGTAGGATTCCAGCTGGGGGGCCAGGCCTTTTCCGAAATCATTTTTTTCCAGGACAAGCGGGCCTATGATGAATTTACCAGCGGCACATTTGAATTTGATGCATCTGCCTCTGCTGTGGTCATCACTGCCGGTGCCCAGGCAAAGGCGGGGTCGGAAGGCGGAACTGCCAGTGCCAGTGCAGGCCCTGACACCGGCACCCAGGCCAGCATGGGATATAGAAAGGGGGTGGCCGTGTTTGTCCATACCAAAGGGGGCCTGATGTATGAGGCAACCATCGGTGGGCAGCGTTTCGATTTCACCCCCATTTGAAGCGTCACATGTCAGGAAATGCGGGTGGATCCCTGTGAAGCCTCTTCGCCAGGGATCCATTCCAGTTCCACTTCAAATTTCTTTTTCAGTCTTGCTCCCTGTTCCTCTTCCACCTTGAGCTGCATTTCCATAGTTGCCGGAAATGTCACAGTGACCTCATTGCCGCCCTGTTCCAGGGTCATGGTACCGGCATCGATCTTATCTGCAATCAACCGGAGGGTGTCGCTGATCTCTTTGGCTGATTTTTTTTCCTCTGTTTTAAACAGTATGGTTTCCCTTCCCATGTGTAACCTCCTTTTCTGAAAACGCTTTTTATATGACAGCACCATCTGCCGGACTGTTCTTTCGTGCCTTGTTGTGCCCATCAGGGCATGGCTTTTATTACTGTATAATCACCTTTTCATCCGGCCACAAGCTTTTTTGATACGCCCGGGTCGAAATCCAGATAAACCGGGCCCTGCTTATCTGGAGATACCCGGGTTGCTATTTTTCAGGGACTGTGTTTCAATTGTGGCATGAGTGAGAATGTGTTTTATTTTATCCTGGTGCAGAGCACCGCCATCATGTCCGGCATCCTGGTGCTGGGGGCACTGGGGCATATGGTGTATCAGCGCCGAGAACCCCCCAGCATGATTGCCTGGCTGCTGGCCATCATCCTGCTGCCCTATTTTGCCGTGCCCCTGTACTTTATTTTCAGAAGCAGAAAGCTCAAACGCCGGGAAAAAACGGTTTTTCAACTGGCAAAAAAAGGAGAGATACCGGAACACGAAGCCACCCGCATCGACATGGTACTGCGAAACAACGGCATTGCCGGTGCCACCCGGGGAAACCGGTTTTTTTTCTATACCGACGGGGTCAAAGCCTACAATATTCTTATGGAACAGATATCTTCGGCCCGGCATTCCATTTTCATTTCCACCTATGTGCTCCGGCCGGACAATGTGGGAAGAAACGTCCTGAATGCGCTGACAAAAAAAGCGGCTGACGGGATTCAGGTAAAACTGCTCATTGACTGTATCGGGTCACTGCCCCTCTACCTATACCAGCTGCCCCTGCGGAAACTGAAAAAAGCCGGTGGCCAGGTGGCGTTTTACATGCCCCTTTTGACCCGGCCCTTTCAAAACTATATCAATCTGCGGAACCACCGCAAAATTTTCATCTTTGATGACAAAACCGTTCTCTCAGGAGGGGTGAACATCACAAGGGAATACATTGGTCCGTCACCAAGCAGCGACAGGTGGCAGGATCTGCTGTTCTACATCCAGGGAGCAGCGGTATTCCATTACCGGGAAATTTTTACCGCCGACTGGAACCACAGCGCCCCGGACAAACTGGCGCTGCCCGATTTTATGCCGGCAGCCGCCGGAGACACCAATATCCAGGTGGTGCCCTCAGGCCCGGATATCCAGAGTGATGCACTTTACGAAGCGCTGCTGTCCGCGGTGTTTTCAGCCCAAAAACGCATCTGGATCGTCACCCCCTATTTTGTCCCGGATAAAAGCCTGATGCAGGCCCTGGTCATTGCCTGCCACAGGGGAGTGGATGTCAGGCTCATAACCCCGTCCAGCTCCAACCATCTGGTTGCTGATCTGAGCCGGTCCGGGTTCATGCGGGACCTTGACCACAAAGGGGTAAAGGTATGCCTTTACCCCCGTGGCATGATACATGCCAAAGCTATCCTGTATGACCGCAGGGGGGTGATAATGGGTTCTGCCAACTTTGACCAGCGCAGCCTGTTCCTCAACTACGAGGTGGTGAGTTTTGCCTATTCCAGGGCCATAATCGACCAGTGTGAAAAATGGATGGCACAGCTTTTAGACAGCTGCATCTGCCATATGCCCCCGGCAGGCAGGTGGCGCAGGCTCAGTGAGAACCTCATGAGTGTATTTGCCCCGCTGCTGTAACCAGCAATTGCCGATAAATGCCATGTTTAAACCCGACATTCCTTTATTGCGGTCCCCATTAATTCTGGAAAACAAAATCATTCCCCGTGATTTTGGTATGCTGTGCTGGAATGTGCACAAGGAAAACCTGAAACCGGAATTCGATACCATGGTCAAAAACTGGATACGCCTTTTTGACATGGATATTCTGTTGTTCCAGGAAGCGGTATTCCCGGATGATCTGTTTTCTGTTGCCGGCCTGTCCTATGCAGCAGCCGCCAACATCAGCATCCGGCGGTTTCATTTCGGGGTGCTGACAGCAGCCATGGCAGATGTCCACACCAAAACAGATGTCATGTCCCTGGCCAGGGAAACCATGGTTGCTACCCGGAAAAACGCCCTCATGACCCGGTACTGGCTCAACACTGGAGATCTGCTGCTGGTGGTGAATATCCATGCCGTGAATTTCACCTCCCGGGCCTGGTATCAATGGGAGTTTTCCCGGCTGCTCAAAACCCTGCAGCACCACCAGGGCCCCCTGATAATTGCCGGCGATTTCAACTGCTGGAACCGCGCCAGGCATAACGTTGTCAGCAATCTGGCCCGGGCCCTCTCCCTTCGACAGGCACGGCCCGGACGGGCCGGACTGGTCAAACAGATATTCGGGTTTGAACTGGACCGCATCTACTACAGACAATTGACACTGCTGCATATGGATGCCCTGGAAAACAGGGTGTTTTCCGACCACAACCCCCTGGTGGCCAGATTTTCCCGCAACCCATCTGTTTGATGTTGTGGGCATCGCCCGCTTTAGATACCGCTATTGCTGATGGGCGTTATTCACCCAGATACGCTTCACGGATTTTGGGATTGGCCATGAGATTTTCAGAAGAATCTTCCAGGGTGATTTCCCCGGTTTCCACCACATAGCCCCTGGAAGCGGCCTGAAGTGCCAGGGTGGCATTCTGTTCCACCAGCAGAATGGTGACACCTTCTTCTTTGTTAATGGTTTCAATGATCTCAAAAATCTGCTGAATAATAATGGGGGCAAGTCCCAGGGATGGTTCATCCAGCAGCAGCAGCCGGGGTTTTGTCATCAAGGCCCGGGCAATGGCCAGCATCTGCTGCTCACCCCCTGACAAGGTCCCGCCTTCCTGTCGGCTGCGTTCCCCCAGTATGGGGAACAGGTCATAGGCATGCTGGATATCCTTTTGGACGCCTTCTTTGTCATTTCGGTGAAAGGCCCCCAGAATCAGGTTTTCCTCCACAGACAGACGGGGAAAAATCCGGCGGCCTTCCGGCACCTGGCAAAGCCCCATGGTGGGCAGTTTTTCCGGCACCACATTATTGATACGTTTGTCTTCGTAAATGATATCACCCTGCTCTGCTGTCACAATCCCGCAAATGGTCATGAGGGTGGTGGATTTACCCGCCCCGTTGGCCCCGATAATGGCCACGACCTCTCCAGGCATGACCTTCAGGGAGATGCCTTTGAGCGCTTTGATGGACCCGTATCCGGAATGGACGTCTGTGAGTTCAAGAATCGGTTGTGTACCCATTTCGTGACTATCCCTCCCTTTCATCGGATCTGGTACCCATGCGTTTGGCCGGTATGAGGCCGGCCGGACGGAAGAGCATCATGATAACCATGGTAGCGCCGAATATCAGCATCCGATAATTTTCAAACTCCCGGAATACTTCAGGCAGTACAATCAATGCCGCCACCCCCAGTATAATGCCGGGAATAGATCCCATGCCCCCCAGAACCACCATGCACAATACCATGGCTGATTCCAGAAAAGTGAAGCTCTCCGGGCTCACAAACCGCATCCGCGCAGCAAAAAACGCCCCGGCCAGCCCGGCGAAAAATGCCCCCATGATATAAGCCAGCAGCTTATAGATAAAGGTGTTCACCCCCATGAGTTCAGCCGCGGTTTCATCTTCTCTTATGGATTCCCAGGCACGGCCGGTCCGGGAGATATTCAGGTGCCGGATACCATAGGCGGTAAATATGGCCAGGGCCAGTACCAGATAGTAGAAAAGGTACAATTTTTTCATCCAGAAATGTTCAAATGTGAACCCGTTTTCAAACACCGGCAGATACATGCCCACCGCATCGATGCCCAAAATACCATTGGGTCCGTTGGTCAGTTCCATCCAGTTGTTGAGAATCAGCCGGATTATTTCCCCGAATCCCAGTGTCACAATGGCCAGGTAATCACCGCGCATGCGCAGGGTGGGATATCCCACAATGGCCCCAGCCAGACAGGCAAAAAATGCGGAAAAGGGCAGACAGATCCAAAACCCCATGCCGTAAACGGTATTGAGCAATGCATAGGCATATGCCCCCACCCCGTAGAAAGCAATGTATCCCAGGTCCAGCAGGCCGCAAAGGCCCACCATGATATTCAGGCCCAGCCCCAGACATATATAAATCAATACATTGATGGCCACATCCGTCCCATACCGGTCGGCAAACAACGGCAGAAAACAGGCCAGAACAATCAGACCCACCTGCCATGACCAGTTGGGAATGGCAAAGGCACGGGTCTGAATGCTGCTTCTTGCCCGGAACAAAGGATCTCCCACAAAATCCAGGAATCCGCCTTTTTTTGCCATGTACAGCATCAGGCATGCTGCCGATCCAACCAGGATATACAGCCATACCCGAAACGTTTCATGCACGGTCATGGTGCCGTCGGCATGCACCCCCAGCAAGGGCCACAGCAGGCCAAACAGCCACAGCATGCCGATGGTATATGGCTTCCAAATTTTTTTAAACTCTTGTATCATCGATATTCTCGCCCATAATGCCGGTTGGCTTAAAATACAGTACGCCGATTAATATAATAAACGCAAACACATCCTTATACTCGCTGGAAAAATACCCGGCCCCGAACACTTCCACCATGCCGATGATCAATCCCCCCAGCATGGCACCGGTAATATTGCCGATACCCCCCAGAACAGCAGCCGCAAATGCCTTGATGCCCGGAATAAACCCCATATCGTACCGGACAGAGCCGTAATACAGACCATACATGATACCGGCGGCCGCAGCCAGGCCGGCACCAATGGCAAAGGTCAGGGAAATGATTTTGTTGCTGCCGATGGCCACCAGTGCGGACATGGTCTTGTCCTGGGCCGTGGCCCGCATGGCCATACCGATTTTGGTCCTGAATACCAGAAGGTTCAGTCCCACCAGGAGCAGCGCGGTCAGAACAATAATCATGATCTGCAGATAGGAAATCGCCACCGTGCCGAAATCAAACCGCCCCTGAAACATTTCTCCGGGATAAATTTTGTCATATACCCCCTGGGTGAGCATCATGCCGTTGGACAAAAAAATGGACATGCCCAGGGCAGACAAAAGCGCAGCCAGCCGAGATTCCTTGCGCAGTGGTTTATAGGCGATTTTTTCAACCCCCACGGCAAGGTAGGCACAATAGGCCATGGCAAAAACAAATGCTGCGCTCAGGCAAAGCACCGGGTGGGTCTGCATATACCCCAGGCCGGACAGGTATCCCAGCGTAATGGCACCCACATACCCGCCGGCGGCAAAAAATTCGCCATGGGCAAAGTTGATGAGCTGAATAACCCCGTATACCATGGTGTATCCCAATGCGATCAATGCGTACATGCCGCCGAGGGTTAACCCGTTAACAAACTGCTGAATAAAATATTCCATTATGCGTAATTTCTTAAATTTGGGTGGATAAAAGGATGCGGCTGAACCTGAAAGCCCAGCCGCATAACGGTTTCAAAATTTACTTGAGCAGTCCTTTTTCCGGATCCCAGTAGGGGACGAATTTATCGTCAACCACCTTAAACGCAATGTAATTGGAACCGGTATCACCATTTTCTTCAAATTTGATACGTTTGGCAACACCCTGATAATCCATCTTCATCATTTCCGCTTTGACCTTTGCAGGATCAGTGGAGCCTGCCGCCTTAATGGCTTTGAGCAGCGTGGTGGCCGCATCATAGGCATAGGTGGCGTACGCGGCAATTTTGCCATATTTGGGCACATATCTTTCTTCAAACGCCTTGTATTCGGGTGTAGTGGGATCGGTGTACCCATAGGTCAGAAAAACCCCCTGGGAAGCTTCTTTGGCAACTTCCATGAAACGCGGCTGAAAAACCGCATCCTGGGTGACGATCTGGGAATCCATGCCCAACCGTTTTGCCTGCAGCGTCATCATGGCTGCCGGAGAAAATCCCTGCAAAGACATGTAGAAAACATCAGGATCTGCCTGTTTTGCCCGGGTGATAACCGCTGAAAAATCTTTGTCACCCTGGTTTACATGTTCATGGCCCAAAACTTTTATACCCAGTTCTTCAGCCGCTTTTTTCACACCATCGGCCAGTCCCTGGGAATAGGTGGTTTTGTCATCCACAATAAAAATGGTTTTCGCACCCAGGGCTTCCTTGATGAACTTGGCGGCGGCCGGGGCCTGTGCATCGTCACGTCCGCACATTCTGAACATATAGGGAAGGCCCCGTTCGGTCACATCCTGATGGGTGGAAGCCGGGGTGATCATGATGACTTCTTCCTCGTCCAGAACATTAGAGGCCGGAATGGTGGAAGAAGAACAATAGGCCCCGATGGCACCGGCAACCTCGAGGTTGACCAGCTTGTTGGCTGCGGCAACCGCCTGTCTCGGATCACAGGCTGTGTCCTGGGCATACAGTTCGATTTTGTCATATCCCGGCATGCCGCCCTGTTCCTCAAATACGGAAATTGCGGTGAGAACACCGTTTTTGATATCGGTGCCGTCAGAGGCATAGGGGCCTGTGAGGGGGCTCAAAGATCCGATTTTCAAAGTTTTCGCAGAAACTGCGCCCACAAGAAGAAATGGAACCAGGATCAGTCCCATGGCCAAAATTGATACAATACGTTTCCTCATTTTTTCCTCCTAAAAATTATTGGTTGGCTGGCTGACCAAGATATGCCTCAATGACCTTGGGGTCATTCTGGATCTGCTGGGCATTTCCTTCAGCGATTTTCACACCATGGTCAACACAAACGATATGGTCACACACACCCATGACGACCCTCATGTCATGTTCCACCAGGAGCACATCAATGCCCAGGTCTTTAATGCGCGCGATATCTTTCATCAGTTCCGATGTTTCAGCCGGGTTCATGCCGGCGGCCGGTTCGTCCAGGAGCAGGGCCTTGGGTTCCGATGCAATGGCCCTTGCGATTTCAAGCCTACGCTGGAAGCCGTAAGACAGATTGGAGGCCACGGTATCGGCATAGGCATCCACCCCCATGAATGTCAGGGCTTCCATGGCCTTTTCCCGGATAAAGGCCTCTTCCCGTCTCTGAGAAGGGGTCCGTAAAATGGAGCCGAACACCCCTGTTCTGGACCTGCAGTGTCTGGCAACCATGGCATTTTCCACAGCGGTCATGGCGGAAAAAAGCCGGATATTCTGAAAGGTTCTGGCAATGCCTTTGTCGAAAATCACATAGGGCCGTTTGCCCAGAATGCTTTCCCCGTCAAAGATCACATCTCCTTCCGATGCCTGGTACACCCCGGTAAGCACGTTGAAAACCGTTGTTTTGCCTGCCCCATTGGGTCCGATCAGTCCCACGATCCGGCCGTTTCCAATGGTAAAACTCAATTTTGACAATGCCTTGAGGCCACCAAATCTTACACTGATCTCTTTCAGCTCTAACTGTGACATACAATAATACAATCCATTACATTGTGAACCCCTTAAACCGCTCGAAAAGCGCTACCATAGCCTAATTGTAGCTTTGTGTAGCCTATAATTTTTTTTATGTCAACCCCTAAAGAGCGGCTTTTTCCGGTAAAAATCCAGTACAGCCCTGCCAGGCCCGCCACCCGGACTTGAAATGGTTTAACCAAATAAATACGCCTGTTGTCCGATTTTTTCAAAATCTGCCATTATACCCCATTGGCCTTGTCAGCAATCTTTTTCACAACCATCCGGCAGGCTGCCACCAACACCCAAAGCAAAGAAAGCAAATTCCATGCCCATGAAACCTTTGCTGACAAAAAAACAGCAAAACGTCTATAAAGGTTCCCCAAAACGGCTCCCTTCCCGTCATCTCGGAGCGGCCGCAGACCGGCACAGCAGGCATGCCGTCATAAAAAAAACAAAAATGTATTTTTCACCCGCCAGCCCTGGCATTGATCACCGGACGGTTTTTGTGCCACCCTTTCCGGATATATCTGGCCAGAAAACCTGGGGAAAAGCTGCTGAATAAAAAAAATTAAATTGGTCTTGTTTTTATTAAATAATTTTAAAATTACATTTATGTATAGAACGATAATATATTATTTACAAATTTGAAATTTATTTTATCGATTTCAAACAACCATATCAAATTTGTATAGATCCATTTTGGTCATATGCGCTTTTATTATAAATAGTTATGTCTATATTTACAGGCAGTATCTCTTTCTGGCATGTGATTTGCTCAATACAGTTCAAATTGAAGACATTTTCAAAAACCTTTGAAAAGAAAGGAAACCATCATGGGACGAACATACTGCCTGATGATCATCACCCTCTTATTGACAGGCACCACTGCATGTTTTGCTGCAGAAGGCACCATTGATACCGGAGATACCGCCTGGGTCACCATGTCCACGGCCCTGGTCATGATGATGACACCGGCCTGACCTGGCTGTTCCTGGAGTGGAAAATCAGCGGCAAACCCACCCTGCTGGGCATGGCTTCGGGCGTCATTGCCGGGCTGGTGGCCATCACCCCGGCCGCCGGATTCGTCACCCTGTCCGGATCATTGATCATCGGCCTGGTATCCGGGGCCGTGGGATATTACGGGGTGGTGTTTCTCAAGAAAAAGCTGGGGTATGACGATTCGCTGGACGCGTTCGGCATCCACGGCCTGTGCGGTATGTGGGGGGCGCTGGCCACCGGGCTGTTCGCCTCCCCGTCCGTCACTGAAGGGGCCAGGGGGCTGTTTTTCGGCAACCCGGGCCAGGTCTGGATCCAGCTGGTGTCCATCATCGCCACCATCGCGTTTTCCGCCGTGGCCACCCTGATCGTTGTGTATGTCACCAAACTGGTCTGCGGCGGGCTCCGGGTGGACGGCCAGGATGAACGGACCGGTCTGGACAGTGCCCTGCACGGGGAACGGGCCTTTGAGATCGAATAGCCAGGTCCGTCAAAGCAAATGACGGGGAATAGATTCCACCCATTTTCGGGAAAAAATGGTCCCGCCGTTGACCTGTACCACCAGGTTGATGATCACCTGAAAATGGGTTTTTCCTCCCTGTACCCAGACGTCGGATTCGGCCCGGATGGATCCCCCGTCGCTTTTGAGTTCCTGTAGATGTTTTCCCCGGCCCGAGGCCAGGGCCGGATGCCGGGGATGCACCTGAAACTTTCCTGACGCCTGTTTTTCAAACACGGTGGTGTCTGTCAGCCGGTGCACACTGTCTACCTGCAGTTGCACGGTTTTTCTGCCGCTGAGCACATCGGTGCTCACCTCCCACACAGGCGGGCAAACCGATGCCAAATGGGGTTGCCTCACCATTGTGGAAGGGGCAAACACCGGCGGTTGTGCCGACCCGGCATTCGGCACTACGGGCAGGTCCAGGCGGCTGGGCCGGGCAGATCCGAAAAAAATCCGGCTGACCCCCTGTTCCGGGGTGGGCCAGAAATTGGGCCAGTCCGCATTGGCCACAGACAGACGGATACAATGACCTGCTTTGAATATCCAGCCGGTGCTGTCAATGTCGATGCCCAGTTCATATACGGTTTCCGGCACCATGGGTTCCGGGTCTGTGAACAAGTCCCTGCGGGTGCCGTTGCGCACCCCCTTGGCCACCAGATGGGAGGTGCCGTCCGGGGCCACATCCGACAGGCTGACCGCATACCCCATCACCGCGGCACTGGAAGTCACATGCAGCACTGCTCTGGGACGTCCCAGTATATGCAGGTCCCCCTCCAGGGGGGCTGTGGTGTACACCGCACTGAACGCTTCATCCGGCCGCTGGTCCCCGGGCAGGCCGAACTGGATCCCCCCGGAAAAAAGGCCGCCGCTGGTACCCACCGTGGGCAGATAGGTCAGCAGATCATGACCGTCTGTGCCCACCGCTTCGGCAAGACAGCCGGATGCACCCAGAAACAGAGACCGGGGGTCCGATCCCGGCACCGGCCAGGTGGTTTCCGCCCGCCACTCTCCTCTGGTTTCCAGGCGGTCCACCTCCGGCGGCTGGTACTGCTGCATGAACGCCACCACCGGGGGTTCTTCCATGATGTCTGTGGATTCTTTCCTGCACCAGCAGTCCAGCCACCGCACCACTTCATTGAGGTAATCCACCCGGGGGCCGGGCACAGCCCCGTCCGGCATGGCATGGTTCCAGGGACCGATCCACACTTTTTTCGGCACCGACAGTGCCTCAAACAACCGCAGGGGCACGTTCATGTATCCATCCCGCCAGCCGCCGATCATCATCACGGGACAGCGGATCCGGTCGGCAGCATACCGGACAGACCCATGATCCCAGTAGGGACCGGCGGTCTGATGGCGGTACCACTGCAGCAGGTAGGGTTCATTTTCTTCCAGGTGCTGCTGCCAGGTCTCGGCCCAGTCGGCTCCGGCCGCCTCCACCAGGGACGGCATGGCATTGGATGCCACCATGGCCCCGCCGTAATAGGCGATATCATAGTACAGGCGCATCAGGCCCCCCTGGTAATGGCAGTCATCATGGTACCGGTCATCCGTGAAATCCACGGGGATGATACTGGTGAGATGGGGGGGCTGATGGGTGGCCACCTGGAGGGCGGAAAATCCGCCGTAGGAAATCCCCATCATGTTCACATGCCCGTCACACCAGGACTGGGCAGCGATCCATTCCACACAGTCATATCCGTCCTCCTGCTCCTGGAGCAGATATTCATCCAGGTTTTTGCCGGCGGACGCGCCCGTGCCCCGGATATCCACCCGGATGACCAGGTATCCCCTGCGGGCCAGATACGTGTAAAACGGCCGGGCAGACAGGTCCACCTGGTCCTTTCGGTAGGGAATGTATTCCATGACCACGGGAAATGCGGCATCCGGGTCTCCGGTGTCCGGCAGATAGACATCTGCCGCCAGTTGGATATGGTCCCGCATGGGAATCATCAGGTTCCGGAAACGGCGGACCCCGTCCACCGGGGGAAAACAGATGGGTTCAGACTGTTCCAGCAGGGTATTGAAGCGCATGGGTAACCTATTCCTCCAAACACAGGGTTGTATCAGATGGTGTCATTGTAGGGATTCAGACAGCGGAAAATGACAGAAATACTGGTGGGCCTTTTTTGGTTCCGCCGCTTGGGGAAATCGGTCTCGGCAGACATCTTTGGCCCGGGGACACCGGGTGTGAAACTCACACCCTTTCGGCCTGGAAAAAAGACTGGGGATCTCTCCGGAAATGGCGATGCGGTGGTGCACGGCATCCGGGTCCGGGCTGGCATGGGCAGACAGCAGGGCCTGGGTATAGGGATGCTGCATGTGATGAAACACGGTCTGTGTGGGACCTTGTTCCAGAAAGCGCCCCAGGTACATGATGGCGGTATGGTCGCTCACATGGCGCACCACAGCCAGGTTATGGGTGATGATCAGAAAACTGACCCCCAGTTCATCCTGCAGCCGGGCCATGAGATTGAGAATCTCCCCCTGGACCGACACATCCAGGCCGGCCGTGGGTTCATCCGCAATGATCAGTTTGGGGGACAGGGCCAGGGCCCTGGCCACCCCCACCCGGCGGGCCTGCCCGCCGCTGAGCTGATGGGGATACAGATCCCCCATGGCCGGAGAAAGATTGACCATTTTCAGCAGCCGGCCAATCTCGTCGGGCAGGTTGTCCGGCAGTTTGTTGTGGATACGGAATGGTTCAGCCAGAATGGACCGGATCTTGAGGCGGGGGCTCAGGGACCCGGCAGGGTCCTGGAACATCAGCGCAATATCCCGGCGGAAAGGCTTTATCTGCCCCCGGTTCAGGCCGATCAGATTTTTCCCGTTGAACCGGATGGCACCGGACTGCACCGGCACCAGCCCCATGACCGCCCGTGCCAGGGTGGTTTTGCCGGACCCGCTCTCCCCCACCAGGCCGAAGGTCTGGCCCGGATAAATGGTGAGGCTGACCCCCATCACCCCGTCGATAAACGGATCATCATCTTTCTCCAGCAATGCCTTGACCGATCCTTTGGTTCTGAACCGCACCCGCAGCTGGTCAACTTCCAATAAGGGTTCCATCATTCCTCCAGAAAATGGCAGGCAGCTGTGTGGTGTTCTGCCAGGTGAACGGCCGGGGGCTGGGTTTTCCGGCACACGGACATGACCTTTTCACAGCGGTCCTGAAAAATGCAGCCTTCGGGCAGGTCGATCAGGCTGGGGATGTCCCCGGGGATGGTGGGCAGAAACCGGGTGGGTTCTTCAATCACCGACGGGTCGCATTCCAGCAGAGACCGGGTATAGGGATGGCCCGGCCGGTGAAAGATATCGCGCACCGTTCCTTTTTCCACCAGTTCACCGGCATACATCACCCCCACATAATCACACAGTTCCGCAATCACGTTCAAATGGTGGGAAATAAACAAAATGGCACACTGAAAATCGGTCTGCAGGTCTTTGAGCAGACGGATAATCTGCACCTCCAGGGTGGCATCCAGGGCCGTGGTGGGTTCATCGGCAATCAGCAGTTTGGGCTTTACCAGCAGGGCCATGGCAATGGTGATCCGCTGGCGCATGCCGCCGGAAAACTGGTGGGGATAATTGTCCAGACGGGACAGGCCGTCACTGATCCCTACCCGTTCCAGCATCCGGGCGGCCCGTTCGCGTTTTTTCTTTCCGGAAAGGGGATCCCGGTACTGAATATCCTTCATCTGGCGGCCGATGGTGAGCACCGGATTCAGGGCGGTCATGGGATCCTGGAATACCATGGAGATGTCCCGGCCCCTGATACCCCGCAGCTCGGCAGCGGACATTGCCTGCAGATCCAGGCCCATGAACCGGATTTCACCTTCTGCCACATGGGCGTTTTCCGCCATCAGGCGGATCACGGCCGAAATCAACGTGGATTTGCCGCAGCCGCTTTCGCCCACCAGTCCCACCACCTTTGCCGGCGGTACCTGCAGGTGTATATGGCGCAGGGCCTGCACCGTCCCCCGGGGGGTTTGGTAATCGACACTCAGGTTGCTAATATCCAGCACCGGTTGGGTCATCATAAGTCCTTGCGCAGTTTGGGGTCAAACATATCCCGCATGGATTCTCCCAGAAAGGTGAATCCCAGGGTGGTGACAATCAGGGGGATCCCGCCGAAAATGATAATCCACGGTGTATTGCGGATATAGGCATATCCATCATTGAGAATCGCCCCCCAGCTGGGCGTCGGGGGCCGGACCCCCACCCCCAGAAAACTCAGCCCGGCTTCGATGGTGATCACCACGGGGATATCCATACTGGCCACAATGAACAGCGGCCCCACGATATTGGGCAGTATATGCACCCCCAGCACCCGCATCATGCCGGCACCCATGGCTTCTTCCGCCACGATGAATTCGTTGCCGGCCAGCGCCTGGGTCTGGGTCCGCACCATGCGGCCGTA
>DATFJY010000046.1:0-6946 GCA_035268905.1 Desulfotignum sp.
ATCCTGCGGGGCACCATGCGGGCCATTGCAGACAAAAAAGACTACAAAGTGCCTGCCACCATAGATGATGATACCATCCTGGATGAAATCACAGCCTCTCTGGGAAATATCGGATATGGAAAAAATGCATGAAGCAACCAGATATATAAATTGCAATACAAATGGAGAGGAGGTGGTGTAATATGCCCTGATTATCCCAAGATGCTTGATAATCAAACATGATCCGATCAACTCATAAAAAATGAGATAACAGGAGGGAAATAATTATGGATCCAAAAGTATGGGTATGGATTTTTCTGGGACTGTACATCATCTACTGCTTCTGGTGGGGCATGAAAGGCTTTTTCACTGAAAAGAAAGCCTCCGGCTATGCCATTGCCGGGCGCTCCATCCCGTTTATCGCGTTTCTGATGGCGGCGACTGCCGCCTCGTTTTCCGGGTGGACATTCATCGGCCATCCCGGACTGATCTGGCAAGCAGGTCTGGTGTATGCCTTTGCATCCTTTTACGTACTCACCATCCCCATCACCGGGGCATTTTTTGCCAAAAGAAACTGGCTCATGGGCAAGCGCTACGGGTTTATCACGCCGGGCGACATGTTTGCCTATTACTACAACAATGAAGCAGTCAGATGGCTGACAGTTATAGCCGCCTTTCTGTATTCCATTTTCTACTCCGGACTTCAGCTCATTGCTGCTGCCAAACTATTTTACTGGACAGCCGGCGTGCCTGAAACCATTGGCCTGATTTTCATGGCCATTATCGTATGGTTCTATGTGGTCACCGGCGGTCTCAAAGCCTCCACCTGGGTGGGGGTGCTGCAGTTCTGCCTCCTGGTGGGCGGCATTATTCTGCTGGGATTTTACACCATCACCAACCCCATGTTCGGCGGGTGGACCGGATTTGTGGATTCCATGAGCATTCTTGATGAAAAATACATGCAGGTGCCGGGCCTGATTCACTTCGGCCTGGGCACCGGCGGGTGGACCGCGGTGATGATCCTCACCTACATGTTCGCCCTCATGGGGATCCAGTCATCCCCGGCCTTTACCCTGTGGAACTTCGGTATCGCCTCTCCCAAGCCCCTGGCCTGGCAGCAGGTGTTCATGTCCACATTCGTGGTGGGCCTGGCCCTGTTCTTTTTCACCGCATTCCAGGGCATCGGCGCCCGCATTCTGCTGGAGAGCGGCAAGCTGGCCGCTGAACTTGGCGGCGAAGCAATGGCCAGCGGTGATGTGGTGCCCCTCCTCATGGTCAAATTCATGCCAGGGCCCCTTATGGGCCTGGTGTTCATGGGCGCCATTGCCGCCATACACTCCACGGCAGCCCCCTATATCGGCACCGGCGGCACCATCATCCAGCGGGATGTGTGGTGGCGGTATGTCAGAAAACAGGGCGGATCCCACTCCGAACAGATCTGGACCAACCGGATCTTTGCCACCATCCTGGCCGCAGCTGCCGTGATTGTGTCCTTGACCTCAACAGATGCCATCGTCATGATCGGCGGGTTTGCCACGGCCTTCGGTACCATCATGTACATCTGCCTCTTAGGCGTTCACTGGGGATTCAAATTCCCGAGCATCGGCGTGGTTTTAGGGTTGATCAGCGCCATTATCGCCTGCTTTCTCACCTATTATGTATGGAAATATCCCCTGTCCATCCATACGGCAGGCTGGGGGATTTTCGTAGGCCTGGGTGTGGCATACCTGTGCCGGGGTCTGGGCATGAAAGACAATGAAGAAACCATTGCCCGGCAAAAAGAAGTCAGAGAATGGCTCAACTCCATTGACGGCCCCTCTGAAAAAGGCAAACGCTGGCGCGGATACATGAAGATCGCCGTGCCGATATGGTATCTCATGGCCTTAGGGCCCGGGGTGCTCATCGGCAACAAAGCCATATCCTTTGCCGGGTTTCCGCACATCTGGTCCTGGCAGATCATCTGGTGGATCTTAGGCATCGTCCTGATGTGGGGCCTGTGCTTTAAGGCGGAGATGTCCACCACATCCGCGGAACAGATCAGACGGGCGGACGAGGAAACCATGGATGTCACCAAGGAAGCCGATGATATGTGACAATCTGGACCTTTTATTTAACAACCTGAAAAATATAGGAGAAATACCATGGCGCTTGAAGACAAATATCTCATAGCAACCCTCATCTTCTGCGTATTGTTCGTAGCCACATTCAGCTGGGGATGGTGGGGTTAATCACATCTTATAATCTATAACTTTCTGAAGCATTCCGGAAAAAACCATTTTTCCGGAATGCTTCATTATTTTCACTCATGACCCTGAGCCACCGATTCTGGATATTCGCCCTGGCAATGGCGGGCATCATTTTTTTGATTTTCGCAGGCATGGCCGTCTATATATGGCTGCACCTGACCCCTGACCAGACAATGGCGGCGGCGGCTTTCTGCAAGCAACATGCAGCTGTCCTGCTGGGCGGGCTTCTCCTGCTGTGCCTGGTGTTCTGGGCTGCATCAGACCTGGTGTATAGCGGGTATATCAAACCGGTGAAAAAAATATCCGCTGAAGTGGCCATGATCTATGCATCCAACCCATCTTTGCGCATCCCTGTCACCGGAAACCAGGATATCCAGGCCCTGGCCAGAACCATCAACACCTTTGCCGACGTGTTTGAAAACCAGAACCAGACCATTGCCCAGCAGGTGGTGGCTGCCAGAAAAGAAACCGAACAGGAAAGAAATCTGCTGGCCGCCATCATGGGGGAACTGCCCCAGGGGGTGATCATCTGCAACGCCAGCGGCCGGATTCTGCTGTACAATTCTTTGGCAAAAGACATCTTCACCCGATCCACGGACCTGAAAAAAACCGAACACTTCATGGGCCTGGGCCGCTCCATTTTCCACCTGGTGGACAAGGACCTCATTACCCATGCCATGGAACAGATCGATGAACAGCTGGCATCAGGGAAAAACAGTGCGGGCGCCTATTTTATCACGTCGGTCTCCCGCCATTGCCTGATCAGTGTGGAAACCATACCGGTTCTGGACAAAAACAACCGGATGACCGGGTTTATTCTGGCGTTCCAGGAAATCTCCCAGGACATCAGAAAATATGAATCCATCCAAAAACATCTGGCACAGTTTCTTCCGGCACTGGAAAAACAAAGCCCTGCTGCAGAGGGTTTTCACAAACTTTCCAATACCATCCAGGATATTTTTCTCTCCCGCCTGCCCTTAACCCGGATGGATCTGGCACAATTTCTTTTCCGGGTCCAGAAACAGTCCGGCCAGCTTCATGATATCAGAATCAATGTGCACAACCGTGCGCCAAATGAACGGATCATGGCAGACACCTATTCTCTGACCCAGGCATGTGTGTTTCTGTTTAAAAATCTGGCCGACCTCACACGCTGCACAACTTTTGATCTGGCAGCATCCACCGCCCATGACCGGGTCAAATGCGATATCACCTGGGAAGGCACACCTGCAACCATTGCAGATCTTGAAACCGTCAAGCACCGGCGCATCAATGCCCTGCCCGGGTTTACATCGGTTCTGGCCCTCAACAACACCCGGTTTGACATCCTTACATCAGACAAAAAAACAAGTACCCATATCACCCTGTCCGTCAGAAAAAGTGCGGATGCATCCGGGCCTGTAAAACACCGGACACCCATCATGGCGGGATCGCGTCCGGAATTTTATGATTTTGATCTCTTCCAGGTCAAAGACCAAAACCAAACCCTGCTGGATACCCGGTTAAAGGAGATCTCCTATACGGTATTTGATACGGAAACCACCGGCCTGAACCCGGAAGGCGGTGATGAGATCATCTCCATGGGGGGGGTGAGAATTGTCAACAACCGGATCCTGTATGAAGATGTTTTTGAGGAACTGGTGGATCCGAGACGTGATATTCCCATGGCATCCTACCGGATTCACGGCATCAACCATGAAATGGTGGCGGAAAAAGACCCCATTGAAAAGGTGCTGCCCCGGTTTCGGCAGTTTGCGGCTGACACGGTTCTGGTGGGACACAACATCGCATTTGACATGAAAATGCTCGCGCTCAAAGAACAGGCAACCGGTATCCGGTTTACCAACCCCATCCTGGATACCCTGCTTTTGTCCGCCATTCTGCATCCCATCCATGAACAGCATGACATGGAAAATATTGCAAAACGGCTGGGCATAAACATTATCGGCCGGCACACCGCCCTGGGGGATGCCATTTCCACGGCACAGATCTTTTTAAAACTGATTCCTGTTTTGAACAGCAACGGCATTCTGACCCTGAAAGATGCCGTCACTGCATCAAAAAAATCCTATTATGCCAGAGTAAAATATTGATAACCGGTTCAACACATGGTAGGGCTGTGTACATATGTGAAAACAGGGGTATCTCAAAATTGGAGGCTTGTTCATGAAAAAACCATGGCTGATATTTGCAGGGTTGTGTGCTGTTGTTCTGGCAATTGTGCTTGTATGTGTGATTTTCGGCAGCTACACCAGCATGCTGCGGTCCAAAAACCGCATCAATGCTGCCAAAAACCTTATGGTTACCGCCTGCATGGAGCAGCTGAACCTGGTTGGGCAACTGGTTTCCCGGGCCCCGGAGACCATCCAGGAGATTCCCCGAATAAAGGAGAACACGCAACAGATCCAGATCATTTTGACCCGGTTCCAGGCATCTGATGCCCCCCTTGCCCCGGATCTGGTGACCGCTTTTGAAGATTCCCATGCCCGTCTGGCAAAGGACATGGACAACCTGACCGCTGCAATGGGAAAAAACCATTCCCTTTCCACAGAGATGGCAGACCTGTACCTGAAAACCATCTATGCTGCCGGACGCTACAACAAGGAGGCTGCATATTTTCAAAGGAGAAAAACCGTATTTCCCGGGTTTCTCACCGCCAAATGGTTCAACCTGGATAACCTGGATTTCCCCATGGTTGATATGACCTGTTTTGCACCATGGGGGGTGAAATGAAAGAGGAACACTTTCAAACAGCATTTTTCAACCAGCCGGTATCTGCCATATTCCGGCCCAATATCATCACCTGTCCCATGGACACACCAGTGAAAACCGCGGCCCGAAAAATGAGCCGGAACAATGGTGCGATCCTGGTGAAAGATGCAGACCGGCAAATCACCGGCATTGTCACGGATGCCGATCTCAGGGCAAAAATACTGGCACAGGACCTGGCACAGGACACACCGGTCTCTGCAGTGATGTCAACCCCTGTGATCAGCATTTCAGCGGACTGTCAGGTATTTGAAGCCTTTTTGACCATGATTGACAAAGACAAGCGCCACCTGGCAGTCTGCGGAAAATCCGGTGATATTTCCGGCATCATCTCTGAAAAAGACCTGATCGCAGCCCAGACCCGGGCCACATTCCTGTTGTTAAAGTCCGTGACCTCCGCAAAAAAAATGGCTGATCTGGAAAACATCCATGCAAAACTGTGCGCCATGCTGCTGGATCCCATCAGCAACGGGGTGAACCCGGAACAGATCACCCGGCTGATCACCACCTTTTCAGATGCCATCCTGGAGAAAATCATGGCCCTGTCCCTGGCGGAAACAGGCCCCCCTCCCTGTGCCTTCGTGTTTCTGACCATGGGCTCGGAAGGCAGGGAGGAACAGACCCTGGTATCTGACCAGGACAATGCCATTGTGTATGCAGACCCGGCATCAGAAGCTGAAGCCAAGACAGCGGCAGCCTATTTCTCCGGTTTGGCGAAACTGGTATGCGCCCGCCTGGATATGGCCGGGTACCGGTTCTGCGACGGGGACAACATGGCCCAGAACCCGAAGTGGTGCCAGCCGTTGTCTGTGTGGAAACAATACTTTCACGCATGGATCCGCAAGGCCAAGCCGGAAGACCTTTTGTACTCCAGTATTTTTTTTGATTTTAAAGGCACCTATGGGGACCTGTCCCTGTCTGAACAGCTCAAGGATTCCCTGTTTGCTTCCCTTCGGGGGTGGTCCGGTTTTCTGCGGAACATGACGGAAAACGCCCTGTATTTCCGGCCCCCCATCGGTATGTTCGGCAAACTGCGGGTGGAGTCAGAAGGCAAACACAAGGACGCCTTTGACATCAAATATGCCATGCTGCCCATCACTGACGTCACCCGGGTATATGCCCTGAAAAACAATATTTATCAGACCAACACACTGGCCCGGCTGTTCCGGCTGTATACCAAACATGCCATCAACAGCAAGGAATACCACAACATCGTTCAGTCCTATAATTTTCTCATGAAACTGCGGTTCCGCCGCCAGATAACCAATATCATGGATGAAGGGACCCTGCCGGACAATTACATCAACCCGGACAACCTGTCCCACCTGGACCGGCACATGCTCAAGGAAATTTTCAAGACCATTGAAAGTTTTCAGCAGAAACTGAACATGGAATTCACCGGGGTGGTATAAACTTTACAGCCGGAATGTTTTTTTGCACAGATCACAGGAACTGGTGGCCGGAATTTCTTTGCAGTGCACACATTTTTCCGACAGGTACCGGTCTTTGCCCTGTTTTTTTTTGCAGTTGGGGCATGTCCAGTCTTTTCTGGTGGGAATCACCCTGGCACAATGGGGACATTTGATGGGAAATTTTCTGAACACCAGAAACATCAGCCCGGAAAGCATGAAAAACGGCCCCAGCAGCTTGAACTGTAAACTGCCTGCAAACTGGCTGAAATCAGAGGAGCTGGACAGGATCACAAACATGAGGAATGCAATGGATGAAACAGCCAGAAACTTGAAACGAAAATGAAAAAATACAGAGGATAACGGTTTTTCTTCCATGGAATCACTCCTTGGTTAGGGATGAAACAATCTGGGCAAAAGCTGGTTTTCCAGATCCCGGCGCTGCTGCTCAAACCCTTCTTTTGTATCAACCGGTTCCAGCACAACCGCAGGTCCGAAAGTGATACACACCCGGGAAAACGGCTTGGGCAGCATGAACCGGTC
>DATFJY010000047.1:0-5791 GCA_035268905.1 Desulfotignum sp.
CCAAGCCTTCTTAATCTGGTGGTAATGGCATAGAGGTCACACCCGTACCCATCTCGAACACGGAAGTTAAGCTCTTTAGCGCCGATGGTACTGCACGGGAGACTGTGTGGGAGAGTAGGACACCGCCAGATTATTTATCAAAAGCCCTGTCCGTTGAATTTTCAACGGACAGGGCTTTTTGTTTTTATGGCGTTGTTATGGATTGAACTGCAAATAATTGAAATCTGAATCGAAACTGTTCCGGGGCACCTCTGGTCTTTAGCTTTTAACAAACGCCACACCAAAGTGTTTCATTTCATAAATGCAGATGCCATCCACGGTGAGGGCCCCGTCTGCTATAATTTCATACCTGTCAGTCACAGTATCAGCCTTCCGGACAACATCAGTTTCCCCGACAGCATCAGTTGCCCGGATATGGGTATGCACCTGGATCTCCTGGCTGCCGGGAATGATTTGGCCCCGGTAGATCCATTCATGGTTCTGTCCTGACATCAGTTGCGGGGTGAATGCCCGGAGATCGATTTTGTATTTTTTTAGCAGAAAAAAGCGCATGGTCTGCACAAAGGATTCAATCCCTAAAGACCCCGGGCATACCGGATCCTGGTAAAAATGGGCATCGTAAAACCACTCTTCACGATTGTTTTTTCTGGCTGCACAAATATATCCTTTGCCGAATCTGCCCCCGTCTATGTCCATGACCGCAATGGTATCGATCATGCGCAGGGCTTTGGCCGGCATACCGGAATCAGGGCTGGTATCAGGATCATCCGGTGTCAGGGGAGCATCGTCTGCAAACACCATGACCGGTTTTTCAGGGCATGGAATTTTGGCGGTTTTCATATCCGGGCAGGAGGCCGTCAGTTTCCGGGACGGGCACATGTGTGCTGCTATTTCCAGGTTCGAAACGTTGACAGTATTGGGGTGGTGTTTTTCAAAAGTATCTTTTACCTGCCTGGAAGACGTGTCGCTTTGTGATGTGTTGCTTTGTATGGAATCTGATTTGTCCGGCAGAGAGAAGATGTCTTGTGGGACCAGCTGGCTGTCGCGGATGCCTTTCTGTTCTGCCAGGGCCTGGGCGGAAAAAAATCCGAAACTGGTGGTACCCTGGTAAATTATCTGTCCTTTGTTGGTAACCTGAAAGGAAAAATTCTGAATGATCATGCCCCCGGCTGTGGAGACATCTGTCATCCGGGCGCGGATGGTCAGTGTGCCGGCGTCTTTTTTAAGGTTGGAATGCAGCACAGCCTTTCCTCCCAGGTTGCGGAAATGCAGGCGCACATCACTGTGCAGGGCAGATCCTGCATAGGCTGCCAGCCACCCGCAGGGCTGGAGCGCGATTTCAAGCAGGATGCAAAAAGGCAGGGTGTCGGTGCGGTTGGCTGCAAAATACCAGGCATCTTCAGGTATATCATACTGGGTTTCGATCCATCCGCCGGGCTGCATAACCCATTGATCATGGTCGGCTGTCAGGACCCGGTCCATGAAAAAATAGGGGGGCCGGGGCAGTCTTGCAATCTGCCTTTCTTTGTCAAACACCTTGTATTTTTCACCAAATGCAGCAGAGGGGCTGCCCTGGGCAAATGCCAGAATGGCCGGCCTGTCAAACAGGGGTTTGGGTTTGAATTTTTCGTGCAGCGTGCTGTCAACAACCGCATCAAATCCGGTTATGCTGGCCACAACCGTGTTGTCTGCATCCAGAAAGGTGAAATATCCTTTGATGCCATGTTCGGTGTTTTCGTTGACCGTGAACAGGATTTGGATGTGCTTATCATCGGTGGAATTGTCCTGGTTGCTGCTGCTGCTGCTGCTGCTGCTGCGGTGGCTATTTATGTTTCCACTGTCACTGTCCTGGGGGCGGGGAAAGGATGCATATATGCGCAGATTGGCAAAAAAGGCCGGCAGGCAGACCTGTCCCCGGGTTTCCCAGGTCCAGATAATGGCGGCCTGGAAGGCGGCATCCAGCAGCAGGGGGTCTGTGACCCAGTGTTTCTGTAAAGGGGTCGTAAACCACTGGTCCGGTGAAGGGCCGAAAGAGGCGGTTACAGCAATGCCTTTATTGGATATCCCGGTGACAGCAGCGATGGCCTGGAGGGCTTTCCCGTGGAATAATATGGTTTCATAGGCTTTTTGGGCAGATATTTTCGGAGGTGCCAGTTTCATCCGGCCCCATGCGGATAACACCGGTGGTACCGGCAGGGTGTTTTGCAATATCACAGTGGCTGTTGTATGGGTGTGTTCCTGTCTGTCTTCACCGGCTGATGTCAGGCTGGCCAGGGCTGTGAACCCGGCATCAGCAGGGGTGCATTTCCCCAGATTTACGGCCACATCAATACAGGTGTCTTTGGGCCTGATCCCTTTGAGCAGCCGCATGTCATCGATGCCGGCAAATAAAAGGCCGGGATTGTTTTTTTCCGCTGCCTGGGCCATCACCTCAGCCAGCAGGGCAAAGGGGACCACTGGTTCATGGTTGATCCTGTGGCTGTCAAGAACAGGTAGATTGTCCCTGCTGACGGCCAGTTCCGTTACCTGTGACAGCATGGGTGCTTTTTTTGTCTCCTGGTTTCGGTCCGGGGCCGTGATCACGACTTCCACAGGATACGGATCCGGGTTTTCCATTTCCAGAAGCAGCTGTCGGCACCCGGCCTCCAGCGGAATCAGGCCCACCCCTTTTTTTGCAAACGCGCGTTTCAGACCATCATCCACCATGCCCCCGTCCCAGGGTCCCCAGTTGATGGCCAAGTACCGGCAGCCGGGATTTTTTTGGGCAAGGCAGCCTGCGGTTTTGTTGAGCACCTCATTGGCCATGGCATAATCGCACTGGCCCGTATTTCCGGTCCTGGCGGCAATGGAGGAAAACAGGATCATATATTTGAGGGGATCTGCTGCCGTGGCATCAACAAGGGCATGCAGTCCTGCCACTTTTGTGTCAAATACCCGGTTGAACTGTTCGACTTTTTTTTCAGCGATCAGCTTGTCCTCCAGCACCCCCGCCCCGTGAATGACGGCTGTCACCGGCCCGAACCGCTGCCTGATATCTTCCATGGTTTGGTGCAGGGTACTGGTGTCCCGGATATCTGTGGACCAGTATGCAGCCTGTGCCCCATGGGAGCGGATCAGGTCCAATGTGCGGCGGATCTGCCGGCCGGCGCAGATGGCCTGGTATCGTTTTTCAACATCTGCAGGCTTGGGTTTTTGTCCGGCAAATGCATGGGTGAGAATCGCCTTTTTCAACCGGCCAGGATCCGTGATATCCTTTGCCCATTGTGGTTCTTCAACAGGGGCTTTTGAACGTCCGACAAGGGCAATGGCAGGGGCACAGGCTTTTGCCAAAGCAGCGGCACAAGCAGCTGTCACCCCTTTGGCACCGCCGGAAATCACCACCACATCTTTGGCAGTCAGGCCGGGTTTTCCCTTTTTGACAGGGGATACCTTCAGGGCCGGGATCATGCAGCTGTCCCCGGAAAGTCCCATTTCCACGGCACCGTTGGTCATCATCACAGCAGCCGCAGGTTCTGCAAGGGTTTTGCAGGCGTTCAGGTCACAGGGCATGTCCAGTGCATGGCACAGAACATCCTGCCATTCCAGGCGGGCGGTTTTAGCAAGCCCTGCCAGTCCCCCGTAAGCCGGGTGGGCGGCATATGCTTTGTCACCGAAACCAAAACTGCCGCCGGAAAAGGAAACAGTTGTTAAAAATGCCCCTTTCTGCCGGGCAGATGCCATGAGGTGGGCTGCATTTTTGTTGACCAGTGCAAATGCGGATTTTACAAAACCTATGGCAGCCCGGGTATCTGCGCTGTTCCATTCTTTGTGAACCGGGTTCCATTTGTCCTGGACAATAACGATGCCGGCAGCATCGGGCAGTTCCGGGATACTCTCAGAACCCATATCAATGATGTGTGCAGCAAGGCCCTGGTGTGCAAACTCTTTTTCAAGAAGCTTTGCTACACCGACCTGATCCCGGGTAATATATATTTTTTTGTTTTCCGGCACCTGTATCCGGGACCCGTTAAAAAATCGGATCTGCTGGATGGGATATGGGGTCAGGACAATTTTTCGGCGGATCAGATCAGGTGGTTCTTTTGACAGTTCTGGCTGTTTCTCTGGTGAAAAAGGGTTTTTTTTTACCGGACCCTGTGTTTCAGGTGCGGTTTGTTCCAGAAAATGGACAATATCCGCTATGGTTTTCAGTTTTGCCATGGCCTCTCCGGAAAGGCCCCCGGCCCCGTCCCCAAGGGACTGCTCCAGTCTGGACAAAATTTCCACCCGTTTGATGGAATCAATGCCCAGGTCGGATTCAAGGTCCATGCCGGGCTCCAGCATCTCTTCGGGGAATCCGGTAAGTTCACTGATGGCAGCCACCAGGATCTTTGTGATTTCCGGGGGCTGGGGCGCATCTGCCACCGGGGCCGCATCAAGACCATTATCTGCTGACGCTTTTGAAACAGACAGGGGATCACTTTCCGGGGCAGCTTCAACCTGTGGTTTTGTGTCAGCAGAAGGTTGTGCACTGGAGAGTGCTTGTGTGCTGCAGTCAGCAGATTGCTGTGCTTGGGAGAGCCTGGTGCAGTCGGTTTGAACTTCAGAGGTCTTTTCAGTAGACGGTTTTTCAGTGCCGGAGCCTCTTTCCATGCCGACTTTCGGTACCCCTTCCCGGGATGAAATGGCCTGGCAGATGTCGGTGAGGGTCCGGACAGATCCGATGCTTTCCGTGGTAAGCCCGCTGGTGTCAGGCAAATGCTTTTCCAGCTCTGAAATGATTTCCACTTTTTTGATGGAGTCAATACCCAGGTCGGATTCAATATCCATGGACGGTTCCAGCATCTCTTCAGGAAATCCGGTGAGCCGGCTCACGGTATCAAATAGAACCGCCTGGATGTCCGGCATACTGGATTTTGATGCTGCTGCATGGGCAGGGCTTGCCGCCTCGGGTGTTACAACATCATGTGGTTCAGCATGTGCTGCCGTTACCCCATTCGGTGTCTGCTGAGGTCTGGATGCGGTTTGTTCAGCACAAATCCTTGAAGCACCGGGGTCTGCAGTACGGAAACCGGCATCTCTTGCGTCTGGATCATGGGTATCTGTTTCATTTCTAAAACCGCTTTGATCAAGAAGAAATGCTCTATTACGCGAATCTGCATCATCATGCAGATCTGCATCTGCCTGGGAAGCTGCTGGCGCATGAGGGTCAGCAGCACTTGTATGCACAACAGGTGTCTGGGGCATCTGCTGTGGGGTTTCTCCATTGACCCTGCCCGGTGGGGTATACTGGGAAGATGTCTGCTGCGGGGCCGATGATGGAGATGGGTTATTGGGCAATGCACCAGGGGCCGGGCCTGTAGAAGGTGTGCCCGGTGCGGCCATAAACTGGCGTGTCTGCTCCATGATGGCGGCCAGGTTGTCGCTGGCCTGGGCCTGCGTCTCAAGAAATTTTTCATGGGTTCGGGCTGTCTGGGCCTGTAGTGCCTGCATGGCTTCCAGCCCCTTTTGCACCAGGTGCATGGCATTTTGGGGAGCAGAAGGGTGCATATCAGAAGGGGTGTGCATACTATATCCTTGTTGCGCTGCCCCTGGTGTATCCGGACGAAATTGCCGGGATGGCGGGGCAGGATTTTCATGGTTTTTTTTTATGGCATTCTGTTTTAGTTCCGGTTCCGGCATTTTTCCGGGCGCAGGTGTTTTTGTACCTGCCAATGGTTTTCCGGTTTCAGGTGGTTTTGCACTTGCCACTGGATTAGCGGTTTCTGGCGATTTTGGGGCTTCGGGTGTATTTTCGGATGCAGGCAGTGTTTTT
>DATFJY010000048.1:0-4655 GCA_035268905.1 Desulfotignum sp.
CGAGGTTCCGGATCTGTTCCAACAGGCCGGCTTTTTGGGCTGCCAACAGGATGCCGCCGGTGAGATCCGGGCAGAACAGCCGGTCCCCGGCCTGCATCTCCACCGGATCATCCGAAATCCAGGTATCAGGGCATGTTAGCAGGCCCAGGGTATACGCCCGGGCATACCGGTACTGCCAGGCCCTGTTTTTTTCATCCAGATACACCGGTTCGGCCCGGAACCCTTTGGGCGGATGCTGGATAAGCGCCAGAACCAGGGAGCGGGATACCCTGTCAATGCCGGCTTTCAAATCATTGCGCCAGGTGGCGGACACATCGATAAAGAGGCGTTTTTCCGGCACAGGCGCCGGCTGATTGGCGGCAATATCTCTGGAAAGACCTACCAGATGGTCAGGATTACGGGGCAGGCAGTCCAGGGCCGCCAGTCTGGGGACCAAAAAATATTGGTGAAGCCGCTGCATGTGGTAAAACCCCTCGATGGCTTGGGCATACTGCCGGGAACAGGCTTCAGGAGAGTGGTGCCGGGAAATACAGGTTCGGCCGGTTTTCCCCAGTTTTTCCCGGAGATCCGGTTTCTGGTACAGGGTTTCCAGCGCCTGAACCAAATCCGGTTCTGCGAACCGGTCATCCAGCAGCCATACCGCATCGGCCGGCAATTCGGCATTGGCTGCGTGGGCATTGGCAATCACCGGCAGGCCGTGGTTCATGCAGTCCAGCACGGCGGCCGATGTTTCCCCCCGGGAATGGGTACGCAGCTGCACCGCTGCATCCGCAGTATTGAGCCAGGCAAAAAAATCCTGATCCGTGACCCAGCCGGTGATGTGGATCCGCGCCTTTGCCCGGGATGCGCCAATGGTGTGCACCAGCTCCCGGCCATAGGAACCGGGTTCATTTTCCCCCACAAAGACCAGGTGACAGTTTGGATCATCTGCCAGCCCGGAGTTCAGCCAGGCGGACAACAGCAGGTGGTTCTGCTTGAAAGGCCCGAGCATGCCAAAGGAACAGACCACAAAACCGGTGCCTGCTGCAGGGGTCCCGGGCACCGGTGCAGGGGGGTGTTCTGCACAGGCCGGTGCCCGCAACAGCGGGATGACTGCCAGGTGCCGGGCCGGATATGCCGGATACCAGTTCCGGGCCAGGTCCCGGGTATACCGGGAATGCACCACAATGCCCAGAGCGGACCTGAACACGGCAAAACTACAGGGCTTTGTCACCGTGACCCGGTCCGGGTCCGGATCATGGAACCGGTCTTTTACCGGCAGATAGCCGTGACCGGCGTACAATTGTCCAGCCCAGTGATGGGATTTTGGATCCCGGGACTCTGTATACCGGGCAAAATGCCCCAGGAAAAAATCATGCAGGCACACCACGCCCGGGTGTTTGTGCATCAGTTTTGGCATGTGGTGGTGAAACGCGGAATTGCCCATGTGATAAAGGATGCGGTCATATCGGTGTCCGTTTTTCAAAAACCAGTCCGGGGTGCGGATACCGCAGTGTTCCAGAGTCCAGGGATCGGAAATCTCTGCCTGGGATACGATTACATCCATATCATAATACCGGGCCAGGGCCGGCAAAAGGTCGGCTGTGTAACCGGCAATGCCGGTACGTTCCGGCGGCAGCGGGGAGACCACGGCCAGGGTGGGCTTTACCGCGGCCCGGTCGGAAACCGTTTGGATCGGATCATGGCCTGTCCGGGCGGCCACGCCTGCGGTAATGGCGGCCAGGATATTATCGGGCAAAGCCCCTTCAGGAATGGTGCCAGGATCCATCGCCTGCAGGTCCGGAAACAGATCCCTGCGGGCCGTGATCACCATATCCGGTCCCAGGCCGGCGAAAAATGCCGCCTGCACCAGATCGGTCACCGGTTCCGGGCCCGAAGCGTGCCACACCCGGATATCTTCGGCAGGCAGATACCGGGCAAACCGCTGCCTAAGGGTGAGGGATCTTTGCAATGGCACAGCCGGCAAGGCGATGATGATCCTGTGGTCCCCGGGAAGTTTTGCCAGGGTTTCGGCCAGGGACAGGGTGCGGTCGCACCGGGGATCATGCAGATCAATAACGATGCGCATCACTCTTTTTCCCGTTCCCGGCGGTCCACCGCATCTTTCAACTCCGTGTAAATGCGGCCGGCTGCGGGGGGCATGTCTGCCTGGTCCGGAGGGCTGCCGGCCAAAGAATCTGAACGCCCTGGAGGACCCGACCGTTTCAGCAAAGATTTCAGCAGGCGCAGGGGGCGGGTGATGCGCCAGGAAAGGCTGTTGTAAATAGTGTTGAGCTGTGCTTTGGACTGGTCTGCCTCGTTCTGGAGCCGGGCCGCCAGTTTTTCCGCGGCCGCGGCCCGGGCTTGGGCATGGGCAGCACACTGGTTTGCCTGCACAACCAGTTGCTTCTGCAGATCTTTCCGCTGCTGGTGCTGTTCATCATATTTCCCAACGAGGATGTCCAGTGACACCCCGTATTCCCGGTTGAAAAATGGATCTGCCGGTGCCAGTATCCGGCTGTCCGCAGCTTTCTGGGCCACCACGGCATAGTCCGGGCTCACCCCCCCCAACACCTGTATGAGTGTTACATCCTTTGCATCGGCAATGGGTTCTGCTTCCTGGAGCCGCACGATTTTGGTTCTGGCAAAGCCGAAATACCGGGGCACAAACGCCAGCAGTTTCGGGGGCACGGGCCGCTGATGGGTGGGGTCCACATAAAATTCCGACGTCCCCACCACCATGTTTTCCGGATTCGGGGTTTCCATGATCAAAAGGCCGCCGGGGGCAAGTTTTTGCAGGGCATGGGCGACCAGATCCTTGAGATCGGCAAACGGCAGATGTTCCACCAGGTGAAAGGCGGACACCAGCATCAGGCTGTCATCGGGTTGTTGTGCAAGACAGGAAAGCGCCTCTGCCTGGATGGTGTCCAGGCCCGCCTCCCTGGCCGGTGCCAGCATATCCGGGTCCAGGTCCACACCCACGGCGGCAATGCCCTGCTCCTTGAGCACTTCCAGCCATTCACCCCTGCCGCACCCCAGGTCCAGGGCCCGGGGGTGGGCAGGGGTCATCTGCACCAGGGCGTTGAGCAGCGGAATATACACCTGTGTTCTGCGTTTAATCAGGTCCCTGGAACCCCGGTATGTTTTTTCAAATGCGCTGTAAAAATGATCCGTCATAGGGCATTCACCTCGATGACCGGCTCCATCCAGAGGCAGCCGGCAAATTGTGTTTTGTCCATATTCACCACATTGAACACCAGGGCCAGGTCTTTCCATTCATAATTGGCGGACAGATGGGTATCTTTGTCGGTCAAGGCCGTGACAATGGAATAACTGCCTTCGCCCAGGCAGGCGGTAAAGGAGATGGAAAATGCATAGGCTGTATTTTGGGCGGGATGGTGCAGGACCTGGTTTGTATGCCAGGTATTGGTGCCGTACATGAACCGGCCCAGGCGGTCTTTGATGCCGAATCCCAGCACCAGGGTATCCAGGGTGTCATGCACCAGCACCCTGATGTCCAGGGTCACTGTTTCTCCCACCCCCACATATTCGGCTGGATCCCCTTTGCTGTTGCGCAGTGTGATCTGCTTCACCGTGGCCTGGCCGGTGCCGGATATGGTCTGTTTTCTGCCCGATGCCAGGGGGGTGACCGTTACTGCGTCTAGTGCGGCATTTTCTTTTGCTGCGATAAGGGCGTTGTAATAATCTGTCACCGATTCCGGGTCCCCGTCCTGTATGACGGTGCCTTTGTCCAGCAGAATGGCCCGGTCGCACAGGGACTGGATGGCGGACCGGTCATGGGACACAAACAGCAGGGTGGTGCCCTGTTGTTTGAACTGCCGGATGCGGTCGAAACTTTTGTGCTGAAAATAGACATCCCCCACGGACAGGGCTTCGTCCACGATCAAAATAGCCGGGCGCCGGGCTGTTGCCAGGGCAAAGGCCAGGCGTATCTGCATGCCCGAAGAATAGGTGCGCACCGGCTGGTCAAAATAATCGCCGATTTGTGCAAAATCCGCAATCTCCGGGATCAGGTCGTCTATTTCCCTGGCCCGGAATCCCTGGAGCTGGCCGGCCACATGGCAGTTCTGGCGGCCGGTGAACTCCGGATGAAATCCCATGCCCAGCTCCAGCAGGGCGGATACGGGACCTGCCTTGTGCACGGTTCCGGCCGTGGGCCGGGTGGTGCCGGCAATGATTTTCAGCAGCGTGGATTTGCCGGCCCCGTTTACCCCGATAATGCCCACAGACTGGCCCTGTGCCACATCAAAACTGATGTCGCGCAGCACCCGGACCGGTGCGTGGTGGATGCCCAGTCCCAGCCATTCGGCCATGCGGCCGTATTTGCGGTCATAGCGCTTGTAGGCCTTGCTGATGTTGTTGATATGGATCATGGGGTCACAGGGCATCTACAATTTCTCCCTGAAGTCTGGAAAAGGCAACGATTCCCAGGACTGCAAAAACAATCCCCAGCAGGCAGGGATACCACAGGCTGGTCCAGTCCGGCACGGCATGGTCCAGAAATATGCCCTGGTATGCCCGGATCAAAGGAAACAGCGGATTCCAGTTCAGCAGCTCCATGACCCTGGCAGGCAGGGTGGCGGGAATATACACAATCGGGGTCAGCCAGAACCAGAATTGGAGCACCACCTGGACCATCTGCTGCACATCCCGGT
>DATFJY010000049.1:0-21467 GCA_035268905.1 Desulfotignum sp.
AGGACTTCGAGATCATCTTTCCGGAACCGGTCCGTTCAATCTTTTCAAGAATGGGTTCAGCCACTGCCGAACCGACAAACACGGTTGCAGTCAGAAATAAAATAATACCAAGGGCCAGTCGTTTTTTTACTCGCATACACAATTCTCCTGTTTTTAACATGGTTATGGGGTTAACTGTCGGGTTATTCCTCCAGACCCCCCTCCTAGCAGCGGGTTGCCGCTTTTCCCCGGTCAGAACCGCGATGCCCTGTCTAGCGGGCCTGCACCCTTCTCACCAGCCCGCTGAACACCTCCCGCAGATCTTTCTGGGAAACCGGCGGCATCCGGTCGCACAGATCCTCCTCCGGGTCTGCAAAGGATAAGGATGCAGGACCGCTTCGCCGTCGTTTCTTTTGCTTAATCTCATAACAGACCATGGGGACCTCTGTCTGATGGGGTTTTCCTTTGCTGTTAGTGTCCAGCCAGGTGTCACACTGGTCATGGGACCCCACAAAAAGGATGTACAATGACGACTTGTCCTTGAGGCTGATCAGGCGGTACCCTTTTCCCAGGTCATACTTGAACAGCCGTTTGATCCGGGCGTCCTTGGTTTTGGACAGACGGCCGGCCCGGGTCATGATAGTCCCGTTTTTCAAGGTATCAATAATGGCCTCGGCCCGTTTTGCCGCGATTTTTGGCGCATTGTCCAGGGCCTTCATCTGTTCCAGGTTTTTTTCCACTCTGGGATGGATGTGCAATGTATTGAGCATACAGATACTCCTGTTATTACCCGTAGCAACCGATGTCACACCTGCCGGCTATACCGACACTGCAATTCATGCGGTTTTCCATCTCCTAGATCAGGCCACCTCCGGCAGCTGATAGCATAGTTTTTCTCTCGGCCCCAGGACCCGGATTTTTCTGCAATCTCCTGCCATGCCATGTCTGTGAGTGCGTCCTTCCAAAAAAGAAAATTCAGGAAAACGATTCATGGTTTACTGGTGTTAATATAGAAAATTACCGATGTTGGCAAATCGATAATATTAATATTTTAATGCATTTTTATAGATAATAATAATAACTGCTTCAGGAAATTCAATCCATGCGGATCATATCAACGACCACGCTGCGCTGATGACAGCCGCCCTGCTGGGAAGGTTGCTGTCCCGGTGAATTTCCAGGCTGTCCGTAAAATGGTGCATCATGCTTTCGTATGTAACCGCTTCATGGGAAAATCACCAGGTATCCTTGCTGCCGATCCGGACATCATTGCTGTCCATCAAAAAAATACCCGGGTCCTTTGACACCCGGATCACGCCAGGTATCTGGATAAAAACACCTGATTCAAAATAGGCCGGACCGGCAGGCCCGGAGGACAGCATAACCAGAGCCGGATCCCTTTTGCCCGATCCAAACATGGCCATCAGGCAGTGTGTAAGGCGTTTGAAAAACGGTGCCAGCCGCATCACCTTGCCTGCGTTGAATATGCGAAGAAAGATCCTGGACAGGATGATCCGTTTTTCCAGGGCATATCCGGCGCCGGAAGAAGTCTGTGTGCTATTGGAGATCACCTGCCAGGTACTGTCGGCACACCCGCTCAGGCCGCATTAATTTGTGTGAATTCAAGATAATATGTTAGATTCCAACCAGTCAAAATATGTTCAATAGCATGATGAAACAGCCCAAACGAATGCTTTCCTGAATGAACCTTCTATGGAACCGCACCCCACCCATTTTATGCCAGAGGTTTTTATCCTGGACACGGGCAACCCGGTCAAGGACCTGATCGGCGGCGGCGATAATGACAGTTTTACGGATCAATCACTTATCATCGCTGCACAATGCAACGGCATGAATGTCAGTTTCTGCGCCGGCAGTTCTTTGTAGGTTCCGCTGTAAAGCACAATTCCCTCCGGGCAGTTTGTGTATTTTTCAAGCATCAGATGAAGGCTTTTCAAACTTCCGCCGGCACCTGATTTTACTTCTACGGGATAAATCATTCCCTGGCGTACCGCCAGAAAATCCACTTCCGCACTGCTGCCCCGGGCATCCCTTGCCCAGTAATAAAGTCCGGAGCCATCCTGATTCGCCACCAGTTCCTGGGCGACAAACTGTTCTGCAAGGATGCCGCGGCACATGGCCAGAAGATTTTCCTGTTTTAATTCCAATTCCACGGGAACCTGACAGATGCGCTGCAATAACCCGATATCCAGCATGACGGCCTTGAATTTCTTCTGATTGGCCGTGGCCCCCAAAGGCAGGCCGGACGGATCGCAGGCCGGAACTTTGTGAATGATCTTTGCCTTCACCAGCAGATCGAATGCCTTATGATTCATCTGCCCGGAATGCCCCGCATTGAGGCGGGTATATTTCAACTGCTCCCCAGTACTTTTGGCGACATTCAGAAAAACCGCATCCAGGCAGGTGATATCCATTTTCGGCGTATATTTGGCAAAATCATCTCGAAACGAATCAAGAATTTCCGATTGAACAGTAAATACTTCGATCATTGAGCCCGCATCACGAAAGGTCTTGATACATTCAGGCATACCGCCGACAAAAAAGTAGATTTTCAATTCATTGAGAATCTTTTTCTGGATTTTTGGATCCACCTCAGACGGAGATTTGCGCACAAAATCTGCCATTGGTTCCCTGCCCACAGCAAGGAGATATTCATAAAATGTCATGGGATACATGTTCAGATACTGGACCCGACCCACCGGGACCGATATTTCGCCAAAAGCAAACTCCAGCAGTGATCCGGCGGCAATTACATGGAGTTCGGGCATCTGCTCGTAAAAATACCGCAGGGCCATAATGGCCCGCGGGCAGGCCTGAATCTCATCAAAGAACAGCAATGTCTTGCCGGGAATAATTCTGCCTGCTTCCAGTTCCAGATAGACCAGGATTGTCTTGGGATCCAGACTGCCCTCAAAATACGGATGGATATCACGCCGTTTTTCAAGATCGATTTTGACAAACCTGTCAAAGTGTCCGGCCAGAAAGTGTTCAACCAGCCATGTCTTTCCAACCTGACGCGCCCCCCGGATGATCAGGGGTTTGCGCCGCAAAGAATCCTTCCATTCAAGCACCTGTTTTTCAGCCAGCCGTTTCATAAAAGCAGACTCCTTGTCATTATCAATATCAGGTACTGATACTATCATTTCAACATAGAAAATCAAGGGTGTTATTCATATAGCGACATAAAAAATCAAGGAACTAAATTTTTTCAGGCAAAGGGCCGGATTTTTTTGTACATTGCCGGAAGAATATGGCTGGAATTATGCTGCTTTGTGCAGAATAATATTTATATGCTTTGAAAACAGCTCAAAGTCTTTGTCTGTCGTGAATATTGAAAATTTGTTTCTGTTGGCCATGGCGCAAATGAAAAAATCAGTATTGGAGCCTTGTATTCCTTTTGCCCGGCAGCGATTAAAATACCTGGCGGCTGTAACATAATCTTCGGTGAGGGCGGGGATATCGGGAAAGCTTTCAAGATGTTTTTGCAGTTTTTTGAACTGAGCTTCACTGCGCATACCAGACAGGATCTCCTGGCGTATTGCCCCGATCATCTGTACGCGATGGTCCTGAATCATGCGCCGTAATTCATGGACTGTGTTACTGGATTCCGGCTTGTCACGCCTTAATGCCAGGGACCATACACTGGTATCGACGATGACCTTCATGAACGACGTCTTTGCTCTTTATAATCATATTCCGGATCGTATTCCACAGTTCCGAACATCGAGAGGATTTTTTCCTGCTCTAAATTTTGTATGTATTCAATTAACGCTTTTGAGACAGCAGCCTTTTTTGTTTTATGGCCTCCGACCCTGACCGCCTTTTGAATAAGTTCGTCATCGATTTGTAAATTCGTCGCCATACCAATCACCTCCTTGAATTTCACACAAAATACTACACATTATTTTGTGTAAATTCAAGATAATATTTTTGGTTCCAACCAGTCAAAATATGTTCAAGGGCATGCTGGAACATCCCAAATGATCTTTGCCGATCCCTACCCAAGCCACCAGAAACCCTGGACGTCGAGGTTTTCAAGCCCCAGATCCCGAGCCTTTTGGACCACTTCCCGGTACTCCTTCCGGTTGATCTTCCGGGCGATCTTTGGATAGTCAAAGGCTTTGTGAAGGGGCCGGTACTGGGCCATGATATTGACATAGGTGTCTTTGGGCAGATGTCCGGCGATCCACGCCATGATCTCTTGAGACCCGGCTGTCCGGTTGGGCATCACCAAGTGCCTTATCATCAATCCCCGGCGGATGATCCCGTCCTGTTCCTCCCTGGCCACCCCCACCTGCCGGTGCATCTCCTGGACTGCGGCCCAGGTCAGTTCCGGATAGTTCTGTGCGCCGGACAGGAACCGGGCCGCTTTCTTATCCTCCCAGTATTTGAAATCCGGCAGAAAGATATCCACCACCCCGTCCAGGTGTCTTAGGATCTCCAGCCCCAGGTGTTATACATGAAGCACCCCGCCCGCCCCCAGGCTCAGGACCAGGATCGGCTCTTTGAAAGTGACTTCGACCGGATAATCAAGTACTTGGAACAGAAGAATGCGGATAAAGAATAGAGATTTTCAGGCATGAAACAGGGGGACATCCTTGCTTACTTCCAATCAGAAAATGCCCCGGATAAAACCGGTGATTATCATATTCGTTGGCCTAAAAAATTACACTTGAAAAATTCACCATAACAGGCTATACATTGGATATACATAGGGAGGTACTGAATGCTTACAAAAATACAAAAATGGGGAAATAGCCAAGGACTTCGCCTTGCAAAGAATGTGCTCGCTGATGCAAAGCTTGACATAGGTGATACGGTTGATATCAGCGTAAAAGACGGCATTATGCTTATTACACCTGCCAAAAGGATTCGCGGGCGGCATAATCTTAAGGACCTTGTGTCACGTATTCCTGAAAATTATCAAGCCGGTGAAATTGACTGGGGAGAACCAGTTGGCAATGAGGTCTGGTAAATGGCGGCCTACATTCCCAGGCAGGGGGATCTCATTGCGATTACATTTGACCCGCAATCAGGACATGAGCAAAAAGGCAGGCGACCTGCTTTCGTTGTAAGCAAAGACCTATTTAACCGAAGTACAGGTTTGGCTATCGTCTGTCCAATTACAAACACTGATCGCGGATTTCCCTTTCACATCCCTATTCAGGAAGACAGTAAGTTGACAGGCTTCATTATGGTCGAACAAGTCAAGTCGGTCGACTTTCGGTCCCGGCGTGCTGAACGGATAGAACGAAGTAACGACCTGCTGCTATCAGAAGTGCTTTCCATTTTAGATGCATGTATCTATTGATCGGCCAACAAATGGCGGAATAATGGCGGGGTTACCAGATTGATGTTGGGCAGCCCATCTCCTGGAGCCGGAGCATCATGCCGGCCTCCAGGATCAGCCAGCCGGCCAGAATCAGCCCGATGCTCAATTCATTGCCGGCCAACACGATCAACAGTTCGCGCAACAGCATAATTTCAGAGACCAGTCCGCTGAATCCCGTGATAACAATGGCAATTCGAACCCGAAAATTCATGTCAAAGGCTCTTTCACCCATGGGCCTTGCCCGGTTGTTCCCGGTTATCTTCAACACAATAAGCATACCAGCCGGCAGGAAAATTGGGAACCTTTTTCCATCACCACTTCGAGTTCCAGGTCAAAACCCTCAAACCGGCGCAGATGAAGCACCTGACCGGGAAGCACTCTGAAAATAATGAACAGAGACAGCATGATATTTTTAAAATTGCTTTACCTGATAAAAAACATCTGATATGGAATCAAATCAGCTATTGCGGCCCCGATGACACGGATCAGGGCCGCTACTTGGTCGGTTGCTTGACCGCTTACTTGGTCGGTCTCCACCGCATCGCTGAGGGCATCCTGCAATGCGGTCAACATGAACTCGATAAACGGCGCGGCATCTGCCTGCTGGTCGGCCTCCGAAAGAACACGGTAATACGCCTCCTGGCGGTCCCGGACCACTGTCTCCACCGGCAGATATGCCAGCAGCGGTTTCCAGTTCCGAAGAATCAGGGTCTGCCACAACCGCCCCATTCGTCCATTGCCGTCAGCAAAAGGGTGAATAAATTCGACCTCATAATGAAAGACACAACCGGCCACCAAGGGATGCTCGGTCGTTTTTCTCAGCCATTCAAGCAGATCCGACATCAGTTTGGGCACTCGGTCTGCGGGCAGGGCACTTCATCGGGCTTGATGGGCGGCAAATGCTTGGGTTTCTTGATTTTACCCGCCTCCACCAGCCGCTGCTTTTCTGCCTTGATCTCTTTAAGCAGCTCAATGGCGGGCGGATCACTGGGGTCCTGTTCCACCAGTCTGCCCTGCATGGCCAGGGTCAATATCAGCTCACGCAGTTTGGCGATGCCGTCTGGTGCGGCAAAGGCGGTGTCGAAATGCTGTTCCAGCAGTCGGGCCGTCTGTTTATTCATGACTGCCTTCCTGCCGCAGCATGGCGCGTCCTTTATCGGTGAGGCGGTATTTCTGCATGCGGCTTTGGGGTTTATCGGGAATAGTACGCTCAACGAATTCCTTTTCGAGCAATTCTTTCACTGAGCGGTTGAGTGCACCGGTTACAGAATTCAGTCCGAGTTGAAAGGCGAGTTCAGATTTGGACAAAGGAGTGCCGCGCAACAGGGACAGAACCCTCTGCTCTTGTGACTCTGCCCCTGACGCTGCCTTGGTCCCGACTTGTCCGGTGAAGCAACGAAGCGATGCGGGGATTCCGGGCCACACTTTTGGTGCGGAACTCTTCCGGGGAAAGGCCGCTGGGTTTATCATATATGCCTCTTGCTTTTTCTGTCTGTCAACGTGTACATATGAGCAGGCAAAGTGAACGCGCGTGACAAAAAATAAGGAAAAGAGCAGATGGCAGCAGACATATACCGCAGATTACAACAGCAGCTGGACCAGTACTCCATGGGATTTCCGGAAACAGCATCCGGTATCGAGATCAAAATTCTCCAGTATTTGTTTACAGAGCAGGAGGCGCAAATGTTCTCCTTGCTCACCCCCATGCTGGAAACAGCCCGGGCCGTCAGCGACCGCACGGGACAGCCTGAGGATTCGGTGGCGGCACAGCTGGACCGCATGGCAGAGAAGGGGCTGCTTTTCCGCCTGAAAAAAGGGGATCAGTCCCGGTACGGGGCCATTCCCTTTGTCCATGGGCTGTTCGAGTTCCAGGTCAAAAAAATCAAACCCGAATTTGCCGCCATGGCCAGGCAGTATTTTGAAGAAGCGTTTGACGGTGCCATGCAAAAAGGGGCGGAATATTTTCTGCGGACCATCCCGGTACACCAGTCTGTTGACGTGACCCATCATGTGGCAAGCCATGAGGATGCCCTGGCTATTCTCAGGGACAAACCCGCCATTGTGGTCACGGACTGTATCTGCCGCAAGACCGCCGCCCTGGTGGACCATGGCTGCAGCAAACCCCTTGAGGCCTGTTTCATGTTCGGTTCCATGGGGCAGTATTACCTGGACCGGGGCATGGGGCGACAAATTTCCCTGGCAGAGGCGGAGAAGATCCTGGCGGACTGCAGAGAGGCCGGGCTGGTGACCCAGCCCGCCACCTCCCAGAACCCGGGCGGCATGTGCAACTGCTGCGGGGACTGCTGCGGAGTGCTCCGGGCCCTGAACAAACATCCGAAACCGGCGGATCTTGTCTTTTCCAATTATTTTGCCCGGGTGGATCCCGATACATGCACCGGGTGTGAAACCTGCCTGGACAGATGCCAAATGAACGCGCTGGCGGTCAGTGATGAGGACATTGCCCGGGTGGATTTGGACCGGTGCATCGGCTGCGGCCTGTGTGTATCTATCTGTCCTGTGGAAGCCGTAACGCTTGTACCCAAATCCGGGCCTGATTACCGGATACCACCAAAAAGCATGGCCGATCAGATGATGCACCAGGCCCGGAAACGGGGGGTGATATGACCGGCCTGACCAAAGAGGATATTGTTGCAAAGGCAGGAGAACTGGGATTCGAAGATACGGGGTTTACCACGGCCGAGCCCTTTGACACCCATCTGGATTTTCTGAAAGACCGGCAGGATGAATACGGCTGGGCCGAGGCCGCCGGACTGAAGCTTTTGGACGGAACCGATCCAAAAACGGTCATGCCCGGTGCCCAAACCATCATAGTCCTCATGGAAGTGTACTTCAAAAAACGGTTTCCCCGGCAGATGGAGGGGCATTTCGGCCGGTGCTACCTGGACGATGACCGGGTGACCAAGGACGGCCTGTCCAGGCGGATCAAGACGTTCCGATCGTTTCTCCGGGACGGCGGTATAGACTCGAAAGTCCCCTATCACCTGCCCCACCGGATGGCAGCGGCCCGGGCCGGCATGGGCACCTTTGGAAAAAACTGCCTGTTCTACTCCAACAAGGCTGCCAGGCAGGGGTCCTGGGTCCTGCCCATCGCCGTTGTGGTGGACCGGGCCTTTGATCCTGACAGTCCCAGCATTGAGATGGGATGTCCGGAGTGGTGCCGGAATGCCTGTATCGCAGCCTGTCCCACCAGGGCCCTGAAGGGTAACGGCACCATTGATCCCAAAAAATGCATCTCCTATCTGACCTATTTCGGACAGGGCCTGACCCCCAGGGCGCTTCGGGAGCCCATGGGCATTTACGTCTATGGCTGCGACCGCTGCCAGAACGTGTGTCCCAGAAATGCCCCCTGGCTGGCTGCCGATCTGCCGGTCAATGAGCGGGTGGCGGCCAAAGAAAAGGATTTCAGGCTTTCTTTTCTGCTCAATATGGATGAATCCTGTTTTACATCCAGGGTATGGCCCCACATGTTTTACATGGGTCCGGACCGGCTGTGGCAGTGGAAGATGAATGTGGCCCGGGCCATGGGCAATACCCGTGATCCCCGATATGCAAAAGACCTGATCCGATGTTTTGGAGAAAACAGAGATGAACGGGTGCAGGCCATGTGTGCCTGGGCCCTGGGACGGCTCGGGGATCCGCAGTCCCGTGCCGCCCTGGAGGGTTTTCTGCCCGGCAGTACCGGTGTCCTTGAAGATGAGATCTGTTATGCCCTGAGCCTGGCATGAACGATTGGCCCAGGGTCAAAAAACACAACGACTGCAAAGTCCCGTTTGTTTTTCCGGCCGTTGTATTTATGGATAAATACGGATATGTTTTTGGGCATGCAAAAACATACAACTCCGAAGTATGACAATGTTATCAGGTTTGACTTTTGAAAATTTTTTGGGTAAATATGGGTATGATTTTGGATATCTGATATGGAGTCAAGTCAGATATTGGGGCGGTTTACAGATCTGGCTTTGCTTTAAATTCTTATGTTATCCGGTTTGTTATAAAAAAATTGATACTTTCCAGATCTGCTTAACAACTTGATAGATATGGGAACGTAAATATAGCATATAGTTTGATGGTATTAATGAACGCAAAGGTTATTGGAAGCAATTAAGAAATGACAACCTTATGCGAAATGCTGCAACAGCATTTTGATGACTACCAAATTGATTACCGCATTCATGCAACCAGAAGGATGTTTCAACGGGTTATTCATGAAGATGATGTTGAAAAAATTCTGAAAGAAGGCAGCATCATTGAACAATACTATGATGATTTCCCCTTCCCAAGCGTTTTAATCAATGGACTGAGTGCCCGGAACGTACCTTTACATGTGGTTGCCGCCATCAATTCCGATGAACTGAAACTGGTAATCATTACCGTGTATCAACCTGATCAACTAAAGTGGACAGATAATTACTCATGGAGGATCAAATGAAGTGTGTGATTTGTAGAAATGGTCATACAGAAAATGGATTTACCAGTGTAATCCTTGAACAAAACAATACGACTCTGGTTTTCAAACGCGTACCAGCAAAAATTTGCGACAATTGTGGAGAAGAGTATATTTCATCAGAAATTAATAAAAAATTGTTATGCCATGCAAGAGCTGAAATAAATCGTGGAATTACTTTTGAACTGCTTGAATTTGCAGCTTAATTTCCATGTAATGACGCTACGACAAAACACTTCACTGGACACCGAGAACGGGGTATGTTCTGTTGAAGGCTATGGGCGGTGCCGATGAGTTCATAGTTGGCAAAGAAAACACGATATGAAACAAACCATTCCAAAACGCAGCAACCGGTTCTATGATACGTCACGGTTTGAGTACGCTCAAATCCGAGTCTACCACAAGGCCGTGCGTGGCAAGCATGCCCCGCGATACCTGCTGAACTGCGGTGACCGTGACGAAAAAATCTAAATTCACTTGTTATCGCAGTGATAAATCAACGATTCGTATCATTTCTGCAAGAAAGGCAACCAGGAAAGAACAAAAGGTGTATTTCTGGAGGCCATGATAAGAAAAGAATATGATTTTGAAAATATGAAAGGCCGTAAAAATCCTTATGCAGAGAGTCTGAAAAAGCAGATTACCTTTCGAATTGGTGGAGATATTATAGAGTATTTCAAGAATCAGGCTGAAGAAACTGGTATTCCATACCAAAATTTGATTAACCTGTATTTACGAGACTGTGTTCGATCCAACAGAAAACTGTCTATAAACTGGACCCAGTAAGATCTTCGGAAACAACCATTGAAACCCAGGGATTCCATCGCTTTTGCCGATACCGAAAGGATCTTTTTCCAGTTCAAAATATCGTGAACAGCTCATTACAGATAAAAGCGCGGCAGTGCATTAAAATCTCAAAACTCATTCATGGGGATGGTCATGGGGCTCGGCATCATGGCCGGGGTGGTCATGGTCATGCACCCGGCGCCGGGCATGGTCATGATTTTTTTGGCCTCCAGGATGGTTGTGCACATACCGGTGGGGGTGATCATGCACATGTTCATGGGGGTGGGTGTGTACCGTCTGATCATGGCGGTGTTCATGGTCATGGATATGTCGGTGGGGATGGCGGTGCTCATGTTCATGCTGCAGTTTCTGGATGGCGGTGAAGGTGCGCTGGCGATAGGAAAAAGACAGCCCGTTGAGATGGCACAGTTTGTCATCCTGCATGAAAACAGGGGTGGGCAGGTCCCTTATGACTCTGCCCTGGTGCATCACCACGGTGCGCTGGGTGATTTTTTCAACAAAAAACAGGTCATGGCTGACCAGCAGCAGGGTTTTGTCAAAGGTTTCCAGAATCGCCACCAGCAGCTCTTCTCCCCGGGGATCCAGCCCTGCCGTGGGTTCATCCAGGATGAGCAGATCCGGGTCCATGGCAAGGACACAGCCTAAGGCCAGGCGTTTGCGCTCCCCGCCGGACAGGTGAAGGGGCACCCGGTTTTCAAACCCGGCCAGGCCCACACGGGCCAGGGCATCAGCGGCCCGTTCCCGGCATTGTTCCGGGGAAAGCCCCAGCCGGCCCAGGCCGAACAGCATCTCTTCCTGCACACTGGCACAGAACAGCTGATCGGCACAATCCTGGAACACCATGCCGACACGGCGCCACAGATTTTTGGCCCGTTTCCGGGTCACCCGGTCACCGGTAAAATACAGGTCCCCCTGCCCCTGCCGCAGTCCGCACAAGCATGCCAGCAGGGTGGATTTTCCCGCCCCGTTTTCCCCCACAACGGCCATCTTTTCTCCGGCATGGATATCCAGAGAAAACCCCTGGAGCCCGGAGGTGCCGTCCGGGTACACATACCCATAGCTTTTCAGGCGGACCAGGGGGGCATGACCGGATGGGTCGTCCAATGCGCTGGCACCTGCATCTGACAGAGTGCCACGGCCGTTTTTCCCATTTTCGTCATGGGCAGGCACACCATTGGCCGGGATGCGCAAACGGAAAGAAAAATCCAACCCGTGATCCCGCAGCGCGCTGCGCCGGGAAACCAGTTCGCGCATGGTATAGTTGTGGTGGATACTGCCGTGGTGCAGCACCACTGCATTTTCACACAGCTCGTACAGGAAAATCAGGTCATGGGAGATGCAGATCAGGGTACCTTCAAATGCCTTGAGCAGATCCAGGAACACCGCTTCCTGTCCCGGGTCCAGGTTGGCCGTGGGCTCGTCCAGTATCAACACCCCGGGTTCCATGGCAAGGACGCCGGCCAGGGCCGCCCGTTTTTTCTGGCCGTAACTCAGGTTATGGGGCTCCTTGTACGCCAGGTGTTCCAGATTGACCCGGTGCAGGGCCTGTTCTGCACACAGGGCCGCAGCTTCCCTTGATTTTCCCTGGTTTCTGGGACCAAAGGCCACATCATCCATGACCGTGTGCCCGAAGAGCTGATCGTCCGGATCCTGGAACAGCACCCCGATGGTCAGGCGGCTGTTGTCCAGATGTTCATCGGCCAGGTTTTTGCCTTTGTAAAGAACCTCTCCCAGTGCAGGTGCAAGCAGCCCGCTCAGCAGTTTGATCAATGTGGTCTTGCCGGACCCGTTCTGCCCCACAAGGGCAATGCGGTCTCCGGAAAAAATATCCAAATCCACGCCGGATAAGGCCTGGATCCCATCGGGATAGGCATACCAAAGGTTTTGCATACGAAAAAGGGGGATTGGGGAACCTGCTTTTTGGCAGGCACCAGGGCTGCGGGAAACATCCGTACCCGGAAAAGCACTGGTTGGGTGACCGCCTGCCGGCATCTCTTCCATGGCCTGTTTCCTTTTACACGTTGGTACAGTCATAAAAAACCAGGGCGGTTCCAGCCGCAATCCATACGCCGGTAAGAAGGATATCCGGCAATCGGATCTGCAATTGACCGGGTTCCGGGAACCGGCCTTTATACCCCCTGGCCTGCATGGCATCAAACACCCGTTCGGTGCGCTCAAAACTGCGGACAAACAGCATGCCCAGAAAATTGGCCAAAGCCCGCAGGGTGTCCATGTTGGTTTTTTTTACAAATCCCCTGGCCTGCATGCCGGCGGTCATGCGACGGGCTTCGTGGCTGAACACATGCAGATACCGGTAACTGAGCAGTACCATCTGACCGACCATGTCCGGCACCCCGAGCCGGGAAAGCCCGTACAGCGTCACTGGCAGCGGGGCCGTGGACAACAGCGGCTCCATCAGCAGGGCAATGGCCGTTGCTTTGGCTGCGATGGTGGCCGCCAGGATCACCCCCCGCATATTTACACCCAGCCAGTCCAGGGAGCCGAAAACCAGTATGACATCCCCCGGGTGATGCGGCACGGTCAAAGGCATCACCACCAGCAGCATCCCCAGAAAGCCGGCAAGGGCCACAAGCCGCAGCACCACCTTGTGCAAAGAGACCCTGGCCACCATAAGGACGGCCAGGGAAACCAGAACAGCTGCAACAGCGGCATCCAGGTGGCGCAATGATGCAACGGCAAAGCTGTAGGCCAGCATGGTCACGATTTTGCAGCGCACATCCCAGCGGTGGATCAGGGAGGTGCCCTGCCCCGAACCCTGGGTCAGCGGCGGAATGGACCAGTCCGGGTCTTTTTCACGGACCACCCGGTTTTTCGACCGGTGTTTCAGCCAGGACACCACACCCGCGGCCATCCCTGCCGGTATCACGACCAAAAAAGGCAGATACCACAGCGGCACCTGTATATACGGCACATCAGTCATGAAAAGATCGGGTTTTATCCTGGAAGGAAGACTGCAACAGCAGGGCCGGCTTGACCCGGGCCAGAAACCCGATGGTAAACCCGCTGATCACGCCCTCGATCACCATCACGGGCACATGGGCGGCCAATGCCAGTTTGGCAACCCCGAAAAAATCTTCGCCCGCGGTCACCAGAAAAATGGCCAGAAAAACGCCTGCCATCGCAGTTCCCAGGGCTCCGGCCAGACCGCCTGCAATGGCCTGACGTCCCTGAGTTCTGCCCTTGAACTGCTGAAAAAACCAGCCGCAGACCACGGCCGGCACCCCCATCATCAAGGCATTTGCCCCTAAGGCGGTGATGCCGCCAAATTGAAACAGCACACTTTGCAGGAGCAGGCCAAGGCCGATGGCCACAAAAGCCCCCGGCCCCAGCAGAGCTCCGGCCAGTCCCGGCAGCAGCAGGTGTGTACTGGTGGGACCAAAGGGAATGTGCACCAGGGAGGCCACAAAAAAGGCCGATGTGACCACGGCCACTTTGGGCAGGTCCCGGGAAAGAATACGGCGGGCACTCCAGGCAGCAAATCCCGCGCTGGCTCCATAACCGCCGATGGTCACGGCCAACGGAAGCACCCCGTCGGAAATATGCATGGGTTACTCCTTTCGCCGGGCAGCGACAAACGCGGCCACGCCGCACAACCCGAAAATATAACCGATGCCGGCAAAGACATCCTTTATCCCCGGTTTGGCAAGATCCGCCCGCAGCGCCGCGATCTCCCGCTGAATCCGCCTGAGATCTTTGGACAATTTCCGGTTTTGTTCTTTTAATAAAACAATGACCTCCCCGGCAGTTTCATCCGGGGGATCCTGGGCCCACAGCGGACCGGACAGCCCCGCCAGATAAAAACACAAAACGCTCATTGCGAGGCCTTTCCGGATTTTTGTCATTTCCCGGCCTCCACTTCGGCTTTTTTAAGGGCAAAGCTGTTTTTATGCCCCATACCTGCATCGATCACAATTTTCAACGCATCGATCTTCGGGATTCCAAAACTGAACAACCCCTCTGTATCGGTTTTGCCTTCCAGAAGCAGCTGGTCTGTGCTGTCATATACCCGCACCGTTCCTTTTTCCACCGCTCTGCCGTCAGGAAAATAGCTTTCCGTAAAAACGGTCCCCCCTTCGGCATAAGCGAACAGGTTCACCTTGTGTGCCAGGGCCGCGCCAGACGCCGACAATACCACAAACAAGACAGCAAGCAAACAGTTCACGTGTTTCATATTATCCTCCACCGCTTATTTCATATCCCGCGTCCGGACCCAGTAGACAGCCCCGATCTCCACGCCTTTTTCCTGGCCGTCAAGGGTGAGTGTCCATTCGGCTTCGTTCAGGGCTGAAAAACCCCACCAGCCGGCTTTGGGCATGGCATAGCTGAACACACCGTTTACATCGGCCTTGACCACCTGGGTGACATAGGGATCCGCTGGCGGGAGCACGATATTGATATTGCCCGGGGTTTCATTCAAGTATTCGATCTCCACTTCGGCAAAGGGCACGGGCTTGCCTTTGAGCAGCACCTGGCCGGTGAACAGATTGCCGGTCCAGAGTCCGTAAGGACGGGTAAAGGGGATGATCTCGGTTTCCAGACCCACATGCTGATCCCATCCCTCTTCCATACCGAAAGCGTTCACACAGACTTTTGTGTAGTGAACGATGAAAAGATCCTCAGCCGGTTCCCAATAGGGAGTGGGTTCGACATAGAAGGTATAGTCACCCGGCCTGCGGATCTGATAGTCGGTGGACCAGAAGGTAAACGTCTGATCCTGGTCCGGGCTTTTTCCTTTTTTGGCCGCAAGTGTGCCGAGCAGATCGGTTTTTTTGCCATCGTGCAGTACACCGAATTGTTTGGGCCTGGCCATCTCCATGTAGTGCAGCTCCATGGGGTGAATGAACTTGACCTGCACATCCAGGGTCTTGTGGTCATCCTGGGTGACAATGTCATCCGAGGGGATAACCGCGCCGAAATGGGCCAGGGCCGGCTGTACTGCCAGGATCATGAATGCCGCTGTAATAATGGATACTGCAATGATTTTTGTCCGCATAAAATAAATCTCCTTTTTTGCTTACATTCTTTGCTTAAAAAAAACGCTGGTAAAAATTTTCATGACAATGCTTACTTTTCCTGCCCCATGGCCGGGATTGTCTTTAAAAATAAGCCCAGACAAAAAATAGCCATGAGGACGTCTTCTTTTTTTACAAAAGAATAGACCTTCATGGCCGTTTTATTGGTTTTCTATTTGATTTGTTCTGCCGCAGGGCGGCATATCCAGCTTTATATTCCTCAGCTTCAGCCGCGGGTGTTGTCATTATGTGTATCAGGCATTTTGCAAAAAGACAAGTCCTGATATACATTCGCTGAACATTTGCTATCAAATTGGGCACTTCTATGGGGCGTTCCCGGGTAATATTCTGAAGCTGGCTGGACACGCCTTTCTTACTGATACATCATTCGGGTTCCCATACGGGAAAGCCTGTGCTATGGTTCCGGACAGGCCGAAAGGTCCGGCAGCCGGAAGCACCTGCCGGATGATGCTGGTTAAACAAGTCACAGGAATTGACCACTATGATGCAAGGATACGGCCCATGCCTGAACTGAACATGGAAACCGTTCTGTCCCCGGCTTTTTGTGCCATCTGGGACAACTCCCTCATGGGGGTGCTGGTCATTGACCGGAACGGGCTGGTGCGGTATATCAACCGCCTGTTGATACGCACCGATGACCTCCAGGATGAAACCGTCCTGGGCCGGAAAATGGTGGATTTCTACCCCATGGAACGGGACCGGCACATCTCCATCCATACCCTGAAAACCGGAAAACCCCAGATCAAAAAGACCATTGTCTACTATACCCGGAAAAAAAAGCTGGTCAATTCCTTATGTTCGACATTTCCACTGATCGCCAAAGGAACCGTGGAAGGGGTGATCCATTTTTCTTTGAACCTGCAGACCAGCCAGGCACTCCTGGAGCAGTACCAGACGGGCACCCCGGACAAACAGGTACCTCCCCCGGAAGAAAAACCATACACCTTTGCATCTCTGATCGGCAGGGATCCCCGGTTTCAGCAAGCGGTCAACCAGGCCAGATCCGCCAGCCATACCCTGTTCAATGTGTTTATCTGGGCCGAGACCGGCTGCGGCAAGGAGTTGTTCGCCCAGGCCATTCACCAGGCATCCCCCAGGGCATCCCGGCCATTCATTCCCGTCAACTGTGCAGCCATTCCGGATAACCTGCTGGAAACCACGCTGTTCGGGACAGCCAGAGGGGCCTTCACCGGCGCAGTGGACAAGGCCGGACTGCTGGAGGAAGCCCAGGGCGGCACCCTGCTGCTGGATGAACTCAATTCCATGTCCCTGGAGCTGCAGGCCAAACTGCTGCGCGTGGTCCAGGAGAAAAAAGTACGCCGGGTGGGGGCACTCAGGGAAATCCCCGTGGATGTCAATTTCATCTCCACCTGTAACATCCCGCCGTCCCGGGCCATGGACCAGGAAAAAATCCGGGCGGATCTGTTTTACCGTCTGGCCGTGGTGGTCCTGGAAATTCCCCCTTTGCGGCAGCGCCGGTCCGATATCCCGCTGCTGTGCGACCATTTTCTGGAAAAACTGTCTGTGTCCGCCCCTCCGGCATCCACTCCCGGTACCTTAACCCTTTCACCCCGGGTGATCCATATTTTCAATCAATACCCCTGGCCGGGAAATGTCAGGGAACTGGAACATACGATCAAGGCCGCCACTGCCATCCTGGGACGACCGGGCATGATCACCCCGGCCCACCTGTCCGATTATTTCATGAACAATGTCAAAAAATTCTCCGAGACCGATAAACCCCATACCATACCAGAACCTGATCCCGATTTTACTCTGGACAATCTCCCCGGTATGCTGACCGGGCTGCCTGATCCCGGCCTGACGGAATCCGGCACCATTGATCTGGCCGGCACCCTCACCTCACTGGAGACCCTGTATGTCCAGAAAGCATTGATACGGGCCGGTTACAACATATCCAAGGCCGGCCGGTTCCTGTCCCTGTCCCCCCAGGCCCTGCGGTACAAAATTACCAAACTGGGGATTCAGGTACCAAAAGAATAATTCTTTCAATTTTTAAAAATATTTTTAACTATTAAAAGTTTTCTTTTCACCATCACTGTCCCCCACCCCGGTTTCAATCCGTCTTATTCATTTCAATATACTTCCTTATATCAAATAGTTATTTCATTATTTTCTGCATTTATCCTATTTGTTCAGATCCTGGCACAATCCTTGATATAAAGATCCGTGAGGCGGCAACACAGCGGGAACCTGATGCACAAATCCTTTTGTGCGCCGGGCTTTCTCCGCCATGAAATTACAAGGAGAGACCATGAACAGCAACGGTAATTATATGGACCGAATCCAAAGACTGCGGGACCGGGTGGTCAACGCCACCCCCACCATGGATATTGAAAATGCCCTGATTTTAACCGAAAGCTTCCGGCAGACCGAAGCCCTGCCCAGGGAGATGCGCAAAGCCAAAGCATTCAGAGATGTGTGTGCCAGGAAGACCATTACCATCTGGGACCACGAACTGATTGTCGGCTGCTCCGGCAAAATGGCCCGGGGCGGGGTGTTGTGCGCAGATGTATGCTGGTCTGTCCTGGACAAGGAACTGGACACCATATCCACCCGGCCCTATGACCCGTTTTACATCAGCGAAGCTGACAAAAAACAGTTCCGCCAGGTGATCAAGCCATACTGGCTGGGCCGGTCCAATTTTGAAAAATGGGAGGCCCAGGCCCCGAAGGACATCGTGGATCTCAAGGAAAACGCCGTGATCTACATTGACAGAAAAGCGGTGCGGGGTCCGGGAGAATTGACCCCTGACTACAGGGAAATGCTGGCCGAAGGCATGAACGGCATCATCGCCTATATTGAAAAGAAAAGGGCTGAATACGATCTGGCCGAACCCAACCACTACCCGAAAATCGCCTATCTGGATGCCATGAAAACCGCGGCGGAAGGCATGATTATCCTGGGGGAACGCTACCGGGAAAAAGCCCTTGAAATGGCAGAGACAGAAACCAACGATACCCGGAGGCAGGAACTGCTGGAGATTGCACAAGTGTTTTCCCGGATTCCGGCCCAGCCTGCCGCCACTTTTTACGAGGCTTTGCAGTTTGTCTATCTTTACCATTCCAGTATTTTCATGGAGCAGAACGCAGCCTCTTACAACCTCGGGCGCATCGACCAGTATCTGTACCCCTACTACAAGGCAGATCTTGCCGCCGGCCGCATCACCCCTGAAAAAGCCCAGGAACTGCTGGACTGCACCTGGATCAAGCTGGCAGAGCCCTGCCTGTTCCAGGATGAAACCACCGCCGAATACGCCAACGGATATACCATGTTCCAGAACGTGTGTGCCGGCGGCATCGATGCCAACGGCCGGGATGCGGTGAACGACCTGTCCTACATGGTGATCCAGGCCTCCATGGACACCATGCTTTACCAGCCCTCTTTGTCCGTGCGGTACAACCTGTCCAAAAATCCAGATGCATTTTTGAAAAAATGTGCGGAATGCATCAACACGGGCAACGGGTTCCCCGCCTTTCACAACGATGAGGTGGGGATCCGCATGGTCCAGAACAAAGGGGTTCCCCTGCACGAAGCCTATGACTGGAACCCCTGCGGGTGCGTGGAAACCAATCTGGCCGGCAAAATTCGAGGATATGTGAGCGCGGATGTGAACCTTGCCTCCCTGGTGGAGTTTGTGCTGTTCCGGGGCGTTCACCGAAAAAGCGGGAAAATGCTGGGCATCGACACCGGCGATCCCGCACAGTTCAAAACCTATGAAGAATTTGCCGGGGCCGTGAAACAGCAGATCGACCACATCATCAACAAAGTGGTCCAGGCCAACAATATCCTGGATGAGATCTGGGATGACCGGCCCGTGCCCTTTATATCCTTAAGTTTCCGCAACTGCATCGATACGGCCACCGACTACACCCACGGCGGTACAAAGTACGAATGCGGCAACGGCATCATCTATGACGGGGTGGCGGATTTCATCAACAGCATCTCCGCGGTCAAAGAACTGGTGTATGACACAAAAGATGTGCCAATGCAACGGCTGATCCAGGCTCTGGCAGCGGATTTTGTCAGCTATGACGATATCTGGGCCAGATGCCTGGCTGCGGAAAAATACGGCAATGACCTGGAAGGCCCGGATGCAGTGGCAGCGGAGATGATGACCTATCTCGCAATACAGACCAATACCCGGGACAGCAAATACGGCAAGCTCATGTCCGGGATCCTGCCCGTAACCGCCCATGTGCCCTTAGGCAAAACCATAGGGGCTTTGCCCTCCGGCCGCAGGGCCTGGACCACTCTGACCGACGGACTGTCCCCCACCGGGGGCACGGATGTCAACGGCGCCAGCGCGGTACTCAAATCCGTGGCCAAAATCCCCCACGACCTGTATGCCTCAGGCACCCTGCTGAACATGAAGCTGTCCCCGGACCTGATGAAGGAACAGCGGGGGGTCGTCAACCTCATGTCCCTGCTCAAGACCGCCTGTTCTTTAGGCGTGTTCCACGCCCAGTTCAATGTGGTGGACAAAGAGGTGCTGATCAAGGCCCAGAAGGAGCCGGAAAAATACCGGGACCTGCTGATCCGGGTGGCCGGGTACACCGCCTATTTTGTGGAGCTGTGCCCGGCGGTCCAGGATGAGATCATCCACCGGACCATCCAGGAAACCCTGGCTGCAGAAAAAACCGCTGCCGGCTGCTGCTGAAGGAGGGTTTCATGCCGATTTCCGGCCGCATCCTGCGCATAGAAAAATTGTCCAGCTTTGATGGAGAGGGTCTGCGGACGGTCATCTTTCTCAAGGGCTGTTCCCTGTCCTGCCAGTGGTGTTCCACCCCGGAATCCCAGCGGTCCGGCACTGACTTCGGTGTGGACCGCAGCAAGTGTACCGGGTGTTTTTCCTGTGTGGAAGCCTGCCCGGAAAATGCCCTGGCATGGGACATGAAGACCGGACAGTTCATGATTGACAGATCCCTGTGTACTGGATGCCGCACCTGTGTGACAGCCTGTCCCCAGGGTGCGCGCCAGGCATGGGGATACACTGCTGATACCGACGACATTTTCCGGGAGGTGGAAAAGGATTCGCTTTTCTACTTCCACTCCGGCGGCGGGGTGACCCTGTCAGGCGGGGAACCGCTGCTGCAGCCGCAGTTCTGTGCCGAACTGCTGGAAAAATGTCTGGCCCACGGCATCAGCACAGCGGTTGAAACCTGCGGACAGGTGCCATGGGAACATATGAAAACCGTACTGCCCTTTATCGATACCCTGTTTTTTGATGTCAAACACCTGGATGCAACCATCCACCGGCAGCTCACCAGTGCCGGCAATGACCGGATACTGGACAACCTGGCCCGGGTGGATGGCGCCGGCCATGCCCTGTCCCTGGTGGTCCGGATGCCGGTGGTTCCCGGGTGCAATGACACGGAAGACAATATCCGGGCCCTGGGCACGTTGTGCAGCAAGCTGGAAAACCTGCACGAAATCCAGCTGCTGCCCTACCACCGGCTGGGAATCGAAACCTACCGCAGACTGTCTGTTCCCTATGCCCTGGAAGATATCCAGGCCCCGGTTGCCGTATTCATGACAAATTGCCGGACCATCCTGGAACAGATGGGACTGCAGGTAAAAGTAGGTGGATAAACACGTGACACCATCACAAGGAAAAAAAGATCATAGAAGGATAAATGGAGCGGTGCTTACTGCCGGTAATTTTCCATGATTTCTTATGATAAGAGGAGTTAAATGTGACACATGACCGTGCCGAACAGAATGTAAAAAACCTGGATGATGCTTCCATGCGGATTATTGAACAGACCGGTGTCCGTCTCCATCACAG
>DATFJY010000050.1:0-8447 GCA_035268905.1 Desulfotignum sp.
GTCGCTGGTTCGAGCCCAGCACGGCCCACCAGCCAAAGCAGCCAGCGCCAGAAAATACCATGCGTCCCCATCGTCTAGCCCGGTCCAGGACACCGGCCTTTCACGCCGGCGACAGGGGTTCGAATCCCCTTGGGGACGCCACTTAGATAATCAAGGCCTTCAGCGGTTTGCTGGGGGCCTTTTTTGTTGACATTTCCGGTATCCGGCAGTATGATTCTCAAAATTGCAACACGGGCGTATATCTGAGGATAAGCAAAATGGTGACCATTACATCCAGTGCACAAGTCTTTGCCGGATATCAGGGTCCTGCTGCTGCGGCTGTTGCACAGAAACCTGCCCGAACCGCTGAAGCCGGCAATGTGTCTGATGCAGACCGGGCAGTCCGGGGTGATGCTGCTGAAATCTCCCGGAAAGAGCAGTCTCTGCAGAACTCCTATGATAAAAAAGAAAGACGGATAGAGGAAAATTACGCCAATGCATCCCGGAACCTGGAAAGGGCTTACCGGCAGCAGAAAGCCGATCTTGAAAGGGAGCTGCAGCAGAAAAAACAGCTGCTTGAAGTCAATATATACGTCTGATCCTGTTTGATGTCCAGCAACGTGATCCCTGCAGTTGAAAATCTGGAAAAATTTTGTAACGGCAAATCGGCTGTGGCGGGCATAAGCCTGTCCCGGATCTCCCATACGTCGGCGGCACCGACGGCATACATCATAAGGAGAGGCATATGAAACCGGTTGTGGCCCTGGTGGGCCGGCCCAATGTGGGCAAATCAACATTGTTCAACAGAATGATCCGTTCCAGGCAGGCGCTTGTGGATGACATGCCCGGGGTAACAAGGGACCGCCACTACGGGGATGCCCAATGGAATGATAAACCATTCACCCTGATCGATACCGGCGGATTTCTGCGGAAAGATGATGACAGTTTTGCGGCCCAGATCAGGGACCAGCTGGCCATGGCCGTGACACAGGCAGATGTTCTGGTTTTTGTTCTGGATGGGCGGTCCGGGCTTTCGCCCTATGACTGGGATCTGACAGATTTTCTGCGCAAGACCGGGAAACCGGTTTTCTTTGTGATCAACAAGATTGAAAATATGCGGCAGCAGGATGATCTGGGGGAATTTTATGCCCTTGGCATCGATGATTTTTATGCGGTGTCAGCAGAGCACGGTATTGGCATGGATGATTTTTTAGATGACCTGGTGGCGGATTTTCCCGATGTTGTGGCAGCTGAACCGGATGCAGATGAGCCCGTCCGCATCGCCATCGTGGGCCGGCCCAATGTGGGTAAATCCTGCCTGGCCAACCAGCTGTTCGGGGAACCCCGGGTGGTGGTCAATGAAGCAGCCGGTACCACCAGGGATGCCATAGAACTCAGTGTCACCCGCAAAGGACAGCCGTTTTTACTGGTGGACACAGCCGGCATCCGGCGCAAGGGAAAGGTGACCTGGAAGCTGGAAAAATTTTCCATTCTCAAATCCCTGAAAAGCCTGGATGACTGCCATGTGGCACTGATCCTTATTGATGCGGCAGAAGGCATCACCGACCAGGACATCACCATTGCAGGGTATGCGGAAAAAAGAGGCTGCGGTGCCATTTTTTTGCTCAATAAATGGGACCTGGTGGACAAGCAGGAAAAAGGTGAAAAAGCATATCTCTCTGATTTGCGGTACAAGTCCAAGTTCCTTTCCTATGCCCCGGCCATGACAATTTCCGCGCTTACCGGCCAGCGCTGCCACAGGATTCTGGATATGGCGGCCAGGGTGTACAAGGAATACTGCTTTCGCATCAACACCGGCACCTTGAACCGGATCATTGAAGATGCCGTGTTCAGAGAAGAGCCGTCCCTGCACAAGGGCCGGCGCCTGAAGTTTTTTTATGCCACCCAGGTGGCCACCCGGCCGCCCTGCTTTGTGTGTTTTGTGAATTACCCCAAAGCCGTGCATTTTTCCTACAAGCGGTATCTCATAAACCAGCTGCGCCAGATGATTCCGTTGTCCCTGACCCCCATAAAGCTATATTTTCGGGAGAAAACCGGCAGGATGGATTTTTCCGGGAAAACCAGAGAAAAAGCCCGGATTGCCGACAAAAAGGAACGGATAACGCTGAAGCGGCAAAAACAGCGCAAAGACCAGAGCCGGAAAAAACGCAGACGGGATCACCAGGTGTAACAGCCATGGATCTGTTCGATGCACAGGCAGACCAGCAGATGGCAGGGGCCGTGCCCCTGGCAGACCGCATGCGGCCGCAGAAACTGGACCAGCTCACAGGCCAGGACCACCTCATCGGCCCGGGCAGCCTGCTGCACAAAGCGATCCAGGATGACCGGGTGTTTTCCATGATCCTGTGGGGGCCGCCGGGCTGCGGAAAAACAACCCTGGCAAATATCATTGCCCATGAAACAAAATGTGCATTTGTCAAGATTTCCGCTGTGCTCTCCGGGGTGAAGGATATCCGGGAAATCATTGATACAGCCAGAGAAAAACGCAGGTTGTTCCAAAAACGGACCCTGCTGTTTGTGGATGAGATCCACCGGTTCAGCAAATCCCAGCAGGACGCGTTCCTGCACCATGTGGAAACCGGGCTCATCACCCTGGTGGGGGCCACAACGGAAAATCCCTCGTTCGAGGTGATTCCGGCCCTGGTGTCCCGGTGCCGGGTGTTTGCCCTCAAAGGCCTGGAACCCTCCCATATCCGGCAGATTCTGGTCCGGGCGTTGACAGACAACACCTACGGTCTGGGATGGGACAAGGAGCGGTTTGCAGCAGATGCCCTGGACTGCATGGCCCGGGCTGCGGACGGGGATGCCCGCATGGCCCTGGCCAGCCTTGAAACCGCTGCCCTGCATTTTCAGGACAAACCCGTCATCACTGTAAAAGACCTGGAAGCGGTGGTGGACAAAAAAGCGCTGCTTTATGACAAGGCAGGCGAAGAGCATTTCAACCTGATCTCCGCATTTATCAAAAGCATGCGGGGCAGCGACCCGGATGCCGCCATGTACTGGCTGGCCCGCATGCTCACCGCAGGGGACGACCCCTATTACCTGATCCGCCGCATGGTGAGGTTTGCCACAGAAGATGTGGGCATGGCCGACCCCGGGGCCCTGACCATGGCCCTGAACGCCGGAGAATCCTTCCGCCTGCTCGGACGACCGGAAGGGGACGGGTCTCTTTTCCAGGCAGCGGTGTACCTTGCCACCGCCCCCAAAAGCAATGCCGTGTACGCGGCCCAGAAAAAAGTGAACGACCTGGTGCACACCAGCGGGTATCAGCCCGTGCCCCTGCATATCCGCAACCCTGCCACAAAGCTGATGAAGGAGATGGGATACGGCAACGGATACGAGTATGCCCATGACCATCCCGGCGGGTATGCCCCCCAGTCCTATCTGCCGGATTCTTTAGAGGGACAGCGCCTGTATTTTCCCACGGGCAGGGGGTATGAAAAGATCGTCAAACAGCGCCTGGAAGCCTGGCTGTCACTGCGGGACAACAGCCGGCAAGCATAGGGCCGGATTCCGGTCATTGTTTTCCAGCAAATATTTCTGTATTTTTCTACCGGTGCAGTCAACTTTCAGGTTTTGAGCTAACAGCTAAGCGCTAACAGCTAAAAGCCAACGGCCAACCACACTGGCCAGTGTTTTTCAAAATTCTGCCCGGGTGATGCCCTGAACCGCATGGTGTTTCAGGCGCACGGTTTGGCCCACCATGTCATGGCTGGTCATGACAGCAAACAGATCCGGGTCGTCCGGGGTGTTGGCCACAAAGCGCAGACCCTGGCTGGTACGACCGTAGATCACCCCGTAGGCCGGGGTGTGATCCGGGTGGTACACAACCGTATAGGTTTCAACAATCCCTTTTCCTGCAGGGGTTTCGTCAATAGGCTCCGGGGGGGCGCCTGCCAGGCTGTCCTTGTCGTCCTCTCTGTCCATAGAGGCCAGGATTGTTCGGGGCCGCATGCTGCTGTAAATGCCGGCGGCATGCTTGTGCATGAACCATCCCAGGGCTGTTACAAGCCCGGTGCGGTATTTTCCCGTGGCAATGTGGTCTGCCAGGGTGGCCACGGCATGCAGGTTGTAATTGTTCCCCGGCCCGCCGAAAAACCCCAGGCCTCCTGTGATGGTCAAAGGCCGGGGATCGCTATCTGGGAGATCTGCCATTTTCCTGGCAATGGACACGGCACAGGGAAAACACGAATAAAAATCAAAGCAGTCCATCTGGTCCAGGCCCAATCCTGATCTGTCCAACGCTTTGTCCACAGCCGCCTTCATGGGCGGGCTGGCAGTGAAATCGCTTTTTTCCACCAGAAACCGCTGGCGGTCCTGTGCATACCCGCCCCCCATGAAATAGACTGTCTGCAGGTCTTTTTGCCCGCATGCAGCAGCTGTTTTTTCCGACATGAGAATCACGGCACCTGCCTGGTCCACCGTGATAAAGGCATTCATGAATTTGGTGTAGGGAAATGCTATGGGCCGGTTGTTGGGTGCGGGGGTGATGATCTCTTCAGCGGTTTTCACGGTTTTGGTCCAGGCATGGGGATGACCGGCCGCCACCTGGCTGAATTCAGACCACATTTCCCCGGTTTTTTTCAAATGGGCTGTCAGATCCAGACCGGAGGCATGCCACAGGGCGGTTTCAAACAGGGCAAATCCCTGCATGGGATGCTGGATGCCGTGGCGGTTTTCCAGCAGGGTGGATCCCATGGCATCATCTCCTGCATAATCTTCGGGGATACCCTGGAGCAGGGCGCTTTCAGGCCGCTTACCTGTCTGGCTGCGCCGGACATAGGCTTCGGCTCCCACCACCAGCACCATGTCCAGTTCTTGTCTGGCGATCATGGCAGCGGCCTGGTTGATCAATGTCTGGGGAGAGTTGCCCCCGATTGTCGACATACGGGAAAATCCTGGGTTTGCCCCCAGGTGCCCGGCCAACTGTTCCGGTGCATCCGGGTAATGGGTGCTCAGGGGCCGGACCACCATGATACCGTCCAGCCGGGAGAGCACAGAGGGGTCTGCAAGTTTCTGCGCGGCCGTCCTGGCAGCCTGCACCATGAGGCCCATGGCATCTTCGGGATTTTCTGTTTGTTTGGGCTGGGTGACCTGTCCCCAGCCTGCCACAACAACGTGTGTAGTCATGTAATCTGTCCTTGAATATGAAAGCGTATCTGCATAAATTGCGACAGTTTTGCGCAAATAGCGCTGTTTGTCAATTGCCGCCTGTCTGTACTGGATATTTGCTGTAAGCATACCAGGCTTTCCACCGTTTGCTGCAGCACGCTGTCGCTGACCCCGCCCCTGGCGGTGTCCTGTGCCCGGCCCGAGACCCTGCGGGGGCCGGGCACACCACTACCACCGGGGGGCGGGGTATCAAACAGCTGAACAGGAAATGATTGCATGGGAAGGCCCCGGTTTGTATAATTTCTTGTTTTTTGTGTGACTGTCTGGTATGGACCTTGGGATGGATATGGTATAGTTAAAATGTAACTGTTAGTGTCAGGGAGGCAGACATGCATTGTTGCATTTTCTTTTATGTGATAAACCGGTTTTTGATAAAAAAGTGCCAACGTCATCTGCATGCTCTCCTGAACACATAAGGCAGAAAGTTTTGAAAACATGGCGCTGGATCAATAAATCGTGATAATTTTGGAGGTATACAATGAAAAATGTCGTTATTGTAAGCGGGGTGCGGACACCTGTGGGATCTTTTGGCGGATCTTTGAAAAATGTGCCTGTGGTGGATCTGGGTACCTGTGTCATGAAAGCGGTGCTCAAGCGGGTGGGCCTGCGGCCGGGTGTTGATGAAGCGCAGGCCGCCTTTTTTCCGGATGCCCTCAAAGACCAGGGGATGATCGATCTTGAAAAAAAAGGGTATGATTATGATGGCAGCCTGGCAGAACTGTTTGTGGATGAGGTTATCATGGGCAATGTGCTCCAGGCCGGCCAGGGGCAGAACACCGCCCGGCAGGCCATGATAAAGGCGGGACTGCCCCGGCATACCACCGCATTCACCATCAACAAGATCTGCGGATCAGGCCTGAAAGCCATTGCCTTGGGGGCCCAGGCCATCATGGCGGGACAGGCGGATGTCATCCTTGCCGGGGGCCAGGAGAGCATGAGCAACGCCCCCATGGCCCTGCTCAAGGCCAGGTGGGGACACCGCATGGAACTTACCGGCCAGGGACCTGTCCACGACCTTATGGTGTTTGACGGGCTGTATGAAATATTTTACGGATACCACATGGGCCTGACAGCGGAAAACATTGTGGACAAATACGGTATCACCCGGCAGGAACAGGATGAGCTGGCCCTGCTCAGCCACAACCGTGCCCTGGGTGCTGTAAAGGACGGCACCTTTGCAAAAGAGATCGTACCTGTGACCATCCCCTCCCGCAAAGGGGATATGGTTGTGGACACAGATGAGCGGCCCATGGAAACCAGTATGGAAAAACTGGGAAAACTGCGGCCGGCGTTCAAGAAAGAGGGCAGTGTCACCGCCGGAAATGCATCCGGCATCAATGATGCGGCAGCCGCTGTCCTGCTCATGACCGAAGAAAAGGCAGATGCCCTGGGCCTGGAAAAACTGGCAAAGATCAAAGCCTTTGCCTCCGGGGGCCTGGACCCCGCCTACATGGGACTGGGTCCGGTGCCGGCAGTGAAAAAGGTGCTGAAACAGACCGGCATGACCATCGATGACATCGACCTGATCGAGTTGAACGAGGCCTTTGCGGCCCAGGCCATCGGGTGCATGCGGGAACTGCAGCTGGATGTGGAAAAACCCAATGAACTGGGATCCGGTATCTCCATCGGTCACCCCATCGGATGTACCGGTGCCAGACAGATGGTGACGGCCATCCACCAGATGCAGCGCAAAGGCTATGGCACAGGGCTTGTCTCCATGTGTATCGGCGGCGGTATGGGCATGGCCATGATCATTGAAAGGTAAGTTTTCCCCTTTACTTGAAAGCGTAAAAATGGTAAAAATTGTGAACGAATTCAACGGGTATATTTACGCAGTACGCAGGTTTACGGCAGAAAACACAACAATGCAAACCTGACCCATATACTCCCGTCAATACCAAAAAGGATGTTAAGACTATGGATATACCAAGGAAACTGGGCATACTCATCTATACAGCGGTGCCTGCCATTGTCGGCGGCGGAATCGTTTACCATTTTTTCGGCAGCTTTGTGCAGGTCGTTATTTTTGAAATACTGCTGGTGCTGGCTGTTCTGGGGGTGATCAGCAGCTAGAACAAAGGCGCTTTTTTTGTGTCATGTAAAGCCGCAGATGTGCACAATCTGACTGCATGCTGCGGCTTTACCTGGTTTTTTCAATTTCGGAATTTTCATGGGCAGCGAACTGGTGATATCTTGGAGCAGACCGTTTTTCAAAGAGGGGTGTTTTTCTTTTTTCTGGCGCTGTTCTGTATATCCATTTTTCTGCTGGGAAACCTGATTGCCCCCTTTACTGCCATTATTGTCCTCGGGGTGGTGATCACCAATATCTTCAGGCCGTTTTTCAATGGATTTGCAAAACGGGTGTCCCCGCGCATGGCAGCGGTAATAACCTGTATCATTGTCTTTTGTGTGGTATTTATTCCCGTGGTATTCATGGTGGGGATTTTGTCCAAAGAAGCCCTGGGGCTGTATAACCTGGCAAGGGATGCCGTGTTTTCAAATCAGCTGATCCAGGTGCTGGAAAACACCCGGGCCCTGGACCGGATCAATGACCTTCTGACACGGGCAGGGGTGCAAAAGACAATGTCCTGGCAGGAGCTGCTTTCCCCGGTATCGGAACTGGGAAAAATAGTGGGGTTCTCCCTGTTTCAGCAGGCCAGGTTCATCACCTCCAACCTGCTGACCCTGGTGTTTTATTTTTTTCTCATGCTCATTGTGGTGTTTTACATGTTCATGGACGGGCACCGGTTCATTCAGTACCTGTATGATCTGTCTCCCCTCCAGGATGCGCATGACAAAAAACTGATTCAAAAGTTCAATGAAATGGCAGGGGCGGTTCTCATTGGAAACGGCCTGGGCGGTTTGATCCAGGGGACTGCCGGCGGCCTCATGTTCTGGTTTCTGGGGCTGAATTCCCCGTTTTTGTGGGGCGTGATAATGGGATTTATGGCATTCTTGCCCATTGTGGGCATCGGCATTGTCCTGGTTCCCACAGCAGTATTTTTCCTGTTGAAAAGTTCGGTGATAACCGGCATCGGTATTTTGTTGTTTTACGCCGTGCTTTCCTGGGGAGTCGAGTATATTTTTAAACCCAAAGTGGTGGGGGATCGGGTGGCCATGCACCCGCTCATCGTGTTTTTTGCCATTATCGGCGGGTTACAGGTGTACGGGCTGATGGGCATCATTTACGGTCCCTTGATCGCCACCCTGTTTTTAACCTTGTCTGACATATATTTTTCCAGCTTTCAATCCATGGTTGAGCCGGCAAAACCAAA
>DATFJY010000051.1:0-6435 GCA_035268905.1 Desulfotignum sp.
AACTGAGGTCAGCCGCCTGAAAAAACGCGGTGTGGTAGTAGGCGTGGGTTATCGGGGTCCCAATCCTGCAGACAAGAGTGTTAATCCCTTTGCAGCCCAGTTCTGTGAGCTGGAAGTGAACACGAAAACCGGTGAAATGCAGATTCTCAGGTTTTTAAGCGCCAATGACAGCGGCCGGGTTTTGGACAGGCTCACATATGACAACCAGGTGTTCGGCGGCATTGTCATGGGTTTCGGGTTCGGCATGACCGAGTTCCGGCAGCTGGATGCCAGACAGACCGGCAGACTGTGCAACCGGAACTGTCATGACTACAAGCTTCCCACAGCACTTGATGTGCCGGTGGATATGGAAAGTCTGCCCATTGAAATGCGCCGACACCTGACAGCCATAAAGGAGGGATAAACAGTGCTACCACAATTTTCATATGTCCGGCCGGATACATTACAAGACACTGTAAAACATCTGAATGAGAAAAGCGCGGCCATCCATGCACGGGGCACCGATCTGATCGGGTGCCTGCGCGATGGTATCATGCAGGTGGATAAAATGGTCAGTTTAAGTGCGCTGTCCGATCTTCACGGAATCAGGGAAACGGCAGACGGGGGCCTTATCATCGGTGCGCTGACCACCATAACAGAAGTTGCGGAAAATCCCCGGGCCGAAACCGTGTTACAACCAGGAGTAGTGATAACCCATGTTGTACTGCCTGCACCCGCCCAAAACCTGCGCAGTTCCTACCGCAAGGCCCGGGCATGACGGTCCTGAAGGAGATTCTCCGTATTCCCGGTCTTGGCCCCAGGGACGTCAAACCGGTCAGCGAACATCCCCTGTCAGGCAAAATTGTTTTTTTATTCCCAAGGATTAAACAGCTCTACTCCGCTGCTTTTCATATCCGTTGTGTTTCTTGTTACTATAATAAGGTCATGAGATATCCCAGTCGCAGCTATAAGGGAATCGATGGCAGGTAGTTTTTGTCCCGACATTTCTGATTTTGCCTGAATTTTACCCCAAATGACTGCGGTATGAAGATCGAAATCTATGATTTTGTTTTGAAATCTTTTTGTCATGTCATAGGCGATCCATTTAAGAAGCTTGTCCTTTTTTCTACTTTCTGACAATTTTTCGATTCCTTTGTGTAATTCACCAATTGTCAGGACGCTGATAAACAAATTTGTTTCTTCAATATCAGATATCCATTTAACCACTTTGGGATTCGGCTCTTTTTTGATTAATTCTGAGATAACGCATGTATCCAATAAATAATTCATAAATCGATATCCCTTGGCATATCTTTATTCCTCGACAAATCAATATTCTCATCTGAAAAAGGGGAATTTTTAAAAAAATGGACCAAATTTGTTTTGGGTTTTATCAACTTTTTGTACTCGTTAATTGAAAGAACAACTACCGCTTCTTTCCCATGTTTCGTTACAACCTGGGGGCCTTTTTTTCGGGCAGTTTCAACAAGATTACTGAATTTATTTTTAGCGTCCTGAAGCTGCCAGTGGTTTTCAATCATGATACCTCCTAAGCGTTTTGTAATTGTCATTTCAAGCTAGACTGTCTAAACAGTAACAAACATGAATCCTTATATCAATACCTTTTTCTCCAATATTCCAGGCATTGCCTGAAGCTTCTCAAAGCCTTAATTGCCTTGGCGGCTGTTATCTCAAAAAATGTTGCAGAAGGCTCGTTTGGTTTGCGTTCATTCAACGGCTTGCCGATACGCAGCCCGCCGAAGGTTGGATGTTGCTTTCCTTTTTCATCATCCAGGCCGCTGATCCAGCCGGACCTGGTGTCATCGTCCCTGTGCCTGCCCAGAACAAAACGGGTATGCTGCATTATTTCCCATTGAATCCTATCATTCCCTGTCCAAAGGGCTTATGGTGAACAAGCCGATCTCCCGGGAATGCGCCCAACCTGATCATAGCCACCAATATCCTTGAAGTCCTCGCGCACAAAAACAGGAGTTTGACAGCGCTTTATGCGGTAGGTTATTTTACCCTTATTAAGGGGCGCATAAAGTGCAGCATATGCAAAATATCGTGATATCTAAATACAGTCTCAATATCTCGTAAATACAGGAATTCATGTATTAACAACCCAAACAGTGTGTGTATGATGAAGGTGTCTGCGTGATCTGGCATATGGCTGCTGCTGCAGCCGAACCAGCATGTAATCAAAACCAGCCGGGGAGGAAGCATATGGACATACAAAACAGTGATAACAAGGTGGCAAAAAAACAGGGCATGACCCGCAGGGGATTTATGCAGGTCATGGGCACCAGCGCCGTGGGGGCATCTTTAAGCAGGGCAGCCCTGGCAGCTGCCAACCAAAACGAAACGCCTGAAATAATACTGTCTGCAGCGGATACCGTGAAAATCAATCTTCATATCAATGGTGCGGACCGTTCTGTTCTGGTGGAACCGCGGTGGACACTGCTGTACGTTTTGCGGGAGGTGATCGGTCTGACCGGCACCAAAGAAGGCTGCAGCCGGGGGGAATGCGGTGCCTGCACCGTGCTGGTGGATGGGGTTCCCCGATATGCCTGCATGACCCTGGCAGTGGAAGCCGAAGGCCGTCATATTACCACCCTGGAAGGACTGATGCAGGGTGAAGAACTCGGGCCTGTGCAGACCGCGTTTCTGGAAGAAGATGCATTTCAGTGCGGTTACTGCACGCCCGGGCAGATCATGTCGGTTCACGGCCTTCTGGAAAAGACACCCCGGCCGTCCATGGATGAAATCCGTGTGGGGGTATCGGGCAACCTGTGCCGGTGTGGTGCCTACAACCATATTTTCCGGGCAGCCCGCAACGCAGCCGAACGTAAAATAAAATAGGGGGGACCATGGCAGAACACAACAATATTTACTACACCGAGGGACTTTCCCTACCCGAGACCCCGCCCCCGGGAGAAGAACCCGGATTCTGGAAACAGACCCGGATGGTGGGAAAACGTATCCCCCGGGTGGATGCATATGAACGGGTCAGCGGCACAGCTGTTTATCCGTCGGATATCACGCTGCCCAATATGATTTACGGGGCCGTACTCAGATGCCCCCATCCCCATGCAAACCTTATAAAACTGGATGTCAGCCTGGCAAAAAAAATGCCCGGGGTGCGGGCTGTGATCACCGGACAGACCCCGGCGGCCAGAAATCTCACATGGAAATACAACAATTATTCAGGTCCGCTGTTTGATACCCGCTGTCGGTTTGAAGGAGAAGCTGTGGCAGCAGTGGCGGCGGACACGCATTTCCAGGCATGGGATGCAGTGCGGGCCATTGATGCGGCATATGAGGTGCTGCCCTTTGTGGCGGACCACAACAAGGCGCTCTCAGAAGAAGCCCCTGATATCCATGACAACGGCAACCTGGCGGGCAGGGATGAATATGCACGTGGAGATGTGGCCAAAGGATTTGATGCGGCAGAGGTGGTTCTGGAAAACACATATGAGACCCAGTGCGAACTGCATACGCCAATGGAGCTGCACGGATGTGTGGCCACCTGGGACAAAGACCGGTTGACCCTGTGGGAATCCAGCCAGGGGGTCTATGCTGTCCAGTCGGAAATTGCAGAAGTGCTCGGCATGCCCCTTTCCAAGGTACGGGTGATCGGCCACTATATGGGCGGCGGATTCGGCAGCAAACTCAAGCCGGGCAAGTACACGGTGCTTGCCGCACTGCTGGCCAGACAGACCGGCCGTCCGGTCAAGCTGATCCTGACCCGGGAAGAGACCTATCTGTGTGTGGGCAACCGGCCGGCCAACACCATGCAGGTAAAAGCCGGGGTGAAAAAAGACGGTACCCTTACTGCATGGGATTTTGCCTGCATCGGTCCCAGCGGGGCGTATCCGGCAGGCGGTACCGCACTGGTGGACTGGCAGTTTCGCGATCTGTATGCCTGTGACAACGTCCGGTGCACCTCCGAAGATGTCTATATCAATGCAGGACCGGCCCGCCCGTTTCGTGCGCCCGGCCATCCCCAGGCAAGTTTTGCCCTGGAGCAGATGATGGATGACCTTGCCCATGAAATCGGTATGGATCCGGTTGCCTTGCGGCTGAAAAATATTCCTGAGATCAGCCAGGGCCGTAACCGGCCCTATACCACAACCGGCCTGAAAGCATGCATTGAAAAAGGCGCCCAACAGTTCGGCTGGGAAAAGGCGGTACAACAGGCAAGGGCCCACAACCAAACCGACAGTCGTATCAAGCGCGGTGTGGGAATGGGGTCCTGTGTCTGGTTTGTGGGCGGGGGAGGGCCGCCATCCACGGTCATCATAAAACTGTTCCGGGACGGTTCAGTGAACCTGAACATGGGGGCCAGTGATATCGGCACTGGCACCAAAACTGTGATGGCCCTGGTGGCGGCTGAAGAACTCGGGGTCCGGCCGGGGGTTATCCAGATTGAATATGCAGACACGGAAACCACCCAGTATGCCACACCCAGCGGGGGCAGCAAAACCGTTCCCACCGAGTCGCCCACTGTGCGCAATGCAGCGATTGCCGTCAAAAGACAGATTCTTGAAATGGCATCACAAGACCTTGAAGTACCAGCAGCCGACCTTGATTATGGAGGCGTTGAAATCATATCCAGAAAGGACAAAAACAAACGCATAAAGGTCACCGATGTCAGCCGCCTGAAAAAACGCGGTGTGGTTGTGGGGATAGGCTATCGGGGTCCCAATCCCTCAGACAAGAGTGTCAATCCATTTGCAGCCCAGTTCTGCGAGCTGGAAGTGAATACCAAAACCGGTGAAATGCAGATTTTGCGGTTTTTGAGTGCCAATGACAGCGGCCGGGTCCTGGACAGGCTCACCTATGACAACCAGGTGTTTGGCGGCATTGTCATGGGTATCGGGTTCGGCATGACCGAGTTCCGGCAGCTGGATGCCAGACATACCGGCAGACTGTGCAACCGGAACTGGCATGACTACAAGCTTCCCACAGCACTTGATGTGCCGGTGGACATGGAAAGTCTGCCCATTGAAATCGATGATCCAAAAGCCAACAACACGGGAACAAAAGGCCTGGGTGAACCGGTAACCATACCCACTGCCGCAGCCATTGCCAATGCGCTTTTTATGGCCACCGGTATCCGGTTTACCAGGGCCCCGGTCACGCCCATTGAAATGCGCCGACACCTGACAGCCATAAAGGAGGGATAAACCGTGCTACCACAATTTTCATATGTCCGGCCGGATACATTACAAGACACTGTAAAGCATCTGAATGAGAAAAACGCGGCCATCCATGCAGGGGGCACCGATCTGATCGGGTGCCTGCGCGATGGTATCATGCAGGTGGATAAGATGGTCAGTTTAAGCGCGCTGTCCGATCTCCACGGGATCAGGGAGGCCGCAGACGGAGGCCTGGTCATCGGTGCGCTCACCACCATCACCGAAGTTGCACAAAATCCCCTGGTGAAACAAAAATATCCCGGCCTTTCCCAAGGAGCGTCAGAGGTGGCCAGTCCCCAGCTGCGAAACCAGGGAACCATCGGCGGAAACCTCTGCCAGAAGCCCCGCTGCTGGTATTACAGAGGAGAATTCCACTGCCGGCGGAAAGGCGGGGACACCTGCTATGCCCTGGACGGAGAGCACCAGTTCCATGCCATATTCGGGCATGACTTTATCTGTATCATCACCCATCCTTCCGATACGGCTCCGCCCCTGGCCGCACTGTCGGCAAAGCTCAAAATTTCAGGACCGGAGAATTCCCGAACAGTCCCGGTGGAAAAATTTTTTGTGCTGCCCGTGGAAAATCCAGAGGTTGAAACCGTGTTACAACCAGGAGAAGTGATAACCCATGTTGTACTGCCTGCACCCGCCAAAAACCTGCGCAGTTCCTACCGCAAGGTCCGGGCACGGCGGTCGTGGGATTTTGCCCTTGCCGGACTGGCCCTGGCCCTGGAAATAAAAGATGATACCGTCACCAACAGCCGGGTGTATCTGTCCGGGGCTGCGCCGGTCCCCTGGCGGAGCCGGCCGGTGGAAGATGTCATTACAGGCCGGAAACTGGATGACGCAACCATTCAAAAAGCGGCCCGGGCAGTGGTGGAAGATGCCACCCCGATTCTGGGAAATACCTATAAAATGGATCTTTTCAAGGGGGTGGTGGAAGAAGAACTGCAGGCCATGCGCTAAGCACCGGATTATAATCCTGCAATCTCCAGTATGACCATAAACCCGATCATCAACACCGCAACCGGGATGATCACAAACCAGTCATTTCGGGCCTTTTATAAGATCGATCAAAGTTTTGTCTCCAAGAAAAATTGCAGCACCGGTGCGTCGGGAAAGATCCAGGGAACCGATCACATAATCCTCATTGCGATGGGTTTCAAAGATCCGGGTGATCCGGGTCCCCTGCCGTGCTGCAATGTCTGTGTAAATTTGACAATCCCGCCGCGGATCAATCACCACCGCATCGGTC
>DATFJY010000052.1:0-21985 GCA_035268905.1 Desulfotignum sp.
CGGTTTACCACCATTGCCAACGGCATCGATACCAGCAGTTTTTATCCCCTGGAAGGGGTCAGCAGAATTCCCGGCCGCATCATTGTCACCAATTCTGCTGACACACCCCTCAAAGGGCTTTACCACCTGCTGCATGCCATAAAAAACATCGTGAAAAAACGGCCGGTGTATCTGGTGGTCATCGGCACCCCCAAAAAGAACGGGGGTATTGAACGGCTGGTCCGGCAGCTGGACCTGGGAAACCATATGGAATTTACCGGCCGCATCGACCAGCACCGGTTTATCAGAGAATATGCCAAAGCCAGCATTGCGGTGGTACCCTCTTTGTATGAAGGGTTCGGCCTGCCCGTGGGAGAGGCCATGGCCTGCCGGATTCCTGTGATCTGCACCACGGGCGGGGCATTGCCCGAGGTGGCCGGCGATGCGGCAAAACTGGTACCACCCGGGGACAGTCAGGCCCTGGAAAAAGCCATTGTGACACTGCTGGATGATGCACTCCTGCGGGAAAGCCTGGCCCGAAAAGGGTATGAGCGGGTACTGTCCCAGTTTACCTGGGAAGCCACGGCACGCAAAACCGTTCAGGCCTATCGGGAGATCATCCATGATTACCGTTGATTTCACCCATCTGGATATCCAGGCCGGCCACCGGATTCTGGATATCGGCTGCGGTGAAGGAAGGCACATGGTTATGGCCTGCAGACAGCCCGGCACCTGTTGTGTGGGAGCAGATTTTGGATATGACAACCTGGTATCCACCCGCAGCAAGCTTGCCTTTCATCAGGCCCTGAATGACCTGGCGTGCAGGGATTTTTCCCTGTCCTGCATGGATGTCACCTGCCTGCCTTTTACGGACAACAGCTTTGATGCGGTGATCTGTTCCGAGGTACTGGAACATATCCCTGATGATGACTTGGCTGTGTCTGAACTGGTGCGCATCCTCAAACCCGGGCGGATCCTTGCGGTGAGCGTTCCCAGATTTTTGCCGGAAAAAATCTGCTGGCTGTTGTCTGATGCCTATGCCCGCACCTCCGGGGGGCATGTGAGAATCTATTGTAAAAAATCTCTGGTTACAAAATTTTGCGCAAAAAACATGGTGTTTGCAGGATCCCATTTTGCCCACAGCATCCATACCCCCTACTGGTGGCTGAAATGTCTGACAGGCCCTGATCGCAATGATGTCCCCCTGGTGAATCTGTACCACAAACTGCTGGTGTGGGACCTGATGGAAAAACCGCGCATCACGGCATTCATGGACCGGCTTTTGAACCCAGTGCTCGGAAAAAGCCTGGTATTGTATTTTAAAAAAGGGTAAGCTTGGGGCATGATTTCAGATCCTTCCCCCATGATACGAATTTTTTGGATAACGGGTGTATGCTGCCTGGTTTTCCTGCTCCAGTCCTGTGCCACAACCGAAAAAAAACCGGTGCGGCCGGACGATCCCCTTGCCGGCAAAATTCTGGACGCAAGCTCCGGAGAGAAGCTGCCCTTTTCCCGCCTCATGGCGCACCTTGCGGCCCATGATGTGATTTATCTGTCGGAAAAACATGACAATCCCATGCACCATGCCATCCAGCACAGGATCATCCAGCACCTGGTAGATACCGGCCTGCCCCCTGCCCTTGGATTTGAATTTTTTGCTTTCCATGACACACCGCTGCTGTTAAGTTTCGTGGATTCAGGCAGCCATGACCACCCGGAAAAGGTCAATGCCATGATAAAAACCGATCTGCGCAGGCAGTTGCACTGGGACCGGCAATCCGACCAGATGTGGCAGTATTATTTTGATTTGCTGAAACTGGCCAGGGACAACAATCTTACGGCAGCCGGTCTGGACCTGTCCGGCCCCCAGAAACGCAGGATCACCCGCAAAGGCCTGGCCGGTATCTCAAAACTTGAAAAACAACAGATCTTTTCCACCGGATTTGACAACCCGGTTTATGCGCAGCATATGAAGGCTGTTTTCAAAACAGTCCACTGCGGCATGGGAAATGCAGATATGCTGGACAGGCTCTATGACACCTGGACAGCCAGAAATGACGCCATGGCCCGGTCCATCACCCGGCTGGCGGAAGCCGTCACAGGACCTGTGGTGGTGATTATGGGCAATGGGCACACAGAATACGGACTGGGGGTTGTGGACCGGGTAAGGTTTCTGGACCCTGCCCTGTCCCAGGTCAACCTGGCCTTGACCGAGATCAGACCGGTACCGGCGGATATCGATACATACATCGCCCCCCTGGACCTGGAAGGGTTTCCTTTGCTTTTTCCGGCAGACTATATCTGGCTGACCCAACGGGTCTCTTATGAAGACCCCTGCCAGGCATTTAAAAAATCCTTAAAAAAAATGAAATCCGCAGTCGATTGAACAGCCGACAAAACAACAAAATCACCCGATAAGATAGGTGCCGGTGCCGGTGGCAATGCACACCTTTTGAAGGTTGGACAATGCCATTTTTGCCACAACAATGCGCGATCCTGCCCGGACAATCCGGCTGGTGCACACAAATGCATCCCCTTTGCCAGGCCGCAGGTAATCCACCCGCATGTCAATGGTGGCGGATGCGGTCAACCGCTTGTTCAGCTGGGCAAGGGGCGCTTTTTCATGGTATCTGGCACAGGAGATAAGGGCGCTCAACCCGCCGGTCAGATCAAGCACTGCAGCTGTCACCCCGCCATGGAGAATACCGGCGGCAGAGTTACCGATCAGTTCCGGTTTCATGGGAAACCCCACCTGTGCATTCCCTGTGTCATAATCCAGCAAATCGATGGCAATGCCCAGCACTTTGTTAAAGGGCAGCAATTCCAGATAATAGGACCTGATCTGCTCCAGAGCAGCGTTTTTCATGGGATTTCCTTATGTGAGCGGTTTTTTTGCAGCACCCCCAGGGTATGGGTCATGGGAAGTTCTTTGTAGTTACCTGTTTTCATGGCGTTTTCATATACATGCCTGGGGGCCTGCCCGCCCTGTGCCGGGTCAAAGAAGATATCATGGATCACCAGCAACCCGTCTTTCATGAGATGCGGGGACCAGGTTAAAAAATCACTGTATGCTGCATCAAAGGAATGTCCGCCGTCAATGAACACCATGGACAAGGGCGTTTTCCACATTTTTCCGGCAACAGCGGAGGTGCAGACCATGGGAACGACATGGTCTGTCACCCCGGTTTTCTCCAGGGTATCCCTGAAAAACGGCAGGGTATTCACCCTGTTTGTGCGTGCATCATACAGGTCCGGATCAAAATAGGCTTCTCCGGGCTGCTGCTCTTCAGATCCCTTATGGTGGTCAATGGAAAACAGGATCCCGTCTTTTTTTTTACACGCCCGCCCCATGACAACAGCAGACCGGCCGCAATAGGAACCAATCTCCAGAATTGGGCCCATGACTGCCGCATCTAAGGCGAGTTCATGGAGCCGGCGCATTTCTGCATCTGCCATGAATCCCCTGATGGTATGCAGCAGGTCAAAATCCTTCTGATTAAAATCCATCTTGACCATAATCTTTCACCAGGATTTCTCTGGGTTTTGTGCCGATCTGGGGTCCGATAATGCCTTCATGCTCCATGATTTCAATAAGTCTGGCCGCCCGGTTATACCCTATGCGCAGCCGGCGCTGCACATAGGAAATGGAAGCCTGGCCGGACTGGGTCACCACGGCCACCGCCTCATCATATTTTTCATCATATTCAGATTCGTCAAACCCTTTGTCTTCCTGGTCTTCATCCCCTTTGGTCACGTTTTCATCATAGTCAGGCTGGCGCTGTTCCTTGAGAAACCCGGTGATTTTTGCGATCTCCTTTTCTGAAATATAGGCCCCCTGAATGCGCATGAGCTTGCCGGTTCCCGGGGGACAGAAAAGCATGTCGCCATTGCCCAGAAGGCTTTGGGCCCCGCCCTGGTCCATGATGATCCGGCCGTCGATCTTGGAAGACACCTGAAAGGAAATACGGGTGGGAAAATTGGCCTTTATGGTACCGGTGAGCACATCAGCAGACGGCCGCTGGGTGGCAATGATGATATGGATGCCGGCTGCCCTTGCCATCTGGGCCAGACGGGTCAGGGCAAACTCCACATCCTTGGATGCCACCATCATCAGATCGGAAAGTTCATCCACGATCACCACAATATAGGGCAATGTCTCCAGCAAAAATGGGGCTGTATTGCTGTCGCGGTCGCCGTCTTTGCCGGCCGCCGGACCGGTCTGCATGGCATGGTTTTTTTCCTTGATCATGTCATTGTACTGGGACAGATTCCGCAGCCCGTTTTCCTCTAAAAGCGCATACCGGCGCTCCATCTCTTTCACCGCCCAAAACAGGGCATTGGTGGCTTTTTTCATATCTGTAACCACCGGAGATATCAAATGGGGGATATCGTTGTAGACGGACAATTCAATGCGTTTGGGATCGATCATCACAAATTTAATATCTTCCGGCGTGGCCTTGTACAACAGGCTGATAATCATGGCATTGAGCCCTACACTCTTGCCGGTACCGGTGGCCCCGGCAATGAGCAAATGGGGCATCCGGTCCATACTGGTGACCACCGGCCGGCCCATGAGGTCTTTTCCCAGGCCCAGCGTGAGCACGGATTCAGAAGAGATAAACTCTTTTGAGGCCACCATCTCCCGCAGATTCACCATCTCCCGTTCATCATTGGGAATCTCGATGCCCACCACATCCCGGCCGGGAATCGGGGCCACAATGCGGATGCTCACCGCACTCAGGGCCAGGGCAAGGTCATCGGAAAGGCCGGTGATTTTGGACAGTTTTATACCCGGCGCCGGCCGGTATTCAAAGGTGGTGATCACCGGGCCGGGCAGAATTTCCACCACCTCTCCCTTGACATTGAAATCATTGAGTTTGGTTTCCAGTATCCGGGCTTTTGACTGCAGTTTGTCGGTATCGATTTCCCGTCTGACTTTGATTTTCTCGTCCAGAAAGCGCAACGGCGGCAGCTTGAACGCTTCTGCCTCCCGGATATCCTCCAGCACCTTGTCTGTGGCATATTCGGTATCATCCAGTTCCGGGGCAACAATGGTGGGGGCAGATATTTCATCCGGAAAAAAATTTTGGTCCTCCCCGGGATCAGTTGAACCGGGATCGGATGTTCCGGGACCGGATGTTCCGGTATCGGAAAAATCGGCATTGGATGTTCCCTGCCCGCTGTTCTGCCACACAGCCGGCAGGGTGTTATCCGCCATTTCAGGGGACAGATCCAAAAAGTCAGGCGGTTTTCGGGCGGCCTGACGTCTGGCTTTCCACTGGTCGGCCAGCTGTCCCAGATAGTCCATGCCCTCTTTGCATTCCAAGGCTATGGCGGTCTTGAGATCCAGCATCTTTTTTTTGACAAACCGCACCAGGGCCACCATTGAAATGCCGGTGGCAAGCATAAACCCGATGATGGCAAAAAACACCAGAATGATGATACATCCGGCAATATTGGCATAGGCCAGCAAAAAAGTGGTAACTGCGGTGCCCACAAATCCCCCTGCCGGCACCAGGGTGGTGGAAACGGCATAGGCATCCTTGAACAGAAAAAAACCGGCCCCTGTGCACACCATGAGAATTATTCCCCCTGCAAAGGTCAGCCAGATAATTTTTGCAGATTTTTCCTTTACATACCACAGGGTAAACAGCGCAAGAATCACCGGTACCCAGAAGGCACCAACACCAAACACAAAGATGAAAAACCCCGCCACATGGGCACCCAGCAGACCGAACTGGTTGTGGATGGTATCCGGAACTGCCAAAACATCCTGTCCCAGAGCAGGGTCCTGGGCATGGAAGGAAAACAGGCTGACAGCTGTCAAAACAATCAGAAAAACCAGGAACAGGGAAGTCAGTTCTTTTCTCATACTTCAATAATTATCGGCACAATAAGGGGCCTGCGGTTAATGGTATAGGAAAAGTACTGCTTCAATGCCTTTTTGAGGCGTGTTCTGATCAATTCCAACCGGGATTCGCATCCCGCCTCAAGCTCTTCCACAATTTCCAAAATGACACACTGGGCATCATCCACCAGGTGACCGGTGGCGGAATCAAATACAAACCCCCTGGAAATCAGTTCCGGGCCGTAGAGCACCACACCGGTTTCCTCGTCAGTGATCATGGTCACCACCACAAGCCCGCCCTCGGAAAGTTCCCGGCGTTCCTTGAGCACGCTTCTGCCCACATCTCCGATGCCCTTGCCGTCCACCAGAACCCGGCCTGTATGCACCTGGTTATCGATACGGCCCCCGGTGTCATCAAAGGCAATCACCTTGCCGTCCTCGGCAACCAGCACATTTTCCCGGGGCAGTCCCATTTTTTCCGCCAGTCTGGCATGGACCACCAGATGCCTGTATTCCCCGTGAATCGGGATAAAATATCTGGGTTTGGTCAGGCTGAGCATGAGCTTGAGTTCTTCCTGGTGGGCATGTCCAGAGGCATGGATTTCAGCCGCTTTGGAATAGATTACGTCGGCCCCCCTGCGGTAGAGCTTGTTGATGATACTGGCGATGGCTTTTTCATTGCCCGGAATATGCTTGGAAGAAAGGATGACACTGTCACCCTTTTTGATTCTGATGTGCTTGTGCATCCCGGATGCCATGCGGACCAGGGCTGACATGGGTTCTCCCTGGCTGCCGGTGGTAATGATCAGCACCCGGGAATCGGGCAGGTTGTGGATCTGTTTGATATCCACAATAGTATTCGAAGGACAGGAGATATGTCCGAGTTTGTCTGCCACAGCAATGTTCTGTTCCATGGACCTGCCGTTGAAAACCACCTTGCGCCCGTTTTTGACGGCAATATCGATGACCTGCTGTATCCGGAATACATTGGAGGCAAACAGGGTCACGATCACCCGTCCCTGGGCGGCAAAAATCACCTTTCCCAGATTTTTTGCCACCGCCTGTTCAGACATGGTATAGCCCTCCACCTCCACATTGGTGGAATCGGACAAGAGGGCGAGCACCCCCTGTTCGCCATACCTGGCAAAAGAGGACAGGTCGGTATTTTTCATGGGGTCGGTATTGTGGCTGATGCGGAAATCCCCGGTATGGATCACCACCCCTTCCGGCGTCTGGATGGCAAGCCCCACACCGTCGATGGTGGAATGGCTCACCCGGATAAACTCTATGACAAAAGGGTCCATGGAAAGGGTTTCCCCGGGACTGACCAGGTTGAGATCCACGTGGGGGTTAAGTTCGAATTCCACCAGTTTGTTCCTGACGATCCCCAGGGTAAAGGCGGTGCCGTAGACCGGTATCCGGATTTCCCGCAACAGATAGGGCAGGGCCCCGATATGGTCTTCATGGGCATGGGTGATGATGATGCCGTGAATCTTGTGCCGGTTTTCCCGGATATAGTTCATGGCCGGGATAACGATATCCACCCCCAGCATATAGTCTTCCGGAAACATGAGCCCTGCATCTATGATGAACATGGCATCTCCATATTCCACCACCATCATGTTCAGACCGATCTCTCCCAGACCGCCCAGCGGTATTACTTTCAGCATTATTTTCCCAAAACGACACTCATATGCGGATGGCCAGCATTTCCAGGATGGCATCGGTCTGGTCCAACACCCAGCTGCGCTGCCTCTTTGTGGCATAGGCCATGCAATCGCACCGTATATTTTTTTTTGTTCTGACCAGCAGTTCACAGGACAGAGCGGTTTGTTCCAGTTTCAGGGCAAACACGTGGGGCGCACAGTCCCGGTGGTCAGCCTGCAAAGGGGTCAGCAATGTTGATTCCAGGACCAGCCAGTAGATGCCGACAATGCCGGCAGCTTCGGTGTGCCGGTCCAGGTAATCTTTGAGCAGCAGGTAGTCGTCCGGCCGCAGCCCGTCTATGACATATTGTTTCATAACAGCAGATAGATACCACAGATCCCCTGGCTGTTGCAACGGGTTTGTCAGATGGTACAGAACCGTTCCATGGAAAAAGCCCTGCAGCAAAGGGGTGATCAGGAAGAAACCGGCCGCCGGTGCAACGCCAGAAAATTGCCCGACATTACCAGAAAAAGCCCGACAATGGCGGAAAGGCTCCAGATATATCCTTCAAAAACAGAGGAGATGATCAACGCCACCACCGGCACCACCATGATGCTGTAAGAGGCTTTGTCAGCCCCTATGGAACTGATGAGGGTCAGATAGCTGGTGAATGCGATGATGGAACCGAAAACCGCCAGGTAGATCAGGGAGGTGACATATGGCAGGGTAAAAGAAAAGGCAAAATCCTTGCCAAGTCCAACAGCCAGAACCGCCAGGGCCAGAGCCCCGTATCCCATGCCGAAGGCATTGGCCTGGAGCACCGGAATATTGCGTTTGGAATTTCTGGCAGAGGTGATATTGCCGAAAGATGCCAGTAGTACACTGGCAAAGCCAAAGCCGATGCCCATAAGGCTTTTATCTGTGAGATCAAAGGATTCAATTTCGTGCATGAAGATCAAACCGATTCCAAGGATACCGGTAACCGCGCCAAACACCATTTTCTTTTCCACCGGTGTGCCCAGAAAAAAAGCACCGTTGGCAATATTCATGAACACAATGGAGGAAAACAATACCGCCACAAGCCCGGATGTCAGGTACACTTCTGCCACATATACCAGCCAGTAATTGATTGAAAACAAAAGCAGGCCCAGCAACGCCATAAAGGTATGTTCTTTTGCGGAGAATTTCAACCGAAGACCGCGTATTCTGCAGAACAAAAGCAGGAGCACGGCAGACAGGGCAAACCGGTACACCACCGATACCATGGGATCCACCGCACCCAGTTGAAATTTGATACCGATCCATGTGGATCCCCAGATGATGATGGTCAGCACATAAAGCAGACTGTTTTTCATGGACATGGTTATTCCTGACTTATTCCTGCGGTTTTTTCCTGGCATAATCCTGTCAGGATAAGGCCAGGCAGCTTCAGCCCTGACAGTGTATGGTTTAAAAAAAGCGCGTAAACTGCACCTGCAGAACAAACCACACCAGGGGGATAAAAATTGCCGGCAGCAGATTCCCCACTTTGATTTTTTTTTCCCGGAGCATGTTCATGCCGATGCCCAGGATCAAAAGACCGCCCACCCCGGACATCTGGGCGACGACCGCCGGCACCAGCAACGGCTTGAGCACCGATGCCAGCAGGGTGATGGATCCCTGGTAGACCAGGACCGGCACAGCAGAGAAAACAACCCCGATTCCCAGAGAGGAGCTTAAAATAATGCTCACAATACCATCCAGGCAGGACTTGGCAAACAAGGTGGCATGATTGCCGGTCAACCCGCTTTCCAGGGCACCGACAATGGCCATGGATCCCACACAATACATCAGGGACGCGGTGACAAATCCCTGGGAAAACCCGCCTGATCCTTTGGACAATTTTTGTCCCAGAAATTGTCCCAGCCGGTCCAGCCGGTTCTCAATGCCGATCCATTCCCCCACCAAGGCACCGGTTGCCAAAGAGATGATGACCACCAGCAGATCATCTGTGACCATGGCGGTTTTAAGGCCCACCAAAAGCACCGCCAGTCCGATGCCCTGCATCACGGTCTTGTTGTAGCGCTCGGGAATACCGTTTTTAAACAAAAGCCCCACCAGGCTGCCGGCGGTAATGGCCAGGCAGTTGACTATGGTTCCCAGCATGGTGATTACAAAAACCTTTCCCGGATATAGTCCACCCCATTGCAAAACAATCGGATGCCTGGTGTGTCCCGGGTATCAAACGGTTTTTTCAGACGTTTTTGCACCTGTTTGCGCCGGGTCCAGTCCGGATGGTTGGTTACATGGGTATAGGCTTCCGGATGGGGCATGAGCCCGAACACTTTTCCCGTGGGATCACAGATACCAGCAATGTCCTGTACCGACCCGTTGGGGTTCAAAGGAAACACCCCTTCGGCCGGGAGTGCGTTGTCGTCTGCATACCGGAGTACCACCTGGCGGTCGTCGCACAGGGCGGATACCACATCCGGATCTGCAGTGAACTTTCCTTCCCCATGGCGTACGGGAAACTCTGCGGTCTGCAACCCTTTTGTAAACACACACGGACTTTCGGGGTCAGCTGTCAGGTGCACCCACTGGTCCCTGAAGCTGCCGCAGTCATTATAGGTGATGGCCACCGACCGTCTGGTATAGTCGTTGTCCAGTCCGGGCAGAAGGCCCAGGTTCACCAGGGCCTGGAATCCATTGCAGATACCGATGACCAGTTTGCCCGCAGCCACAAATGACAGCAGATCTTTTCCGATGTGGTTTTTGAGCCTCACTGCCTGGATCACCCCGGCCCCGTGGTCATCCCCCCAGGAAAAACCGCCGCCGAAAGCCAGGATATGAAAATCTGCGAGCCTGACTTTTCCGGCAATCACTGCATTGATATGCACCCTGTGGGATTGGGCCCCTGCCAGTTCAAAAGCCAGGGCGGTTTCATTGTCACAGTTCAGACCGAAACCGGTTAGAATCAAAGCCTTCACCTGTTTCATCGCATGTCTCCAAAGGGTTTGTTAAAAGCATCGGAAAGGGCTTTGCCGGACAAGTCCACAATGGTATCTCCCTGGATGCCTTTTATTTTCAGGCCGTCATTTTGTGTTGTCACCATGCCCACGCGGCACACGGCCATCCCCCTGCACAGCTTTTCAAACACCGGTGCCTGGTCCGGCGCAAGGGTTAAAATAAACCGGCCGGCAGATTCAGAAAACAGCAACACCTCATCCGGCAGGTCCTGTCCATCCGAAGGCACTTGTGACAGATCGATCTCCATGCCAAGCCCCCCGGCCATGGCCATAAACGCCAGATGGACCCCCAGCCCTCCCCGGGCAACACTGTGGCAGGATGCCGGTATTTCCAGACCAATGGCTTTTTCCAGCGCTTTGTACAGAATTTTGTTGGCGGCAAAATTCACCCGGGGAACATTGCGGCCTGTTTTGCCGAACATATCATAGTATTCCGAAGCCCCTAGTTCATTGCCGGTGGCGCCCGCCACATAGATATAATCCCCGGCTGCCTTGGGATCCAGGGTCTGGCAGCGCAGCACATCATCGATCACGGATGTGGCGGAAAACTGCACCGTCTCCAGAGCCGATACCTTGATGCGCTCCCCGAATGCCCCTTCCAGGTGGCCGTCCACATACATGGAGTCCTTGCCGGACAACAATGGAATCTCATAGGCCATACAGGTATCTTTGAGTGCCCGGCAGGCCCTTACCAGCTGGGCCGCCTTAAAGGTACCGTCAGGATTGGTCCGGGCATCATACCCAATGTCGGGCCAGCAGAAATTGTCCACCCCCCCGATATGGGAAAAAGTACCGCCCACGGCAATGAGCCGGCGGACCGCCTCGTCAATGGTACAGGTCATCATATGGTAGGCATCGATTTTCGCATACCAGGGCAGCAGGGTCTGGGAAAACGCCAGGCCTTTTTTGCTGGTGAGCACCGGCCGTGTCACAGATGCATCAGACGGGATATTGCGGTTCACCCCTACCAGGGGTTTGATGACAGATCCCCCCTGCACTTCATGGTCATACTGGCGGATGATCCATTCCTTGGAACAGATATTGGGCCGGGCCAGCATGGCGGTCATCAGGGCATTGACATCTTTGGGTGCACGGATCACCGGTTCAAAAAGCCCCCGGGTTTCAGGGGGCAGCCATACAGCATCAAATTCCCAAGCACAAAAACCCTTGTCCAACAGATCCATGTCCACATAGGCACAGGTTTTTTCTTTGTATGTAATGTGCAGCTTTCCGGAGTTGGTATATTCACCGATCACCGTACTTTCCACCCCGTGCTCGTCCGACAGTGCCATGAAACGGTCCAGATCTGCCGGTCTGACGGCAATGGTCATGCGCTCCTGGGATTCAGACACCCATATTTCCCACATGTCCAGGCCTTCATATTTCAGGGGCACTTTGTCCAGCTGGACCAGACACCCGTTGGATATCATGGCGGATTCACCGATGGAAGAAGACAGCCCGCCCCCGCCGTTATCGGTAATAAACTGAATAAGGCCTTCATCCCGACACTGCAACAGAAAATCATGCATTTTTTTCTGGGTGTAGGGGTCTCCGATTTGTACATGGCCGGCCGGGGTGTTTTCTGAATAACTTTCCGAGGAGGCGGTCACCCCGTGGATACCGTCTTTGCCCACCCGGCCGCCGCTCATGATAATCAGGTCTCCGGGAGCGGTTTTCTTTTCATGGCTGGGTCTGCCGGCCACCTGTTTGGGCATGATGCCCAGGGCTGTCACAAACACCAGGCTTTTGCCCATATAACCGGGATCAAACAGGGTCTGGCCAAAGGTGGTGGGAACCCCGCTTTTGTTGCCCCCGTCCTTGACCCCTTCCACCACCCCGTCCAGCAGGCGCCTGGGGTGCAGGGGCGGTTTCAAAGGACCGTCATAGGTGATATCCCCCACACAGAACCCGAAACTGCCCATGAACAGTCTGGATCCCAGGCCGGTTCCCATGGGATCCCGGTATACCCCCACAATGCCGGTGATGGCCCCGCCATAGGCCTCCATATTGGATGGGGAGTTATGGGTTTCACCCGTGATCACATAATTGTTTTCTTCGTCAAACTCCCCTACCCCGGCATTGTCCCAGAGCACGGACACCACCCAGTCTTTTTTTTCCTTCAAGGCCAGGGTGGGCTGCTGGATATAGGTCTTGAACAAAGAGTTTTCAATGGTGGTCTCCCCGGACAGCACATCCGTGTACCGGAAAACCCCGTTAAAGGTATTGTGGTTGCAATGATCGCTTCTGGCCTGGGAGATATATTCCAGCTCCACATCCGTGGGTTTGGACAACCCCATTTTGTGCCGTTGTGCCAGCACATCAGGGTCCAGAAAATAGTTTCTGATAATGGGAATATCCCTGGCATTCAGGGCCAGATTGCGTTGGTCACTAATCTGTGACAGGGTATGATCGGAATCGATGTCTATGAAATCAAAACAGGGGGTATGGTCCAGAATCACCCGGGCTGGTTTGACATCCGCCCCTTTTTGGGGATCCCACTGATCCGAAGAAAAAACATTATACCGCTGGATAATGGGGTTGGACAGCAGTTCCTGTGCGATTTTTTCCACATCCTGACGGGTCAGATCCGCCCCATTCAGGCAGTAGCGCCGGGAGGTGTAAATGCCTTCATCCGGCCGGAACGGCCTGGCCAGCAGATCTGCAACCGCCTCCATGGCAGTGTCGCCGGGATTGTCTTTTACCCCGGGCCTGAGCCCGACCCAGATACACCAGTCAAAAGCGATATCCAGGGGTGCCAGAGAGGATATCCGGGTTACCGGATTGGTGAAAATTTCTGTTTTTACCAGCTCCAGGTCTTCTCTTGTAAGATCAGCCGCAATGGTCACCATATGGATACTGCGCGCCGACTGAACAGGGATACCAAAATAGGTGCCCGCTTTTTTGACAAGGGCGGCGCCTTCTGCATCCCGCAGCCCCTGTTTCAATGCTGTTTCAATAGTATACATCATCTTATTCACCACTGAAAATCCGTAAAATGTCATTGTAAAAAACAAAGACCATAAGGGCCATCAGAATAGCTGCCCCGAACTGGATCATTTTTTCCCGCAGCTTGTCGCTCACTTTTTTTCTGGTGACTGCTTCAATGCCGAAAAACACCAGATGCCCCCCGTCCAGCACCGGTATGGGAAACAGATTGATAATCCCCAGGTTGACCGACAAAAGCGCTATGAACCAGGCAAAATTCACCACCCCGGCTTTGGCCTGCTCCCCGGCCATCTGTGCGATCATGATGGGTCCGCCCAGGTTGTCTGCAGACAGGCTGCCGGCAATCATTTTACCCACAGAGACAATGGTGAGTTTCACCAGCCCGGCTGTATCGGAAATGGACTGGCCCATGGCCTGGAACGGGTTCAAAGATTTGTGAAACACATCCCCGGTGCTTTTTATGCCGATGACATACCGGTCCACGGTTTCCTGAAACACATTTTTGCCCTCGGTTTTCTGGGGGGTAAGCGTCAGGCGGACCGGCCGGCCCTCCCGGTTCACCTGGATCTGCATGGCCTGACCCCGGGAGGTGGTGACTATCCGGGTAATGTCTTCAAAAGACTGGATCTCTTTGCCGTCAATGGTTTGAATGATATCACCGGGCATAAGCCCTGCCTGCTGTGCCGGGGTATTTTCCAGCACCTCGCCGATGACAGGTTTTGCCAGGTAAATGCCGGAAAACTGGTACAGCACATAAAAGATAACAATGGCCAGCAAAAAATTGAACATGGGGCCGGCAGCCACAATCAGGCTTTTCTGGGACAACGGTTTGCTGGAAAATGAAACAGGCATATCTTTTGGATCCAGGGGTTTGCCAGGTTCTTCTCCCACCATTTTCACATATCCGCCCAGGGGGATGGCGGAAATACAGTATTCGGTGCGGCCGTGTTTTTTCGTAAAGATTTTGGGACCAAACCCCAGGGAAAACACATCCACCCCCACCTTGAAAAACCGGGCAGCCAGAAAATGGCCCAGTTCATGGATGAACACGAGAACACCAATAACAATAACAAATGCAGCAACAGAATGACCCACTTTTTTCCTCTCTTGATTTTATATAAGGGATTCGGCGTTTGCCCGGGCCCAGTGATCGGCTTCAATAATACCGGAAAGATCTGGATTGTCAATGCAGGTATGGCAGGCCATGGTATCGGAAATAATGCGGAAAATATCCTCAAATCCCATGCGCTTGTCCAAGAAAGCCTGCACAGCCACCTCATTGGCCGCGTTCATTACTGCGGGCAGGCTGCCCTTCTGCCTGCAGGCTTCCCGGGCCAGTTCCAGGGAGGGAAACCGCCTGATATCCGGCGCATGGAAGGTCAAAGACCCTATTTGTGCAAAATCAGGAAACCCCATGTCCAGGTCCAGGCGGTCCGGCAGGGACAGGGCAAAACCAATGGCCTGTTTCATGTCCGGCACCCCCATCTGGGCCATGACAGCCCCGTCCCGGTATCCCACCATGGAATGCACAATGCTCTGGGGATGGATAAGCACCTGGATGTCTTCATGGCTGATGTCGAACAGGTGGACCGCCTCGATAAGTTCCAGCCCCTTGTTCATGAGGGTGGCGGAATCTATGGATATTTTGTCTCCCATTGACCAGTTGGGATGTTTCAGGGCATCTTCTCTGGTGATACCGGCAAAGGCATGTTTCGGTGTATTTCGGAAGGGTCCGCCGGAAGCGGTGAGAAAAATCTGTTTCACATCCCGTACCTGATTGCCCATGATACTTTGAAAAATGGCGGAATGTTCACTGTCCACCGGGAAAATGGAAACCTGTTTCTCTCTGGCCCTGGCCATGACAATGTCGCCTGCCATCACCAGGGTTTCCTTGTTGGCCAGGGCAATCTTTTTTTTGGCATCAATGGCGGCCAGGGCCGGTTTCAGTCCGGCAGACCCCACCATGGCCAGCAGGACAATATCTGTTGAATCCCAGGCAGCAGCCTGGACATATCCGGAATCGCCGAAAACAATATCCGGCCGGCAGGGCCCTGTGAGCATACCGGCCAGCTCCCGGGCCTTGCCCGCATCCAGCACCGCCACCATGTCCGGTGTAAATTCTGCAATCTGGCGGCAGAGCAGGGGCAGGTTGTTGGCAGCGGTCAGGGCTTTGACCTGAAAGCGGTCCGGGTGCATTCTCACGATATCCAGGGCAGAGGTGCCGATGGACCCTGTGGCTCCCAGAATAGAAAGATGCTTCATAGCGCCACCAAAAGATATCCGAACAAAACAGGAATAGCCAGCAACAGACCGTCAATCCGGTCCAGCATACCGCCATGTCCCGGCAGGATACGCCCGGAATCCTTGATGCTGGAACTCCGCTTCATGGCGGATTCAAACAGATCCCCGATCTGCCCTGCAACGGCAATCAAAAAGGAACAGGGCAGCATTACCAAAACCAGTTTCGTTGCACCAAAAAATATCAGGATACACACCAACCCGGCGGTCATGGCGGCTGCAACACCTCCCAGGGAGCCTTCAATGGTTTTGTTGGGGCTGATATGGGGAGACAATTTGCGTTTTCCGAAAAATCTGCCTGTGTAGAATGCACCGGTGTCGTTGATAAAGCACACAATCAGCAGCCAGAAAATCCAGAATACGCCGTCCTGGGCATTTCTTACAAACAAAAGAAGAGACAGGGAAAAGGGAATGTAGACAATACCCAGCACCTGCTTGGCGATGATATCAAACACATGGGCCCGGGACGCAAACCGGAACAGAACAAACACAGACAACAGCATAAAATTCAGGGATAGGACAACCAACATGGCCGGCCAGGAGCCGACACCTGCAGCTGCCACCATAAGCAGGCAGGATACATAGGAAATGGCTGTTATTGCCCGGGAGACAGGACCATCATCCCGGCTGAAAATAATGCGCAGGTATTCCCGGATGGCACAGGCGGCCACTGTGAAAACCAGAGCAGCCAGAAGTATGGGGGTGCCTTTGATCAGAATCCACAGGACCAAAGGCGCCAGAATTATTGTGGTGATCCATCGCTGGGCATGCTGCATTCCACTCTACCGAATCGTCGGTCCCTTTTCTGGTAACTGGTTAAAATATCGATAAATTCAGCTTTGGTAAAATCCGGCCACAGGGTATGGGAGACAAAGATTTCAGCATACGCAGCCTGCCAGAGCAAAAAATTGGAAAGCCGGAACTCCCCCGAGGTCCGGATGATCAGATCCGGGTCCGGCATATGGCCGGTATACAGATGCGCTGCCACCGTTTTTTCACAGATATCTTGTGCCGTCAGTTCTCCTGCCGCAAGTTTGTTGGCCATTGCCTTTACCGCATCGGTTATTTCCTGCCGGCTGCCGTAACTCAAGGCCAGGTTCAGGGTCATCTCCTGGTTGTTTCCGGTTGCTTCTATGGTTTCCTGGGCCTGAATCCGCACCTCTTCGGGCAGTTTTTCCATCTGGCCCAGCACCTTTAAGCAAATGCCTTTTTCCTGTAAATCCTTTCGTTCTGACACCAGAAATTTTTTCAGCAGCTGCATGAGTGCCATCACTTCGGATTTGGGCCTGGTCCAGTTTTCAGTGGAAAACGCATACAGGGTCAGGTACTGGATTCCCAGCTCTCTTGCAGCACCCACAATGGTTCTGACAGTTTGGGATCCTGTTTCATGGCCGGTGATGCGGTTCATGAACCGTTTTTTTGCCCACCGGCCGTTGCCATCCATGATAATGGCCACATGGACAGGCAGTCTGTCCGGATCAAGGCCGGATGTGCTGAGGACATCAGACTTCAAGGATTTCCTTTTCTTTTCGGGCAAAAATGTCATCCAGCCGCTGGATGTATTCGTCCGTCAGTTCCTGGACGATTTTCTGCCCTTTGAAGCTGTCATCTTCAGAAATATCCCCATCCTTCTGAAGGTCCTTGAGCATGTCATTGGAGTCTCTGCGGATATTACGGATGGCCACTTTATGCTCTTCACAGGTTTTGGACACATTTCTGGCAATCTCTTTTCTGCGATCCTCAGTCAACGGCGGGATGGAAATACGGATCAGTTTGCCGTCATTGGACGGTGTCAACCCGAGATTGGCCTTGAGTATGGCTTTTTCCACCGCATTGATCACACTGATATCCCAGGGTTTCACCGTAATCAACCGGCTTTCGGGTATGGATATGGTGGACATCTGGGGCAGCGGGGTCTGGGTGCCGTAGTAATCAACCTTCACATTGTCCAGCATTGTCTGGGATGCCCTTCCGGTGCGGACCTTTGCCATTTCCTTGACAAACACGTTTTCGGTTTTTCCCATCCTGTCTCTGGTTTCTTCTATCACGTCATCAATCATCACAACCCATCCTTGGAAATATAAGCGTCACAGCCGGTTTCAGGCCGGAATACCGATATGTCTGCATCCGGCATCATTGTCCTGATTTCCGACTCATTATACTGATTTCCGGCTATTTATTGTATATCCGGGTACCGACATCCTCTCCCATGACCGCCCGGCAGATATTATCCGCCTTGTGGAGATCAAACACCTGTAGGGGCAAATCATGCTCCATGGCAAGGGATATGGCGGTCATGTCCATGACATGGAGCTGTTTTTCAATCACGCGCATATAGGACAATTCATCAAACAGCACCGCATCTTCATGGACCACCGGGTCTTTGTCGTAGACCCCGTCCACCTGGGTGGCCTTGAACAGGATCTGGGCACGAATTTCATGGGCCCTGAGAACCGCTGCCGTATCTGTTGTAAAATAGGGATTTCCCGTACCAGCCGCAAAAATCACCACCCGCCCCTTTTCAAGGTGGCGGATGGCTTTTCTCCGGATAAAGGGTTCGGCAACCTGGTCCATGCGGATGGCGGACTGTACCCGGGTGGGAACATCCCGTTTTTCCAGGGCATCACACAAAGCAAGGGAATTGATCACCGTGGCCAGCATACCCATGTTGTCGGCAGAGCTTCTGTCCATGCCTGCGGAACTGCCGGCAACCCCCCTGAAGATATTTCCACCCCCCACCACAATGCTGACCTCAACATTCAGGCGGGTCACCTTGGCAACCTCTTCCGCCACATAGTGAATCATCTCCGGTGTGATGCCAAAGCCCTGATTTCCCATCAGGGCTTCTCCGCTCAGTTTGATCAGAATCCGTTTAAACTCAGGCAGGTTGTCCAAGATATTATTCTCCTATCTGGAAGCGTGCAAATCTCTTGATATGGATATTTTCACCAATCTTGCCAATAGTTTCCTTTACCACATCTTCAATGGTTTTCTGGGGATCTTTCACATATTGTTGGCTCATGAGGCAGATCTCTTTGTAAAATTTTTCCACCTTGCCGTCCACAATCTTGTCAATGATATTCTCCGGTTTGCCCTCTTCGAGCATCTGGGCGCGGAAAATTTCGCGCTCTTTTTCCACCACGCTTTTGTCCACATCATCCGGGGTCAGTCCGGCAGGATTTGCAGCAGCGATATGCATGGCAATGTTCTTGGCAAAGTCGAGAAAATCCTCTGTCTTGGCCACAAAATCTGATTCACAATTGACTTCTACCAGGACCCCGAGTTTGGCGCCGGTATGGATGTAGGAGTAGATAACCCCTTCAGAGGTGGACCGACCGGCCCGTTTGGCAGCTTTTGCCAGGCCTTTTTTGCGTAAAAGCTCGATGGCTTTTTCCATGCTGCCGTCTGCTTCGGCAAGCACCCGTTTACAATCCATTATGCCCGAACCCGTAGCTTCCCTGAGTTCTTTTACCATTGCTGCGGAAATATCAGCCATTTTATACGTGCTCCTCAATTTATATTATTCAGTTTCAATCGTTTCTTCAACTGGTTCAGCCGGGGTGACTTTTCGCTTTATCTTTTCCACAACAGGTCCGTCACTGCCGTCTGACACCACTTCAATGGCAACTTTCTGATCACCTGTGTCTGTGTCTTCTTTTTTATCGCCGTCTGCCCGGGCCTGCATCTTTTCTTCATGGATCTGACGGCCTTCAATGCAGGCATCTGCAATACGGGAGGTAAACAGGCGGATGGATCTGATGGCGTCATCATTGCCGGGAATCACATAATCGATATCATCCGGGTCACAATTGGTATCCACCACTGCCACTATGGGTATGCCCAGACGCTTGCCCTCTTTTACCGCAATGGCTTCATTTTTGGGATCAATGACAAAAATGGCGGCAGGCAGCTTTTTCATGTTGCTGATACCGCCAATGGCAAATTCCAGCTTCTCTTTTTCCTTGAGCATTTTTGACTGTTCTTTTTTGGGATAGTTTTCAAGGGTGCCGTCATTTTCAATGGAATTGAGAAAATGAAACCGGGTGATATTGTTTTTAATGGTCTGAAAATTGGTCAGCATGCCCCCCAGCCACCGATTTTCAACATAAAACATCTCCGCCCTGTTGGCTTCTTCATAAATCGCTTCTGATGCCTGTTTTTTTGTCCCCACAAACAGAACATCCTTGCCTTCGGCAGCAATACCCTTGATAAAATCATGGGCCTGGCGAAAAAGCTTGACCGTCTGCTGCAGATCGATGATGTAAATGCCGTTTCTGGCCCCGAAAATATACTTTTTCATTTTGGGGTTCCAGCGTTTGGTCTGGTGCCCGAAATGCACACCTGCTTCCAAAAGTTCTCTGATCGTAATGTACGCCATGTGTTCTCCAAATGTTTCTAATGGTTTTTTGTCCTTCACCCATTTCATCCCCGGAAATCAACTTTCACAAGCACCGGATCCCGGGTCCATGGATGTGTGTTTTTGTAATTTTTACAAATCCTATCATGTATAGCAAAAACCAGGCAATTAATCAATTTTTTTTTTTCAGGTGTACCACCCGGTCATGACCGGCAAGGTCTTTGATACAGGCAATTGTGTCATATCCAGGACAGGTTTTTGCAAAAGCCATGACATCTGATTTCTGGTCATACCCGATTTCCAGCAGCAGATGCCCCCCGGGAGCAAGATAGTCACAGGCAGATACCAGCATTTTTTGGATACAATCCAGGCCGTCCGGCCCGCCGTCAAGTGCGGACACGGGTTCGTGGTTTTGTATTTCCGGCGCCAGACCGGTGATGGATGCGGTGGGGATATACGGCGGGTTGGACACAATGAGATCAAAGACAGGGCATGGGGTGAGGGCATCAAACCATGACCCCCTGAAAAAAAAGATGGTTGCCGTTTTTTCCCGGCAGGCATTTTTCCGGGCCGTATCCAGGGCGGCGGCTGATATGTCACCGGCAAAAAAACGGTTTTCTGGAGCGGCTTTCGCCAAAGATACCACAATGGCACCCGAACCTGTGCCCAGATCCAGTACGGTTTGTTGTTTTACAGGCGCTTCAGCCAGCAGATCCAGAGCGGTTGTCACCAGGATTTCGGTATCCGGCCTGGGAATAAGCACACCGGGTCCCACCTGGAACCGGGATTCATAAAACCCTTTTTCGCCGGTGATATAGGCCACTGGCTCATGGTTTCTGCGCCGGGAAATCAGGGTCTTGAATTGCGCCAGTTCCTGTTTTTCCAGGGGACGGTCGTGCTGCAGATACAGATCCAGCCGCCGGATGCCCAGGCAGAATCCCAGCAGAATTTCAGCGGTCAGGCGGGGGCTGTCAATCCCGTACTTTTTAAAATAGGCTTCTGTCCAGGCAACCAGTTTGAATACGGTCCATTCCATTACGCAAGGGTGTGGTCTTCCTGTAATGCCCGGGCCTGGTGGTGGGTTTTCAACGCATCGATAATGGCCTGGATATCCCCCTCCATGATGCTGTCCAGCTTATACAAGGTCAGTCCGATGCGGTGATCTGTCATCCTGCCCTGGGGGAAATTATAGGTGCGGATGCGGCCACTTCTGTCTCCGGTTCCCACCTGGTCTTTTCGATCGGCCGCCCGCTTTGATTCCTCTTCTTGTATCCTGGCATCGAGGATGCGGGATTTGAGCACATTCATGGCCTTGGCCTTGTTTTTATGCTGGGATTTCTCATCCTGGCAGGTGGCCACCACTCCTGTGGGAACATGGGTAACCCTGACAGCGGAATCAGTTGTATTGACTGACTGTCCCCCCGGCCCTGATGCCCGGAAAATATCCACTCTGATGTCTGCCGGATTGATGTCGATATCGATGTCTTCGGCTTCCGGCAGCACGGCAACGGTCACCGCCGAGGTATGAATTCTTCCCTGGGTCTCGGTTTCAGGGACCCGCTGCACCCGGTGGGTACCGCTTTCAAATTTAAAGGCACCGAACGCCCCTTTGCCCTGCACCAGGCACACGATCTCCTTGAACCCGCCGGCACTGGAATCATTTTTCTCGATAATATCGATTTTCCAGTTTCTGGTTTCCGCATACCGGGAATACATTCTGAAAAGGTCTCCGGCAAAAATACCGGCTTCTTCTCCGCCGGTGCCGGCCCGGATCTCCAGAATCACGTTTTTCTCGTCCCTGGGGTCTTTGGGCATGAGCAGGGTATTGAGTCTGGACGTCAGGGTTTCCATCTGATTTTCCAGAGAAGCGATCTCTTCTCTGGCCATGGACCGGATATCAGGATC
>DATFJY010000053.1:0-4309 GCA_035268905.1 Desulfotignum sp.
CGGTTCCAGTACCGGGCCCTGGAGATGACCCCTGTCGCAGATGTGTGGGGGATCGGCCGGCGGTATGCCCGGTATCTTCAACTGCGGGGCATACGGACGGCCCGGGATTTCAGGGATGCCGACATCGATGGGTTCAAAAAAAAGATGGGCATCAACGGGGTTCGGATACAGAAGGAGCTGCAGGGAGAATCCTGCTATGACCTGGAAACAGATGATCCGGCAAAAAAATCCATTTCCGTCTCCAGATCCTTCAAGACCCCTGTGACCGGTTTTGACAGCCTGTCCGAGGCGGTCAGCACCTATATTGTGAGGGGGGCGGAGAAGCTCCGAATCCAGGGCAGCCATGCCGAGGCCATGACCGTTTACGTCACCACCAGCCGGTTCAAGCCGGAGTCCTTCTACTATAATGCCAAAACCCTGAGTTTTCCGGCGGCCCTGGACCACACCGCTGCACTGCTTGCCCACGGCCGGACCGCGCTGAAGCAGATTTTTCAGAAAGGCCGGGCCTACACCAAGGCCGGGGTGATCTTTTCAGACCTCACCCGGGACGGGACCTATCAGCAGGACCTGTTTGACACATCAGACCGGTCCCGGGCCGACCGGGTGATGGAAACCGTGGATGTCATCAACCATAAGATGGGGGCCAACACGGTCACCTATCCGGCCACCGGTATCAGCAAAGACAGATCTTGGGGAACCGCGTTCAACCACCGGTCCCCGGCCTACACCACGGACTGGCATCAGCTGCTGACGGTGGGGCCCTGAGATGGCGGCCTGGTCGGTATACCTGCTGGAATGCGCGGATCACTCCCTGTACTGCGGGGTCACCACCAACCTTGACACCCGCCTGCAGAAACACAACCAGGGCACCGCCTCCAGATACACCCGGTCCCGGCGGCCGGTGACCCTGGCAGCGGTCCGGGACAACCTGGAAAAATCAGCCGCCTTCAAGCTGGAGTATCGGATCAAACAGCTCCCGGCCGGAAAAAAGATCGCTGCTTTGGAAATAACACAAGTATAACTGGTTATATATGTACATTATTTTACACAAGCGTATTTTTTTCGTTGACTTAATCATACAAAAATAGTAGGGAATAACCCGATAAAAACAGTTGGGTTTATTTACCCGTTCCAGAACCATGCAACCAGAGGATTGGACCATGTCAAAAGTAACATCATTTCAACTGGTAATGATTGTGACGACAGTCTTTTGCCTGTTCCCTTTTTTGGCCCAGACCAAAACAAAAGATACCGGCAGGGCAAATGCGCCGGATCTGATCACAATCGATCTTCCGGCTGACATTTCCGGCAACGAGATGCCGGCAGTTGATTTTTCCCATGCCATTCACAATAAGGCTGTTGACGGCAGATGCGACCAATGCCACATCCGCAAAGATGATGAGACCCTGATCTTTGCCTTTCAACGGACAGATCAGGCACCTTCCATGGATCTGTATCATGAAAACTGCCTGTCCTGCCATGAAGAAAAAAAAGCTGCAAAAAAATTGTCAGGGCCGCTTGCGGCAGAATGCCGAAGCTGCCATGGCGCAGCACCGAAGCCTGCAGATGTGGAATGGAAAAAAATGGGTTTTGATAAATCCCTGCACTACCTCCATGAAACATCTGAAAATATTTTGTCCCGTGTGCAATCCGATACAGCTAATTGCAGTGCCTGCCATCATGAATACAACGAAAAAACAAAAGAGACATTTTATACCAAAGGGCAGGAATCCGCCTGTGTCTATTGTCACCAAAAAACAGAAACAGATGGTATCCGTTCCATGCAGACCGCAGCCCATGATGCCTGTGTGGCCTGCCATGTAAGGACAGCTGAAAAAGAACTGCCGGCCGGTCCTGTCACCTGTTACGGTTGTCATGATGAGCAGGAACAGGCCAAGATAAAGGTGGTGGAAAATATTCCCCGCCTGAAAAGAAATCAGCCGGATGCTGTTTTCATGACCGGGCTGGCATCGGAAGGGGAATCCCCTAAATACCTGATGACACCGGTGGCGTTTGATCATAAGGCCCATGAAGAAACGGCCCGCAGCTGTAAGGTCTGTCACCATGAATCCCTTGAAAGCTGCAGTGCGTGTCATACACCCACAGGGGATGTCAAAGGCGGGTTTGTCCGCCTGGAACAAGCCATGCATACACTTGAGTCCGACAGCAGCTGTGTCGGGTGTCATGCCCGGGAGACGGCATCTGCAGACTGTGCCGGCTGCCATGACATGATGCCCGGAAAAAAGCCCGGAGAAAACGCCTGTGCCGTCTGCCATACGGCACCAGATAACCAGGTGGTGACAGATACGGATCAGCGAAAACGGTTGGCCGGAAAGATCATTGCGAGCCGCCCGGCGGAATTTGCCACCGTTGCGGTTGACAAAATTCCTGAAATGGTCACTATCGCAGCACTGGCAGATGAATACAAGCCCAGTGAATTTCCCCATCGCAAAGTGTTTCTGGCCATTGCAGACCGCGTACAGACCAGTGATCTGGCCAGGGCCTTTCATCAGGATCAGCAGACCTTGTGCATGGGATGTCATCACAACAGCCCCAAATCACTGGAACCGCCCAAATGCGCATCCTGTCATGGAAAGACCACAGACATCGCCAACAATAAGCCAGACCTGAAAAGCGCCTACCACGGGCAGTGCATCACCTGTCATCAGAAAATGGAGATTCAGACGGTGCTGGCAACGGATTGTATCAAATGTCATGAAAAAAAATAAGACAGGTATGATGGATATCATACAAACAGAGGGGAAAATATGGCTATTTCGCGAAGAAAGTTTATAGGCTGTATCGTCGGTGCTGCTGCACTGGGAAATGCCACTGGTGCCCCGGGCAAAGCCCATGGGGCCTCCAACAAACATTTCAAGGGCTATCCAGACAGTTTCGGCGTTCTTCATGATATTACACAATGTATTGGATGCAGAAAATGTGAAAGTGCCTGCAACACGGTGAACGGTCTGCCCGAACCGCAGGTGCCGTTTGATGATCTGTCTGTGCTCGATACCCGGCGCAGGACAGATGCCGATGTCTTTACGGTGGTGAACCGGTTCCAGCAGGAACCTTCCGTGTTTGCCAAAAAACAGTGCAACCATTGTCTGGAACCGGCCTGTGCATCGGCCTGCTTTGTCAAGGCGTTTACCAAAACAAAGCAGGGTGCCGTAATCTATGATGAAAGCCTGTGTGTGGGATGCCGGTATTGTATGGTGGCCTGTCCGTTTGACGTTCCTGCCTATGAATACCATAAAGCGTTGACCCCCCGGGTGACCAAATGCACCATGTGTTATCCCAGGCTGCTGGAAGACAAGCTGCCCGGCTGTGTGGAAGCCTGCCCCAAGAATGCCCTGGTGTTCGGTAAACGCGATGAACTGCTCAAGTATGCACGGAAACGCATTTATGCCTATCCGGATCAGTACACCGACCATATATATGGTGAACATGAAATGGGGGGTACCAGCTGGCTGTACATTTCCGGGCCATCTTTTTCCAAAGTGGGCATGAGAGAGGATCTTGGCACCACTTCCGCCCCGGAGCTGACCGCAGGCCCCTTGTCCGCCGTGCCGATGGTTGTCGGTCTCTGGCCGGTTCTGCTCACCGGCATGTATGCCATTTCAAAACGCAAAGACCGGATCGCCCGGGAAGAAAAGGCGGCAGCCGTGGCTGAAACCATTGCGTTGGGCCAGGAAGAGACGCAGAAAAAACTGGATGCGCTCAAGGAAAAAATGACCAAAGAAAAAACAGCCGCCATTAATTTTGAGGTGAAAAAGGCATTGGAGGAAGCTGAAAAAGCAGCACAGCAAGCTGCTGCACAAGAGCCAAAATTAGAACCCGGAGCAGGCGGTGATGCTGAAGAATCCATCGAGGAGGACAAATAAATGGCAGTGGAAAAGATGCAATCCAACCCCCAGAGATTTTCCCCCACCAATGTGATTATCGGTATTATATTGGTGGTTGGTGCAGTCTTGACTATTTTGCGCTTCACCAAAGGACTTGGTGCAGTTACCAACCTGGACAACAATAATCCCTGGGGCATCTGGATCGGATTTGATCTGCTGTGCGGTGTGGCCCTGGCAGCGGGCGGATATGTCACTTCCGCCGCCTGCTATGTGTTCGGACTCAAGCGCTATCATTCTGCTGTGCGCCCTGCCATCCTGACGGCATTTTTGGGGTATGCCCTGGTGGTGCTTGCCCTGCATTACGATGTGGGGCGGCCATGGCGACTGCCGTATCCCATTTTTGTATCCCAGGGGACCTCGTCTTTGCTCTTTGAAGTGGGGCTGTGTGTTTTTTTGTATCTCAC
>DATFJY010000054.1:0-3102 GCA_035268905.1 Desulfotignum sp.
CCAGCGGGGCCGATGCCCATACCTATGCGGACGGTCCTGTGCCGGTCATTCCCGTCGGCCCGGTCCAGCTGCTGGAATATTATGGTACCATGGTGATCAGCACACGGATCGGTGCAGATCTGGACACAGCCGTTGAAACCCAGCGCATCCAGATCAACCTCAGAACCCTGGATGGGACATGGAAAGTCACTGAAACATATAACGGTATGTTGTTCAGTTACGATAATGCCAATCTGCTGCAATTGGATAGAAAACCTGCAGAACCGGGGCATTACACCGGCGCATGGGGAAACACCCCGGTCAGTGTGCTGCCAGGAGACGGCATCTCATGGCTGCATGAAATGACCTTTTCCCAATACGGCCTGACATTCACCTATCGGATAGAAACACTCTCCGCCAATCAGATGTCGGGAATATGGCGGTTCACCTGGCCCGGCGGCGCAAGCAGATGGCAGACGTTTCAGGCCCACCGCCAACTGCTGCTTCCTTGGTAGGATATGCCCGATGATTACAACTTTTTTTATAATCTGAGGAGATAACAATGAAAAAAATACGGGTGCTTTTCACCATTATTCTGGCGGCTTCGCTTTTCTCCGCCTGCGGAACTGTCACCACAGACTCCCTTCATCCGGTGGTACGCACCGCCAACCTGGGAAATGAAAAAACAATTGTCATCCTTCCCTTTGCCGATTACACGCCGGCAGATTCTCCCGTGGGATACTGGCGCCGAAATATGCTGATAATGGAAGCACTGCAGGATGAAATTCTGCGTTTCGGATATGCCCCTGCCATCAACGAAGATGTCTTTGCCTATCTTTCCGAAAAAAAAATTATCAACCAGAATACCGTACCCCGGAAAATGTCCAGTGCCAACAGCGTCCTCCAGGCGGAACTGGCCAAGGACTGGTCCGACATCATGAAACAGGAGATTGCCAAGGTCCTGCGTGCGAATCTGGAAAAAGAACAGATGGAAGCCTCCCGGGATGATCCCGATACCGAATATAAATCCATTGCCCTGGATCATGCAGCCATAGAGGAAATCGGCATGGCCTTCAATGCCGATTATGTGGTCAGGGGCCGAATCATGGTGTTCAAAAATGACAGGGAAGACAGTTTCAACCCGCTGCAGACCGGTGTGCTGCCTTTTTTCTTCAATACCGGATCACGTGCACTGTTCGGCATTGCGGAATCGGAAAATTATGAGATGATTGATAAAATGGCCATTGGCGGAATATTGGGCGCTGCCCTTTCCATGAATGACTGGCCGATAGACAGTGACACGACAACGTCTCTGTCAGCCGGCCATCCGCGCTTTGGCGGCGGGTTGATCACCGAAACAAATTATTCAGACTGGAACACTGCCATATGGGGGGTTGCCGGTGCCGGCCTGGCCCACCTGGCCCACCAGGGCGGGCGCGTTGACAATGCCGTTGTTCAGCTCCGAATGATTGTGCAGGATACCAGAAATGGTGAAATCGTATGGACCAACCGGGCAGAAGTGAAAACAATGACCCAGAGCGCCTTCAAAAAACAAGACGGTGATACCCTTATGGCCCAGGCCATCCAGCAGGTGTGTGGACGTCTTTTCGATAATTTTGTCGCCAGTGAATCTGAAAGGCGCATTGTCCGCATGTATGACGACGGCACCTTCTATGTCACCCCTGCCGGTGGACTCAGGGCCCACAGCAACCCACTGGATCCGGTCCATGTGGCTTCCCCGGCCGCGGTTTCTGAAACCCGTAAAACCTTCAAGCCGATATCGGAAACCCGTGGCACGGTCAAAACGGCTGTTGAACGCTAATGCCCGGACCAGCGCTGATGCCGGTCCAGGAGCAGGACTGATTTTTCTCTCTGTGTTTCTCTGTGCGCTCTGTGGTGATATCTTCTCTCATTCCACCACAGAGGACGCAGAGATCACAGCGTTATAGTGAATTACTGCCAGTATTTCTGCAGGTATCTTGCTTCAAGCCGTTTGATCGAGCCTTCATCAACCTTGCCGTCTACAAGTGAGAATTCAACCAGATCATTTTTGTACATGATTTTTCTGGGACTGTTGAACCGATAGGTCCGGCTTTTGTCTTTCAACACAATAGCGTACTCATAGGTTTGGGCGGCAGAGTTAAACACCCTTTCGGTCATGACGCCCTCAAGCTTTGCCGGGGCAGCAGCCGCAACCTGCTGCTGCTCCTGGACCCCACCTTGTACCGCGAGCTGACCGCCGGTGCCAAGACCGCCTTTTACTGTCTGGGCTTTATAAGACTTGAGCGCCCGAATCAGGTTGTTCATGGAGTCAGTGAATGCCGCAACCAGGACCTTTCCCTCCGGTGTATTGGAATACGCGCCCACCGCACCGCCGGCTCCGCCGCCGAACGCACCGCCCAGCAGGTTGAAGTCCGTATTTCTTGCGCTGCCCTCTGCAGCTGCCAGCTGGACACCGGAGCGGTTTTCAATGAGGGTCAGGACGGTACTGGCATCACTGGTTTTAAATCCCCCGGCAACGGCACCGGCCACAGAACCGAAAAGACCACCGATCACACCGCCAGCACCGCTTGTATCCTTGGCGCTGAATGTGATCGAGGGAGACACGGTATAGTCGGCCGCAACCATCTGCCCTTTCCCGAAGTTTGACCCGGCCCGCATTTCCCCGGATTTTGTAAGAGCACGCTCCTGCATCATCTGATTCATGGCACGCCCCCTTTCCACGACAACAAAACAATTTGACTGCTGTGCCAGAAGACGGATGACAGGGATTGTGGACGGAAGACGCAAATCCTGTGTCAGATACCGGTACCAGGGTTCTGAATCCTCTTCATAGATTGCCATGGTTCCAAGCGACGCGTCACAGCTTTCCAGCCCCGGGTTGGCGTTCTGGGCGGTTGCCCCGCCGGCTGCCCCGGTGGCTTCTGTCTTGGCTTTGCTGGAGCCCGTGGACATGGAGGACACACATCCTGAAAAAAATATGACGCAAAAAGACAGCATACAAAATACTAAAGGGAAAACACCTGTTTTTCTGTTCATTTTGGATTATCCTTTTTTAGGGTAATTGATTATTACATTTTATATTAAGACAAGCAAAAGCGTGTTGTCAAGGGCCGAATGCGT
>DATFJY010000055.1:0-3909 GCA_035268905.1 Desulfotignum sp.
GCGATACAGATGGTCGTATGATCAATTGACAGCGTCCGTATGCCTGATATACGGAATAGACAATAAAACCCTTCTTGAGCCGGGAAAACGCCAGCCAGCCGCTGAAGCAAGAGCTGTTGCCGCTTTACTGGTTCAGGAAAATAATCATACGGCACTGACAGGTTTGGGAAAGATTTTTAGCAGGGATCTAAGCGCCCTGAGCAAGGCGGCAGGACGGATAAGAGAGCGTCTTCAAAACGATGCCGAATTGCAGGAAAAAATTAAAACAATAAAAATACACCTTGAGCAAATATCCAAATGTCAAGCCTGACACTTTCTTTAGGTGAATTTGAGCACGGCAATGATAATGCCGGCAACGGTCAGGGTCAGTGCGAATGACCAGCGCATGAACCGGTCAATGCGGTTGGTCAGGGCATCGAAGCGCTTGTCCATGGTCTCCTGAATGGATTCGAAGCGCTTGTCCACCTGCCCGAAGCGTTTGTCCACCTGCTCTAAGCGCTTGTCCACCTGCTCGAAGCGCTTGTCCATATTGTGCTGCAGGGTTTCGAAGCGTTTGTCCACCTGTTCGAAGCGCTTTTCCATCATGGCAAAACCCTGCTGCATCAGCTCCCGCTGGTGTCTGAGTTCCTCTTCCACCTTGAGCATGCGGGTGCGCAGTTCCAGATCATAGACCCCAGGTTTCTGCTCCGGCAGCAGTTCGGCCAGCCAGGCTTCAAATTGGGCTTTGATTAAATCCATGTCTTCTTTTGCCAGGGGCATCGTATATCTCCTTGAAATATCAAGTGTAATATTTGATAATAGCCGGAAAAGCTTTTTTTTTCAAGGAGTTTAACTGGTTTCGGGAATTTGTGTTTTCGTGTAACAGGTTCCAGGTTCTGGTTACCGGTTCGGGGGGGTGCGGTGCCCCGGCACGATCTTTTCGATAACTTTTTTATACAGGGTCATGATTTCAGTGATGCCCAGTGCCATGCCGGCTGCCGGCATCAGGATTATGAACAGCAACCCGGTTACGGCGCAGATGACCAGGGCGGAAACCGGGTCTGTCGGCGGGATCATGCCTGCCAGGCCCTGGCGGACGAAAAAAAGCACCCCTCCCATGAACAGGCTGACCAGGACCAGTTTGAGCAGGAAAAAATAGACCAGGTGTTTGCCGGTGTTCCTGCTTTTTTGGTTCCAGGATGCAAACAGGGCAAAAGCGGAAAAGATCACGGTCAAGGAAAGCCCCAGGGCAACCCCTTTCGGTCCCAGCACCTGCATGCACAGGTAGATCACCGGCAGCCCGGCCAGCATGCACCCAGTGGAAATTAGAGCGGGAAAAAGGGTGTTTTCAAGGGCGTAAAATCCCCTGGCCACAAAGGTCTGGGCGGAAAAGGCAAACGCCCCGGCCATGAAAAACGGCAGGATCCCGGCGGTGGTCCGGGTGGCGGCGGCATCAAATTCCCCCCGCTGGAACAACAGCATCACAATCTCATGGCGCAGCACGATGAACAGAACGGAAAACGGGATCACCAGAAAGATGAATTTCAGGGTCTGGTTGATCACCGCGTTCAACCGGTCCATGTCCCCTGTGGCCGCGATCTGGGCCATGAACGGGTAGGAGGCCATGCCGATGGCCTGGCCGAAGAACCCCACCAGGATGAACATGATGCGCACCGCATAGTTCATGGCGGCAATGTGGCCGGGCTCCAGAAACGATCCAAAGAACTTCATCAGGATTTCCGTGGAAAAGGTGACGGTCAGTCCCACCATGAAGGGCAGGGTGATCAGCACATATTTTTTGAAGTCAGGATGAAAAAAATCCATGACAAACCCGTACCGCAGCCCCTGCTTTTTCGCCCCTGCCCACTGCAGCAGGAAATTGCCGGCAAACGCCCCTGCCAGGACCCCCCAGGCAAACCCTTCCATGCCGATATACGGGTATAAAAACAGCCCCCCGCAGATGATACCCAGGTTGTAGATCAGCGGGGCCAGTGCAGGGAGGAAGAATCTTTCCTTTGCAAACTGCACAGCCATGAACAATCCGCCGGCAAAAAAGAAAAACTGGGCCGGCAGGATGATGCGGGTCATTCGCACAGCCAGGGCAAAGGTGGCATCATCCTGGATGCCCGGTGCCAGGATCCCCACAAAAAACGGGGTCCAGATCATGGCACAGGCAATGCCGGCCCCCAGTATCAGGCCGAACCCGTTGAACACCAGGGAAAACACCTTAAATCCTTCCTGTACTTTTCCCCGGGCAATGTACCCGGCAAAAATCGGGATAAAGGTGATGGACAAAAACCCGCTGGCCACCACATGGTTGAGGATCTCCGGCAGGGCAAAGGCGATCTGGTAGGCATCCACACCCGGTCCGGCCCCCCCGGCCCAGGCAATGGCCATTTCCCGCACAAGGCCGATCACCCGGCTGGCAAACACCGACGCCATCATGATAAAGGAGGCAATGCCGATTTTTTTGAATATGGAAGATGTCATGGTCATGGCTGTTCAGGGATGTATCACAGCCGTGGGACAAAGGAAAGAGTATCGGGGTTAAAAGCTGTTAGTTGTTTAGCTGTTAGCTATTAGCGGTTAGCGTTTAGCTGTTAGGCCAAAGCAAGAATGGAAACTTTTTGGAATAATGCAGGTATGGGAGAAACCCTGTCATTTAACACTACAAGACAAGCGGAGAACCACAAAGATGTATACAATTACAAAGAATTTTTCTGATGAACGGTTTGGACCTGCGGATAAGCCAACCAGGGCGGGAGCATTCAACAGCTAACAGCTAACAGCTAACAGCTAAAATAAAATGTTTGAGTAATGGCAATCATTAATGGTATATTGCCTATTTTTAACGGGTGAGAGATACAAAGTGACAGTATATGTGAATGAAAAAAAACAGCAGCATTTTGATCCCTGCGGCCGGCCACTGAATGATGATATGAAGCCCCAACGAATGAGATGAACACACTGCACAGCATGACCACACTGCAACGGGAATTTCTGGTGGACAGAACCCGCATCGGATTTATCAAGTTCATATTTGAAGCCTATGAAGGGGTTGCCGTGATCACCACTTTGAATGCACAGACCGGCCATGTGCGCATGGCCATTGCACCGGGCCTGGCGGAAGATGCCTTCCAGATCATCGCAGACCTGAAAAAGGATTTTTTGTTTGATGCAGTCTAACGGGTATGCCTATATCAACACCATCGGGTGCCAGATGAATGTGTATGATTCTGAAAAGCTGGCAGCCATCCTCAAAGCAATGGGATACCGCCATACCGCAGATATGGACAAGGCAGACATTGTGGTTTGCAACACCTGCGCCATCCGGCACAAGGCAGAGGAAAAAGCGTTCAGCTTTCTGGGCAGGTTTGCAAAGGCAAAGCGCAAAAAGCCCGGCCTGCTCACGGTCATGGCAGGATGCGTGGCCCAGCAGGAAGGGAAAAATGCCTTCAAACGGCTCCCGCATCTGGACCTGGTCCTGGGGACCCAGGCATTTTCCCGGCTTGGACAGCACATTGCAGCCCTGCACTCCGGCCGCCGGCAGATTGTGGACACCGCGCCTTCGGATGTGATCTTTGATACCATGCCGGACAAAGCTGATGTCAGTGAAAACCAGGTGTCCCGGTTCGTCACCATCATGCAGGGGTGTGACAATTTCTGCACCTACTGCGTGGTGCCCTATGTCCGGGGCAGGGAAAGAAGCCGGTCCTGGCAATCCATTGTGGAGGAGATCCGGATACTGGCGGACGCAGGGGTGCGGGAAATCACCCTGCTGGGCCAGAATGTCAACTCCTATGGCCGCAAGGAAGGCGGCATACCCTTTGCCCGGCTTCTGGAAAAAGTTGCCCAAGTGAAAGGGATCTGCCGTATCCGGTTTGCCACCTCCCATCCCAAAGACCTTTCCAACGATCTGATCCAGGCCAT
>DATFJY010000056.1:0-2727 GCA_035268905.1 Desulfotignum sp.
ATTCTCAGGTGCATATTTTCTACCGGGACATGATGACCCCGGGGCTGCAGGAAACCCTGTATACACAGGCCAGACAGGCCGGGGTTATGTTTTCCCCATATGAGAAACAAGATCCCCCCTGCCTGAAACCTGACGAAAACAGCTGCCGGATTACCTGGTCGGATGCCATCCTGGGCCGGCCCATGGAAACAGCTGTGGATTATGTTGTCCTGGCAACCGGTGTGATTCCGCATCTGACCCTGGAACTGGCACAAACCTTTGGGGCAAATCTGGATCCATTCGGTTTTTTTGACCAGGCAGACAGCAAGTGGCGCCCGGTGGAAGCATTGGAGCCCCGGGTGCTGGCCTGCGGTCTGGCCCTGGAACCAGCCGGTATTGCATTCTCTCTTGCTGCAGCCAGGGCTGCGGCTGCCAGGGCTGTGGCCCTATTGTCCCGGGAAAAGATTCAGCCGGGAACCGATATGGCCCGTGTGAGAAATGCCTATTGCAGCCTGTGTGAGGTGTGCATTTCCGCCTGTCCCTTTGGGGCCAGGCATGTGGATCACCAGGCCCGAATGCTTGTGATAGATCCGTTGGCCTGCCAGGGGTGCGGCATATGTGCCGCGGTCTGCCCGTCAGGGGCTGCAGTGGTGGATGGCATCTCCCCCAACCACATGCTGGATGTCATCAATACAGCGTTGTCCGGTCACGGATAAGGAGATTTTCATGAACCATACACAGATATCTGAAAAACTGGCAGCCCTTCCCGGAATGTCCCTTCGGGTGGAACAGATAACGCATCAGGTGGACGGGTGCATTCAGTGCGGCACATGTTCGGCATCCTGTCCCAACCTGGATTTCATGGATATGACCCCCAGGCGGATGTGGCGGTATCTGCTTGCCGGCCGTGTGGAAAAGGTGTTTGCCAGCCATACCTTCACCCTGTGTTCCAGCTGTTATGTGTGTACCCTGCGCTGTCCCAGGGGACTGCCTTTGACAGATGCCATGGCAGGGCTCAAACAGGTGGCTTTTGCCCTGAAACTTGAACCGTTCCGGCGGTCCAGATTGTTTTATGACGCGTTTATGGAAAATATCCGGCAGTACGGCCGGGTCAGGGAGATGGAAATGATGACCCGCTATTTTCTGGCGCTGAAACACCCGCTGATACCACTGGGGTATGCATCCATGGGAACCAGGCTTCTGAAAAAAAACAAACTCCACCCCAGGCTGCCCTCCCGGGGTCCGGGAAAACTGGCACATTTGTTTGAACAGGCACACAGACAGGAGGATTGATATGGCATACCTGTATTATCCCGGCTGTTCCCTGGAAGGCACTGCCATGGAATATGACCTGTCCACCCGGGCCCTGTTCGCGGCACTGGGAATCACTTTGACACCCATTACAGACTGGACCTGCTGCGGGGCTACCGCTGCCCATGCCATGGATGCCTTGTTGGCCCATGTGCTGCCGGCACGCAACCTGGCCTTGGCGGAAAAAATGGATCAGCCCCTGGATATTCTGGTGCCCTGCAGTGCCTGTTACCTGAATCTGAAAACAGCAAGACAGGCAGTGCAAACTGATCCGGATCTCCTGGGCCGGGTCAACCAGGTGCTGTCTGAAGAAGATCTGGAAGTGACCGGTTCTCTGACGGTGCGGCACCTGCTGGATGTGTTGAGCCGGGATGTGGATATGGCTGACATTGCCAGGGCTGCGGACAACCGCATGGCCGGTTTGACGGTTGCCCCCTATTACGGGTGCCAGTGTCTGCGGCCGTTCCCGGAATTTGATGACCCGGAACAGCCCCGGTCCATGGAAGCCATGATCAAAGCCACCGGCGCAGGGGTGCTGAAATGGGATATGGGCGGTGCCTGCTGCGGTGCTTCCGGTCCTGCCACCAACCCTGACACAGGCCGGGTCCTGGTGGGCCGGATCATGGAACAGGCAACAAACGCCCAGGCCATTGTCACGGTCTGTCCCATGTGCCAGATGAACCTGGAGCGGTTTCAACCCTTTCCAATTCCGGTGCTCTACCTGCCGCAGTTTCTGGGGCTTGCCATGGGACTGTCCCCGGCATCTGTGGGGTGTGGTTTGAACCTGTCCGACATCAGCCCTTTTTTGGACCGGGCCGCACCATGAACAGGATGTTTCACACCATACGCCACAGCCTGGTCTTCAAGCTGATCATCTTTGTCAGCCTGACCGTTATTCTGTCCATATCCCTGTGGGCGTTTTTTCATATCAAAAGTTTCAAGGCCCAGAATATGAAAACCCATCTGGCCAGTACCGACCGGTTGAGCAATTCCATCAAACTGGGTACCCAGTATGCCATGATGCGCAATTCCCGGGACGATATCAACCAGATCATCAACAATATCGCCGAACAGCCGGAGATTGAAAATATTCGGATCTATAACAAATACGGCCAGATAAAGTTTACCAACCAGGAAAACGAAATGGACAGGGTAACCGACATAAAAGCGGTGGCCTGTGATATCTGCCACAAGAAAGACCCCCCGCCGTCAGAACTGGGCCTTGGTGAACGTTTCCGCATCTTTACATCGCCTGAAGGCCACCGCCTTCTGGGTATTGTACAGCCCATATGCAATGAGCCGGGCTGTTCTGCCAGCGACTGCCATTTCCATCCAAAAAACCAGACCATCCTGGGGGCCCTGGATGTGGTGGTGTCGTTAAAGGACATAGACCAGCAGGTGCTGAAAATGGAAAAAGGGGTATTTAAACTGGCCTTG
>DATFJY010000057.1:0-19075 GCA_035268905.1 Desulfotignum sp.
GCCTGTTTGAAGCAGCCGATTTCAAACACATGGCCATGGGGGTTGGCAAATGCATGTAAAAACCTGCCGTTCATTTTCATGCGGTTGTCAGGTGTTGTCACCGTATGGCTGCAGAAGCGGCAGACAATAACCGGTGAATCGGCAAACCCTGTGCCGGGTTTTTCCTGAATTTTTGCATCCAATGCTGTTTTGCAGATGATAGGCATAACTATTAATGGCCTGTTATCACCGGTTCTTATGGATGTGGTACAGGGTGGCCCCCACCGGTGCAAAGGACAGCAGCACCATATTGATCCAGGGAATGAGAAACAAAACACCAAATCCCATGTGGAACCATACGGTGCGGCCCAGAAACCGCAACCGGTTTCTAAACGGCATCATCTTTCTGGCCGGCACCAGGTCTGTATTGTCCCAGGCCAGAAACACACCGGCTGTGACAGCCGATAAAACAAGGATGACTGGTCCCAGGGGGGTAAACAGACCCAGAACCGAAATCCCTAAGGTGATGATCACGGGAATCACGGCCCTGGGAATTTCCTGGACCACCAGATAGACAAAAAAAGAGGGCAGCGATGTATCAGCATAGGAAATCTCCCTGCCCAGCACGATTTTTTCCGTGACCCTGGACATGTAGTCCATAATGAACACACCAAAAAACAGCTGGGCCGCCAGGTAGGCCACCACCACGGCTACGCCGGCCAGCAGCAGGGACAATATCCAGGATACCAGATGCCAGATATACACCATCATCCCTTTTTCCGGCATCTGCCAGATCAGGGACAAAATGGCATCATGCCAGAAAAAGACCATGCCGGAAAACAGCAGTGACAGCAGCAAGACAATGACAAACCGCAGCAGTCCAAGCCATAGAAGCCGGGGGTGTTTTGCGGCAAAGAAAACACCCTGAATATTATATTTCATGCCGGAAAAAAAATCCATGGGCCAGCCTTGCATCAGTGCATAATCATACTTACTTGTGTACTATAAAAATTAGCTGCATCAAATTCAAGGAGATTTTTTGATGGCAATTTATTATGTGGATGGCAGATTTGTTCCCAGCCATGCGGCTGTGATACCGGTGGATGATCTTGCGGTACTGCGGGGATTCGGTGTATGCGATATCATGCGGACCTTCAACGGAATGCCCTATTTTCTGGATGAACACATCAAACGGCTCATGACCTCAGGAGAAAAAATCGGGTTGTCTCTGCCCTGGACCATGGCTGAAATAAAAGCCATCGTGAAAGAAACGCTGCATAAAAACAAACAAACAGATGAAGCCAATATCCGCATTGTGATAACCGGCGGTTCGAGTCCGGATTTTCTCACCCCCAGCGGCACCCCCCGGCTCATCGTCATGGTCACCCCCATCAAGAAACTGCCTGAAGCATGGTATACCAAAGGGGTCAAGGTGATAACCATTTTTCAGGAAAGGCCCCTGGCCGGTGCCAAGGTAACCGCATACATCCCGGCGGCCATGGCATTGAAACAGGCACAGCAGTCCGGTGCTGTGGAGGCACTTTATGTGAATACCCGAAACCAGGCCCTGGAAGGCACCACCAGCAATCTGTTTGCCTTTTTCGGCCAGACCCTTGTCACACCGCCGTCAAATGGTATTTTAAAGGGCATCACCCGGCAGCTGATTTTGTCACTTGCCCAAGATCTTTTCACAGTCGAAAAAAAACCGGTGCTGCTTGACCATTTGTTAACGGCTGATGAGGTGTTTATCACCGGCACCAACAAAGGGGTGGTCCCGGTGGTACAGATTGACGAAACAGTGATTTCCAGCGGCAAACCAGGAAAAAACACCAGAAGACTGATCCAGGCCCTGGACCGGCATGCCTGTGATTTTTCATCTGAAAAAACCCCTTAAATACCGGGGCACACTGTTGGCAAATCCGGTTTCGGAATGCAGGTGATCAGATAGGTGCTGTCATTGGTAAACTCTTTGTAGGCAACCGGGTCCATTTTTTGGATCACATCCGGACCCAAGTTGAAAAAATCCTGAAAAAAGGAGAAAAATCCTATTTGCTGAACAGGTGGCGCGCCATTTTTTCTTGCAGCAATCTGCCATACAACCGGTGTGTCTTTTGAGATCACGCTGTTGGAAAGAATCTCCAGCACTCTTTTTTCAATGTGGATACAGTTTTTTGTACCGGTTCTTTCCAGCCTGGAGGCAATATTCACTGACTTGCCGATGGCAGTGACAACCCGCCGGTTAAAACTGCCCAGGGGCCCTACAAGAGATGCGCCATGCGCCATGCCCGCCCTGAAGTCCAGGCCTATGCCATGGTTTTTCACAAGGGTATTGACCCGGTGTTCACGGTCCAGGGGATGACGGCCCAATTTTAATGCATGGATCTGGTTGAATATGGAGGCCAGGGCGATTGTCATAAGCATCAACCGTTCCGGAAGCCCGGACGGGCCATTTTTGTCCGGGGCATCAAATGATGCCATGTTTTCCACAAAAACCCCATCCCCTAAAAAATTGTCAACCCGGCACCCGTATGCAGCTGCTGTATCTGCTGTTATTTCATGGCACAGATTCAATACCAGAAAAAAATCCCTGGGGCTGAGGCTGTTTCTGACAATGCTTGAGCCCACCATGTCCAGGAAAGCATACACCCCGTTTGGTTCATTCATGGGGGGCATGTTCAGCTGCTTTGTTGTGACCGCCCCCACTGCCTTGAGATGGGTTTTGAGTTCATCAAGTTTCTGTATCTTTTCATTCAACTGGACAAAGGCCTGGCGCAGATTTCTTTCCTTGCGCCAGATGATTTTTGCCGCCCGCCGTCCCTTTGCCTGTCCCAGATGGACCAGAGAAGCGGTTTCAATGGCGCTGATAAGCATGTCAAACCGGGTTTTCAACTCAAGGCTATAGGTCTGGGTATGCCTGTCTTTTTCAAATAACCGGTGATCCACGGTGTTGTATACAATGGCCCCGTAATCAGGAATATACACTGACACAAAGTTGTCAGGTTTGAACCAGTGAATGATATCGAGGTTCACCTGAATATCTGACAATGTCTCAAACTGTCTGCCGTCATAGGCCATCACGGACAGGCAGCCCTCTGATGACTGCCGCATCTGCTCCTGGGGGATATGATCGATGAAAAGAATTTTTATGCCGTTGCCGTAATATTCCCCATGTTTTCGCATCACATGGGCGATGACCCCCTGTGTCTCCATCTGTCTGCCATACGCATCTTTGGCAAACAGCCGTATGGGGGATAAGTTTATCCAGCGCAGCAAAACAGGTCCAAAAAACGTAAACCCCAGGCCAGCCATTCCTGTACCGTCCAAATGGTGTACCACACCCCGGTCCCATTTATGGGGGGGCAGAAATTTTTCTCCGGTGTGATCTGTTCCATATACCACCCCGGCCAGCCTGGCTTGTAAAAGACGCCGGCTGAAACGCAGCAGCAGGCCCAGTACATGTTTTTTCCTGAAGGCAAGGCGTTCAAACCGATGGATATTTGGCAAATCTGTTCTCATTTTTTTATTGCCCTGTTTTGTGCACCACGCCGGCAACCGGATATTGTGTGCAAAGAGGGCCGAGAAAACCGGCAAGCGTTTGAAACAATTATATTTTATATATCGCAGCCGGTTTATAAAATCCAGCAAAAAGATAAAAAATCAACCGGCAGACTGTGGTTCAATAATTTTTTCCGGCGGTATCATCGGCTGTGAACAAAAACGGTATATTCAGACAATGGCTTTGAGGATTTGTTTGGTTTTGACAAGGGCTTTTGCCATCTGGTTTGGTTTATACCCCAGATCAAACTGAACACAGTGTTTTTTGACAAAGGAAAACCGGGCAATCTCATGCCATTTTTCTTCGAGCTGTTGGGGGGGGATTTTCATATGGGCGGCAGAAAAGGTCAAAACCAGTGTGGCAGGGTCTATATCCAGGCGCTGGATCCCCGCCTGGATGGCATAGACCCGGAGCATGATTTTCAAAAGCATGTTTTCCGCCTGCCGGGGCAGTTTTCCGTACCGATCGGTTAATTCCTTTTTTATGTCAGCAATATCAGATACCCTGTCCAGCCTGGAAAGGCGGCGGTACAGGGTCAGCCGCTGCTCAACAGATGCAATGTAATCTGCTGGAAACCCGGTTGATATCCCGGCATTGATCTCCGGATCCAGCGGCGGTGTATAGGCATCTCCTTTCAGATCATGAACTGCCTGATCCAGCAGCTTTAAAAACATGTCATAGCCGACGGCTGCAATATGGCCGGACTGGGATGCCCCAAGGGCAGTGCCGGCCCCCCGGATCTGCAGGTCTTTCATGGCAATCTGGAATCCGGATCCCAGATCCCTGTATTCCATGAGTGCGGAAAGCCGTTTTTTGGCATCTTTGGAAATCACGGACTCATCGGAAATGAACAAATACGCATACGCCTGGTGGTCCCCGCGGCCGATGCGCCCCCGGAGCTGGTAAATCTGGGCCAGCCCGAACCGTTCCGCTTTGTTTATGATCATGGTGTTGGCAGCGGGTATATCCAGGCCGGATTCAATGATGGTGGTACACACCAGCACATTGATCTTTCGGTTGACAAAGGCGAACATCACCTTTTCCAGGGCATTTTCACTCAGCCGCCCGTGGGCAATCCCGATCTGTGCTTTTGGCACCAGTTTTTGCAGATTTTCCGCCATCCTGGAAATGGTTTTGATGTTGTTGTGCACAAAAAACACCTGACCGTTCCTGGCAAGCTCTTTTTGCACTGCATCTTTTACAACCGCATCCTCATAGGTGGAAATATAGGACACAATGGGCTGGCGGTCTGCAGGCGGGGTTTTGATGACACTGATATCCCGCATGCCGGTCAAAGACAGGTGCAGGGTCCTGGGGATGGGGGTGGCGCTCAATGCCAGCACATCCACGGTGCTGCGCTTTTTTTTGAGAGTTTCCTTGTGTTTGACCCCGAACCGCTGCTCTTCATCAATGACCAGCAGTCCTAAGGACTTGAAATCCACATCCTTTTGCAGCAGCCGGTGGGTGCCGATAACAATGTCCAGGTGTCCCTGTGCCAGCTGTTTTATGATATGGGCCTGTTCTTTGCGGCTTCTGAAACGGGACAGGCAGGCCACATGCACAGGATAATTTTTGAACCGGTCCTGAAAGGTGGCAAGGTGCTGTTCCGCAAGAATGGTGGTGGGCACCACCACAGCCACCTGTCTGCCGTCGTTGACCGCCTTGAATGCCGCCCTTACCGCCACCTCGGTCTTCCCGTACCCCACATCCCCGCACAAAAGCCGGTCCATGGGGGTGTCAGATTCCATGTCCAGATGCACATCATCAATGGCACTAAGCTGGTCCCGGGTTTCCTCGAAAGGGAATGTGGTCTCAAAATCATTATAGTAATTGTCCGGCCGGCTGAAGGAAACCCCTTTGTTTGTTTTTCTTCTGGCATACAGATCCAGCAGATCTGCCGCCATTTTTTCCACCTCCTCTCTGGCTTTTTCTTTGGAGGTGTTCCAGGCTTTGGCGCCGATTTTATCCAGTACCGGTGTATATCCGTCCACACCGATATATTTGCCGATCATCTCCATGCGGTCCACCGGCAGGTACAGCTTATCCCCATCCTGATAGACGATCAGAATGAAATCTTGTGATATGCCGTTGACCGTAAGGCTGCACAACCCTTCATACCGCCCTATTCCATGCTCCATATGCACGACGAAATCCCCGTTTTTCAACTCCTCCGGGGCGATCATCTGCAATTTTACATCTGATGAACGGCGTTTTATCCGCCGCAGCCGCTTTTTGCCGAAAATTTCATTTTCCGTAACAAGGGCCAGGCCTTGATCCGCTGAAACAAATCCCCCAGACAGCCCCCCCAGCAGGCAATATATGCCGGCATCCTGTTCTGCAACCGTGTAAACATCTTCCACAAAACAAAGATGCAGGCCATAGGGGGCCAGAAGAGAACCCAGCCGCTGGGCCTGGGATTTCTGGTGCACCACCAGGACAACCTTTATGCCCTGATCCAGGTGATTCTGCAGCCATTCCACCAAAGGTTTTAACGGGGTATCTGATGCCTTTTTTTCAACCAGCCGGCTGGAAAGGGCTTCATTGGTTTCCGGCCTGAAATGGAAAATCTGAGCAGGTTGTTGTTCTGATGTAACTGCCAGATCCTTGAACACAAGGTGTTTTCTGTTCGCTACCTGTGCAAAAACCTGGTCAAAGGTCAGATAAATATCTGCCGGCGGTACGCACAGCCGTTTTTCATCTGCATTCGTGTGAAAATTTATCTGGGCCGTGTTTTCAAAATCTGCGGCACTGGATGCCAGAAGATCCGGAGAATCCCAGACGATACAGGTTTGCTCGGACAGATAGGCAAAAAACGTATCCAGAGCGCTGTATACAATGGAGAGCATGCTCTCGATACCGGGAAACCGTCCCGCATTGCGGGTCTGTGTGACATATTCCCTGATTTTTGCCGCATCCAGACCTGCTTGTTTGCCAGCCGCACGCAGTCTTGCCAGAACATGGGGCATTTGCTGTTCCGGGATCACCGCTTCTGTGGCCGGGACAATTATGGTTTCTGATAATTGCCTGATACCCCGCTGGGTATAGGGTGAAAAACTGCGGATGGATTCCACCAGATCTCCAAAAAATTCCATGCGCACCGGATGGGAATGACCCGGAACGAACAGATCCAGAATCCCTCCCCGCACCGCATATTCTCCGGGATCCTCCACCAAAGATGTCCGGGTATATCCGCCGGCTTCAAGGCCGGCCACCAGGGTATCCCTGTCGGTTTCCTCATTGGCCATGACCAACTCAAAATTTTCAAGCAGTTTTTTTTGGGGAATCAGTTTCTGGAGCAGGGTATCAATACAGGTTACCACCAGACAGGGGGAGGACCTGTCCGCCAACAGACGGGACAGCACCGCCATGCGCTGGGTGGAGGTCTGTCTGTGAAAGGACAGGGATTTAAACGGCAGAATATGGTATCCCGGAAAAAAAAGGACCGCATCTTTTTGGTCCGGCAGAAAAAACAGCAGATCCTCCATGAACTGTGCAGCACTTTTGCTGTCCGGCAGCACCGCCACCATGTCACAGGATATGCTGGTGAACAACCGGGCCGTCAGATACGCCTTGTGGGCACCCTCCTTGGGGGTGATCACCAAGGCGTTGTCACAGGACTGCATATGATCAATAATGGGAGAAATCATGGACACGGGCAAATATTATTTGAAACCGTACGGGGTAAAAGGCCAATGTAAAATACTGACCTTCATTTAAAGGAAGATGATCAAAGAATCAAGTCCTAAATGGACATCTGGATATTTGCCATAGCAGCCTACCCGCTATGGGGAGCCCCTGGTGGTGTCCTGTGAACGGACCGTCAGATCCGGAGGGGGCCTGGTAAAATTTGCCGGGATGATCCCAAACAGAGGGCGGGTGGCTGCGCTTTATTGTTCTTATGCAGACACGCCCCCGCAGATCTCGGGCCGGGCACAGGACACCACCAGGGGCGGGGCCCGGGAAAGCGCGCTGCATATAACCATCAAAAACCTGGCACGCCTATGGCAAATAACCAGTGGACATGGCATCTATTTGAATTTTTTGGCCAGATCATTGTCAATCACATAGATGCAGACCTCATTGGCCCCCTGGCTGGTATAGCCGAACTTGGCAGACAGGTTGTCAATGAGAAATTTCACATCTTTTTTGATGCGCTTGTCATGGGTCCGGAATTTTTCCGTATCAAAATCCTTGATGGCATTTCTGAAGTTTTCATTGTCGACAAACGGTTCCAGCACCCGCTCTTTCAGATTGTGGACATACCTTTCATACAGGGAGGAAAACAACCGTGTATCAACAATATCCTTTCCCTGAATCATGATTTCATGGGTCAACGTGCGGGTGGTATATTCCTTAAGTACATCATGGCGGATCTCCTGGCGCCGTGCTTTGTTCAGATTTTCAGACAGGAGTCTGTTTTCAATGCTCTCAAGAAATGCTGCTGTCACATGGAGCGCTTCTTTGGTAAAAATACAGTGCACCACAGAATCCAGTTCATTGGTTACCGCAGATATATAGTTTTTAATATCCCTGATGATCTGGTCTTCATTGTAATAGTACAGGGATTCTTTTACCTGCTGAAGCACACTGTAGTCGTACATGCGCAACAGACTTGACAAAAACCCTTCAGGAAGCAGTTTTTTGGACCCGGTGTCCCTTTTTTTGAAAAAGGTGCACAGATCCGGCATATTGATCAACCGGTCTTCTCTGGCATATTTGGAATAAAATTCATCAAATATCTTAATGGAATCCCTGCCGGACAACCCTTCTTTGCCGTAAATTTCAGATTCCGCAATAATCTGTGAAAGCATTTTCTTGTCCAGGCGCCGCAAATCCTCATCATCCAGCCATTTGGGAATATTGCCGGAAAATATTTCCATTTTCAGCAGCATGAGCTTGTCATCACAAAAATTTTTGTATTTTTCCGGTTTGTCGATCCATTCTTCAAGGGCCGCAGACCGTTTACCGCTCCTTGTGCATACAATGATCCTGGCAAAATTGTCCAGCACCATGGGCAGAAAACTGCCCTCTATATGCCGGCCGAAGATATCCAGATAGATCTTTACCTCTGTTTTCCAGTCCAGTACATAGGGGATATCAATATATCTGATGCGGTCCTCAAAAGAGGGAAAATCTCTGATATTGCGCTTGTCTTCCGGGTTCATCAGTGCAATGAAAAGCGCGTCCACCCGCTCTTCCATATTTTCCACCTTGTGGACCCCTTCGGAAATAATGTTGTGCAGCTCCACCAGGCGGTCGATATTGTGGGATTTGATATCCATAAGGGCGTAAATACCGTTGTTGATCTTGGCAAAATTGGAATAGGTGTACTGGATGAGATTGGAATCCTGAAACAATGTATTGATACGGTTCTGGAGCATCTGGTTGGAAATGACATTTTGTTTGGATGGTTTGTCCCCGGGGTTGAACACGGAAATACCGTTACCGAGCCTGCGGTTCACGTAATAAGGCCTGGCAAAGAGCATGTCAAAAACCTCTTTGGGATTTCCCAGTCTTTCCAGGAGTGCATGGTAAATGGAAGAACATACGGTACAGGTTTCTTCGGTGAACACCCATTCATATTCCTTTTCCGTGAACAGCCGCCATTTGAACTGGTCGTTTTTGATCAATTCATCCAGCACCTTTCTGCGCTGATCCTTTGGTATCACCAGAAACGGATTGTCATGTGCCAGGCAGGGAACCTCGATATAATCACGCTCATGTATGGCCAAAGACAGGGCTTCCGGTTTATCGCAGGAGGTATTATTTTCTTTTTCAACATACTGAATCAGGCGTTCAAATGCAGACATGGAAAGGGAATGGTCCTGATCATGCAATTTTTTGATGTTCAGGCGCCAGACAATTTCATACCTGAGGCCCTCATCCGTGTTGGCATAGCTTTCAAATTTTTTGAGCAGGTTGTTCAAAAAGGTGCTTTTGCCGCAGCCATGGGGGCCGTAAAAAATATAGATGCGGTTCTGCTGTGCCCCATGGCGCAGATACTCCATCTGCTTCATGAACCGGTTGGCAAAAAGCATGTCCGGGAAATAGGGGTTGTCCGACCCCTCCACAAAAAGTTTTGTACAATCATAATGGGTAAACGCCAGATCGTCCTGTTCACCGGTCACAGGATCTTTGTATTCCGCCACATGGGCCTTGACCATATCATGAAATGACTGGAATATATTTCGTAAAATCTTGGAAGGCCGTGCCTTGAGAATATCTAAAAAATCCGCAAAGGAAACCGGCTGCAGCCGCTGATAATCCTGGATATTTTTTTCCAGAAATCCCAGGACCTGGCCGACAGGTTCTGTTGAGACCGGGTTTTCTTCCATCATGGGCTATAGCTCCTGCTTGTGCAGTTTACGGTCTTTGATCACATACCTTACCCGTTTCCATTCAATGGGAAGCGGTTCTTGTTCAGCGGCGGTGCCTGGTGCGGAAGGGTCCCAGAAATTGGTATACCTGGGATCCAGCCGGACCGTTGATTTTGGTTCACTGGTTTCCAGGTGTACCGGCCCCCCCCATAAAAATGCAATGCCGATCATGGTGTTTTCAATAAAATCGGATTTCAGCGGTTTGTTTTCAAACCTATGGTTCAGGTACAGGATGCCCTCTTTGGTTTTTTCAGGATCAATGCGGATATCCGGGGGATGGTACAGGGTATTGATGACCATCTGTTTATAATCTTCTGCCTTTTTGGACTTGATATAATACTGCCAGGTCATGTTCTGTCTGTTGATCCGTCTGCCGGCAACAAACAGTTTGTGCCTGTCCACAAATTCCTGGTCCAGAAAAGAGTTGATGAATGTGAAATCATTCATGTTTTCTCTGACCGTGAAGATAAATGACCGGCCCGTGTTTTTATGGGCATCATATTTTTTTTTGAGCACCGCATCTTTGAGAAGAAAATAATCAAAGGCATATTTGCCTTTGTCTTCCATTTCATGCATATGCTCAAATAGGCGCATGGCTAAGGCATAGGGATTGAGACCCACTTTGGGCATGGCTGTCACAGAGGCGTTTATCTTTGCGTAATCTGTTTCATGTCCGCTGATTCTGTCATCTGCCATGAACAGGTTTTCATGCCAGAAAGAGGCCCACCCCTCATTCATGGTTTTGGTGCGCATCTGGGGCTGAAAATACAAAGAGGTGCTCCTGACAATATGGATCACGGATTTCATCCATTCATTTTCCTCTTTTTTCAAAAAAGCGGAATACCGGAGGATATATTCCATGATATCCATCCGGGGCGGTTCTTTTTGTGTCATCTGTTTTTGAAAAAGCTCCTCAAATTCCGGATACCGGCCGGTCACCCGGGCAAAAAAATCGGTTCCCTCTTTTTGGCACTGGTTATACCGGTCGATCTCCTTTACATATTCATGCTGGGGAACGGATTTGATCTTCTGCAAAAACAGGTCAAAATAAAAATCGGTTCTGGTGGGTTTTTTCGGGGTGTCATGTAAAAGGGTGCGGTTCAGGTCCTTGTGAAAGCCCACCAGGTTGTCCACTCCTCTGGCAAATTCAATCACATAATCCAGCCACCTGCCTTTTTCACTCCGCAGCTGGGCAATGAGCCGCTTGTCTGCCAGGGCCTGTCCGGCAAGGTCGATATCCCAGGTGTTCTGATAAAACAGGTTGTTCTGGAAAAAATCGATATGTGCCAGAACATGATAAAAAATCATGACATTGAGCCAGTCCGGGTTGTTGTCATTATAATAAGAGATGGCAGGCCGGGTATTGATAACCGTTTCAAAAGGGTTTGACGGATATGCCTCATACATGCCTTTGCCGGACAATACCCTGACATCATGCACCCAGTAGTCATAGAGGGTGGGAATCATCATTTTGGGGGACAGTTCGATCATATCCCTGTTGGTGACAATGTACTCAAGGGTTTCATCGTCAAACCGCAGACCGGCATCACGGGCACGCACTTTGCATTCTTCCATGATCCCTTTGACATGTTGACTGACAAGTTCCATGCACAGCTCTCTTTCCGGCAGACCAGCGAAACCGCTTCTCAGGAAATCAGGGTCTTGATGCCCTGGATAATCCGGGAATCATCCACATTTTCCGCCATGACATCCAGCTTGATAAGGTGGTTGTGTTTTTCCAGCAGGCCGGAAGCCTGGATGTATTTTTCCACTTCCGTTTGTTTGGATCCCACATAGGTATGTTCCACAATGGTTATTCCGATCCTGGCGGCATACGTCAGCATTTTTTCAATTTCCGCCAGGGTCTGTCTGCCGTCCTTGTCCCAGTCATCCCCGTCTGTTCCGTGGAACACGTAGATATTATAGTCCCTGGCAAGGCGCTCTTTTTCCACAATATCGTTCACCAGTTTAAAGGCGGAAAACACCTTGGTGCCGCCGGCCACTTTATAGGAATAGTATTTTTGAAAATCCGAAACCTCTTTGGCTTCGGTGTCATGGAGAACAAACCGGGTTTCCACCTGCTTTTCATACTGGTACATAAGCCAGGAATAGAGCATCACATGCTGGGATACCACTGTCTGGGTAACCTTTCCCCCCATGGAGCCGGAATAGTCCCGTAAAAAAAATACCAGGGCCTGGGATTCATACGCTTTTTCCCTGGAAAGAATCCGGTAGATAAGATCCTGGGGGGAAACAATGAACCCGGTGGTATCAATGGCTGACACATCCGGGATATTGCCCAAAGACATATTGGTTTCAACAATCTTTTTCAAGGTGGCTTTTTTGTCCAGCACCTGGCCGACACCCTGGTTTTTGTCGGTGAGATCATACACATATCCGGCCAGCACTTTTTTCTTGCCCTTGTCTTTTAGATTGGGCAGTTCAAAATCCTGGGACAGCACTTTTCCCAGTTCATAGGCATTGGCCGCGATTTCATGCGCTGCGCCTTTTCCCTCACCAGGACCTTCTCCATCCCCTTCACCTTCGCCTTCTCCTTCCCCCTCTTCGGGACGGATGGGCTGTTCACCGATCACATCCCCTTCCTGGCCGTCTCCTGTACCGCCGGTGGGTTCGCCCTCTCCCTGCTCCTGTTCCAACACAATATCATCATGCAAAAATTTTTCTTCCACTGTGGTGGGCACCACAATGATCTTTTCTTTGCCGCCGGCACCGGGCTTTACGATCCGTCCAATGCGGATTTTCCTTTTAAACCCGTCCTGTTCTCTTTTTTTATCCCTTTCAAGGAGTTCATCAAGGGTTATCATGCCGCCTCCGCAAAGGTTAATTGTCATCTTCCTGGCTGCAGAAATATTCAATGGTTTTCTGGGCACAGGTGCGGCAGTAGCCGAGTTTGTCATTCATGGTGGTGATCATGCGGTCATACAGCTTCTGGTTTTCTTCATTGGTGCGGTTGGCCAAAGCCCCTATCAAAGATCCGGCACCGGCAATATCGGATTTGAGACGGACATCGGTGATGGCTTTGACCAGTTCCAGGTTGTCCATAAAATCATAGTTGGGGTCCACCGAGAGTTTCTGGCCGTAGATTTTGCGGATGGAGTTGCGGAAGGATGCCCGCTGTTCTTCTGTTTTCAGTCCCAGACGTTCCTCGACATTTTTGATGTACCGTTCATCTATCTTCAATGCCCGCAGTTCCCCGGTCTGGGGGTCCTTGTATTTCCACATCATGTCCGGTCCCAGGTGTTCGGCATCCACACCGATGATCATGTTCACATAATTGAGCACATCTTTTTTAATGGCAAGGGGCTCATCCATATAGGCATTGAACATCTCGGTCATGATGCGCTCCCTGTAAAGGCCCCTGGCAATTTTCAGATCTTCCATGAATTTGGCCCGGTCTGCGGGTTCATGGACATAATCCAGCACGGTCCGCTCCAGGCAGGTGAAGATATCAAGGGCAAACATGCACCTGCCCTCATTGGTTTCAGAAGATTCCAGCAGCAGCTGCACCGCCCGTCCCAGGTTCCGCTGTCCCAGCCCTTTCTGACCGAACCGCTTGGTGATGTCGGTATCCTGGTTCAGGGTATCGATGAGTTCTGCCAGGGTTTTCAGGCTTTTTTCTCCGGCCACCTCCCCGGCTGCCAGCTTCATGGTTTCCACGGGGGTGAGTTTTTCCGATCTGGGCAGGCGGGTCAGGACGACGGCAACAGATGCCGCATAGTTCAGGTTGGGGTCCTGGTGGAGGATCTCATGGGCCAGCGAGCGTTTGACATCCTTGCCGATGGCATATTCCGTCAGGGTCTTCTGAATCTTGTAATCGGTGTTATGGGCCACATAGCAGATACGGCAGCGGTCAACAATAGGGGCTTCTTCCCTTTCAGAAAGAAAGGTGTCAAATTCTGAATTGTTGCTAGTGGCAATGATCAGGGTGTCAATGGGCCATTTGAATCCGTCCAGTTCGATCATCCGGTTCTGGATGACCCCCAAGTAGACCTGGACCAGGTCTTTTTTGTTTTTATAGATCTCATCGGAAAAATGGATGCCGCCGCCGGCCACCCGGGCCAGTGCCCCCCGCCGCAGGTCAAACCGGTACGGGTTGTTGGTATCGGTTATATGAAGCAGCCGCTGGATCGATTCTTCGCCCATCAGATCTACGGCAGAGGAAGTGATCTTGTCCTTGGCCGGGTATTTACCGGTGATGGTGCCCAGGCTTTCTATGAGCGGCACCGGGACGATTTCCACAAATGACAGCATCTTGTCTATATCGTTGTCACAATATTCTCTGATATGGTTCCATATATAAGCGGAACAGGCACCGAGGGGCCGGTATTTCGCATACATATCTTCAATCTGCTGATCGGTGAATGTGAATTTTTTTGCCAGAAATGCCATGGACTGGTCTTTGGATGCTTCAATGCCCATGGCCAGAATCATGGGATCTTCATATGTCTGGGATTCAATGGTGTTTATCTGTCCATACCCGCCCAGCTGGTCCAGGTTGATGAACCGGAAGGTATATTTTCTGTTCTCAGGAACGGACAAAAATTCTCTGTACCGGTCACACAGATATTCCACAAAAAAGGTTTTGCCGTTTCCGGGTTCTCCCACCAGAACAAAGGCCATCTCCCTGGAAGATCCGCCTTCTGAAGCGTCCTTGACAAAGGAAACAAAGGAATTGATCTCATCATACATGCCCACCAGGTGTTTTTTCCCCTGGCTGAACAGGTCGAACTGGTAGGTGGATTTGCCCTTTACGGTGATTTTCTGGATACCTGCATCCAGAATCATGCGGGAAACCCCCTGAAAGGCATCTTCAAACTTTATTTGCCCTTTTTTTACGGCATCCACATGCTGGGCCAAGGAATTCGCTTTACGGGTGGTTGCTTTTTTTTTCGCGGCCATTGTATCCTCCCCTGGACGGTGCAAAGAAAAAATCCCTTTGCATTTTGTCGGATATGGTTAAATCTCAGCCGAAGACAGATCGTATAAAACCGTTTCAGCCACTGCATCCGGGTCTTATCTTTGTTGAAACTGTTTGTGATGCGAATACCCAAAATATACCAACCCGTGTATCAACTGTCAAACAATTTGATCTGCAGCTGGATATTTGCCATAAGCATGCCAGGTTTTAAATCACTTTGAGCAGCACTCTGTCCCAGGGACCGCCCCTGGTGGTGTCCTGTGCCCGGCCCGAGATCTACGGGGGCCTGTTTGCATAAGAACAATGGAGAGTGGCAGCCCGTCCTCTTGTTGGAAACCGTCCCGGCAAATTTTACCAGGCCCCCTCCGGATCTGACGGCCCGTTCACAGGACACCACCAGGGGCTCCCCCTGAGATCGCACGCTACTATGGCAAATATCCAGATCTGCAGGTCGAACAAGGTATCGTGGTTGTTGCATATTGGTTATAGTGTTTAGGCATATAGGGGATTCCCCGTGATGACGTGTGACCGGACCGTCAAAGCCTTAATAGGGGTGTGGGAAGTTATACCGGGATGTCTTTCAACAAAGCGGATTGGCGCACGTCATTGTTCATATAAAAATTAAGTTCTCTGCAGAATTTCAGATCAGGCACACCACACCACCAGGGGCCGGGCCCGGGACAGAGAGCTGCACAGAAATAAAACCTGACTTGTTTATGGCAAATATCCCGCATTTGTGGATATAGCTTTTTCCCTATAAAAAAATATGGTAGGCTAAAAGCGGCATTTTGGATTCATCAATAACACCCATGCGCTGGTGGGCACAACAAAGTATGAAAGCTTTAGCCGGTGATAACAGCAGGAAAAATTTTGTTTACTGAGAGCGAATAATTGCGTACTAATAGCTAACGGCTAACAGCTAACAGCTTTCATATAAAACCCATTGTGGAGACATGCGGACGGTGGATAATACAGACAGACAAAGAAACATGACCGGGGAAAGATTGGTATCTTTCCATGACATCATGCAGGAACTTGGTGCCGGAACCGCCGCAACAAGATTCATATTGAAGCGGTTTCACCACCACTTCGTTGTGGAAACAAACCAGGACCGTCCCCTGTACCGTGAAAAAGATCTCAAACTGATGCTATGGATCAAGCAGTCTTTAGAGTCGGGCATGTTACCTTCCAAAATTGAGGAAACCCTTGAGCGTGATCCGGAACTGCTGACAATGAAACAAGGTTCCGATTTCAACGATACAACACATCCTTTTTATGAACAAAATGACGATAGAATCAGCATTGGCAAAGAGGGGCTCAATTTTATCAAAACCTTTTTTTCTGATATGGGCCAACACCAGAAAAAGCTCGCCATGGCCCATGAAAAACGGGCGGCAGCAGAAGAAAGAAAAGCTGCGGCCATTGAAAAACGGGCAGCGGCAGAAGAAAAAAAAGCCATGGCCATGCATGATATCGCAGCAGCCCTTCAGCAGATGACCCGGCAGGGCAACCAGGAGCCGGCACTCCAGGCTGTAACCCATGAAGCAGTCAAGGCAATCCAGATGGATGATGACCTAACGCAGCTTCTGGATACCCCCTTGCCTGATGCTGATGACCTGGACAACCTGGATGCGCTTATTGATGCCGCATCCGCTGATACCCCAGCCGCATCTGATACTTCGTCTGAAAATGGCCCGGCAGCCAAAGGGAGCCAAGAGGAACAGGATCTTCAGAAGGATTTTCCAAAAAATACGGGTGCTGCAGAACAGATGGATGATCTGGGCCTGCTCATAACAACCGGCCCGGAAGATAGTCGACCGGTGGATGATATCGACACCGACCCAATGGATTTGGATGATTTATCCTTGCTGGTGCAGTCCCCCCCTACAGATGATCTGGATGACCTTTCCCAGTTGATCGGTGCCAAAAACGGGCTGGACACTGCTGAAGACAATAGGAGCCCCCGCGCAGCAGACAGTGAACAAATCAATGCCCCCCTTGATGACCTGGCCGCCCTGGTGGATGCTGAGCCCGCTCTGAAACCCGATATTTCCCGTGATCAGGATTTGAAAAAATACAAGGCAGCAGTGATGAAAATCATCATGGCTTTAAAATCCCGGGGGCTGGATGCCGGAGAAACAGCCCAACGGCTGAACCAGGATAAAGTGGAAACGATTTCAGGAAAGCCTGAATGGACAGTTAAAGCAATTTCACAGATCTATTCCTACATTGATGCAGCAGCCGGATAAAAACGCGCTTACTTGGCACCTGCTTCCTTTGCAAACCTTGTGTCCACAAATGTCTCCAGATCAATGAGACTGGTCATAATCTTCATTTTGTCCATCATATATTTTTGAATGGTTTCCAGATCCTCTATTACAGGAAACAGCTCACCGGTGAGTATCCGGTCCGGCGGCAGGGTCAGTACCCGTTGGATAACCTCCTTTTCCTGGGACAAAAAATCACCGCCGATAACAGATGCCGGTTCCGGCTGTGCATCAATGGCAAGGCCGGATCTCACAAAGCTGGTACAGATTTCCTGTATGGCTTCCGGATGTTTTTCCATGATTTCGGTACGCATGACAAATACACAGCAGGGGTGTTTGGACCACAGATCCTTGGACAGGTAGAACTCTTCCCCATGGCCCTGGGAAATGACCTGGGAACCAAAGGGTTCCGCCACAATAAATCCGCCGATTTCGCCTTCTTCATCCAACTGGATCGCTTCCGGCATCTGGAACGGGGCGACCACCTCCAGTATCACGTCCACATTGGGTTCATTGGCCCGGCCGGGGGTCAATCCCTTTTCTGACAACAGTTTGTGAAACAGCATATTGTGAATGGACAACTGATAGGGAATCAACACGGTTTTGCCGGCAAAATCCTCGATTTTTTCGATATGGGCGTTTTTGCTTTTCACCAGGACGCTGCCGGATTTATGGGTCAGCAGCAGCAGTTTCAAATCCACCCCGGACTTGAACAGATCCATGGCAGTAGGGGCAAGAACCAGGGCACCATCCAGCGATTTTGTGGCAATGGCATCTGCAACCTCATTCCATCCATTCTTGACAACCGTCTCAAGGGAGCAGTGATCAAAATTTTCCATCCCTTTTTCAAGTTTGCGTTTGGTTACGCCCAGGATCAGGTGGTCGGTAATTTTCAGATAACCAATTTTTATTGCCGGTTTTTCCGCCATCAAGGCACCTCCAAAAAGGAATCATGGGTAAATCAATCTTTTCTATTATGCTTAACTGGGTTTCAAAGTCAATAATAAACTGCCTGCCCTGGATATTTGCAGTAGCGTGCACGCTATAGCAAGCCTTTGGTGGTGGTGTCCTGTGAACGGACTGTCAGCGCCTTAAGGGGGCCTGGTAAAATATACCGGAATGTTTACCGTCTGATAATGGATACCTGTTCCATGATACAGCGGGCCAGGGACAGATCATCAGGGGTTGTCAGTTTGATATTTTCATTTTTGCCCGGGGTGGTGAATACGGGAAAATTCGCATGTTCCATGACAGATGCATCATCTGTGCCTGAAAATTGTGTTTTTGCGGCAAATTCGTATGCCCTGCGGATCAAATCCAAACGAAAGACCTGGGGGGTCTGGGCCCGGAAAATCCGGTTTCTGTCAAGGGTTTTCTGCACCTGGCGGTTCCCATCCACCAGCTTGAGGGTATCATTCACACCAAGGGCCGGAATACATCCTTCTTTTCTGGCGGCAATATCCACAAGCCGGTTGATCAGATCCGGGCCGACAAACGGGCGCACCCCGTCATGGATAAGCACCAGGCTGCCGGGTGCTGCATCACACAGCCGGGCAGCCCTGTTGAGTCCGTTTACAACCGACGACTGACGGGTCTGTCCCCCTGCAACCACATGGATCTTCCGTGAAAATGCATACGGCTGTATGATGTTTTTGCGGCAAAAGGCCTGGTCATTTTCAGGCACCACCACAATGATGTCATCCATGGCATCATGGTGGTCAAACACCATGATGGTTCTGGTCAGAACAGGGATCTTGTCCAGAACAAGGTATTGTTTTTTTGTGTCACCACCCATGCGGCAGCCCCTGCCTGCTGCCACAATAACGGGTATGCGCTTGGGGCGGCCCATGGGTCAGCTCAGGTAGGACAATTGCTTGGGCAACGGGGTGCCTTTGCCCATATGGTCTTCGCCATAATTGACACCTGCCAGAATGACAAGATCGTTCAATGCCCTGGA
>DATFJY010000058.1:0-18923 GCA_035268905.1 Desulfotignum sp.
ATTCCCAGCAGGGAGTTGCGGTGGTTAATTTTCCCATTGCCACAAGCGAGCAATGGACGGACAAAAACACCGGGGACAAACAGGAAAAAACAGAATGGCACCGGATTGTGGCCTTTGGAAAGCCGGCGGAAATCCTTGAAAAATATCTCTCCAAAGGCAGGCAGGTCTACATTGAAGGCCGGCTCCAGACCAGAAATTATGAAAAGGACGGCCAGACACACTATATGACCGAAGTGGTGACTGTCAATTTTCAGTTTCTGGGTGGCGGAAGGGCTGACAACCAGGGCGGCAGCGGATATCAGCAGGAAGGCGGATACCAGCAGGGCGGCGGATACCCTCAGCAGGGCGGCCCGGCCCCCGGCAGCCAGAATTTTCATAACCAGACCAGTCCGGGCGGGGGCGGGGGCCAGGCACCTATCCCTGATGATGATATTCCCTTTTGACGGCCATGCCCCTGACGTCTATGTTCCGCCGGGCATGACAAATCATGCAGACATTCAAATACCGGCCCCGGTTTTTCAGAAAAAAAGGGTTTTTTCGGACAAAAGCGTTTCAACATGGAAAATGGTGAAAATGCATGACATGCAAAAACGAATACGGTATCTGGTAAACCGCTCGGGTCGTTGTTATCTGGGATTTTCCTTTCGCCATTGCCGCGGGCTTTTGTAGCGGCTGCCCAGGGACCACATGCCGATGCCGGAATTTCGGGCTCGGGTCTGGGCTGCCACATAAGGGGCCGCATCAAACTGCTTTGGTTTTCTGCCCTGATACACCTCTGCAAGCCCCATTTTTATCATTTCCAGGTTGGCATTGGTGCTGCCGATGAAAACCTCAGCCAGAATCCGGTTATATCCGCCAAGGCCATAGCTTTTCAGGGTCACAGACCGGTCCTTGACCAGGCGGCGTAAATACAGATGGGATTTCTTGCTGAAGGGCTGGCCGGGCTTGCTCCTGCCCCCGGTTTCCGGGGCATCAATGCCCACCATGCGTACCTTGAAAGTTACATCCAGGCCCTTTACCAGCAGTGAATCACCATCATATACCTTGCGTACCTGGAAGGGCTGGTCGCCTGAAATCTGGGTTTGCATCTCTTTTCCCAGGATCCGGGCATCATCGGCTTCCGGAGATGGTGCTATATTGGAAAAATGCTTGAATCCATCTTCATCAGTCCAGACAAATACATTGCTGCTTACCTGTATGGCAAGCAGTAAAACCACCATGCCCGGCATCAGATATCGGATAATTTTTTTCATTGGCCCCTTGGGGTTTCTGGTTGCCGAAAAAATACAGTATACCGGATCATCCTGCCACAGACAATGGTTTTATGACAGCGCTTGACAGCCTGCCACCGTGCGGGTAAGAATCAGGACGGTCCATTTTTTAAGGGTTTTTTCCCAGATCCGAATAAAGCCGTATCGTGTGAAATCTGCTGCCAGGCCCCTGGTTTCCCATTCCCTTATGCCGGATAAAATGATTACCCCTTCGGGCATCAGCCGACGGCCCATAACAGGTGCCAGTTCTGCCAGGCTAGGGGTGCGCAGATTGGCACAGATGATGGAAAAATCAGGCCCTGTGTCCGGCAGTGGATGGCCGGATACCGGTATTCTGCTGCAAAGGTCATTGGCTGCAATATTTTGTCGGGCTTCGTATACCGCATTGGGGTCAATATCACAGGCATGGCACCGGTTCAGGCCTGCCAGGCACAGGGCAATGGCCAGAACACCAGATCCTGTGCCGATATCCGCCCCCGGGCCAGGGTTTTTTGCCGGCAAAAGACCGGCGGTGAAAAACAGGTGATCTATGGCAGCCAGGCCCAGCCGGGTGGTGGGGTGGTGGCCGGAACCAAAAGATATGCCCTGTGCAAGCCGGATATCCAGCTCACCAGGGCCGGCAATACTGGGGATGTCCGGCGGAATCAGGAAAAAATGGTCGGTTATTCGGACCGGTTTTTGAAAATTTGCCATGACACAGGTGCTGCCGAAAAGGTCCTGGTAGGCCAGTTCCTGATTGTCCACCAGGGTTTTGAGGATGGTTTTGGCCCGGGAAAACGGTATCTTGCGCTGCCGGGCAATGGCGCGCAAAAAGGCCCGGGCTGTCAAACAGGTATCTGCATTGTCCAGGATGGCCAGGGCAGCATCCCGGTCAGAGGGTGTCATGCCCTTCCTGTTTGAGCAGGGCCTTGTACCAGCAGGCAAATGCGAACATCCCTCTGATTTTTTCCTCTTCATTGATAATTCCCAGGCACATTTCCAAGGCTCCCTGGGCAAAGGAATTGGTATAGGTGTCATGGTCGGCCTGGGATAAAAATTCCCTGATCAATACCTGGGAGGTTCTTTTGGTTTTGTCTTTTCTGATATCAATGGGGTCTTTGGGTTCCTGGAACGGGTCCCATTTGTCATACCCTTTTTTCAGGATCTGGCGCTGCCCTCTTTTGCCCATGGCATCGAAAATCGCTTTTTTTCTTTCCTGGACCTGCTGGTCAGTAAAGTTATCCATTTTGTCTGACCCCCAGATATTCTTCATTGAAATCAGTGACCAGGGCCATGGATACCGGGATCAGCATTTCATGCATTTTGATATTCCTGGACTTTATATCCTTTATGAGCTGGGCTGACAGCAGCTGGAGCTGGGTATAGAGTTTGTCCATATTCAGGGTGGGATAGGCATGTCCCTGGATGAAGTTTGTCCGTCCGCAGATATGGCTGGCACCGGCTGTGGAGGTGGGTATCCCGTAAATCCGGCAGGTGATGGGCCGAAATTCATACAGCATGCACAGGTCGTCAGATCCCAGTAGCGGGCACCTGACCCGTTCCTGGGACATGCGGCCCACAATTTCCAGCTGGTCTGCACCTGCCTGCACTTTTTTATAGGCCGCCCGTTTGAGTTTGACCAGTGCCCGGTCTGTTTTGTCAGCTGTTTCCAGGATATCATTTTTGGTTTTGCCGGAAAATTTTTCCAGAAATTTTGCCTTCAGGTACAAAGCTTCGATCAGGGGCATGTCAAAAATGGCATAACAGCAGTCACTGCACTTTTCCCTGCAGAAAACCTCTTTGGGGTATTCCTGTTTGACCCGGTCGAAAACGCCGTCCACCACCTGAACCAGGGCTTCGTATTGTATGAAATGTTTTGTAAAATCAAGTGCCATGGGCAAGGTTCCTTTTTTATTTTCCAATGCAGAAATTGTTAAAAATTGTATCCAGTATATCCACAGATGCGGTTTCCCCTGTAATTGTTCCCAGGGAATCAATACTGTTTTTCAGATCAATGGCCAGGGTTTCTTCCGGTTCCCGGTTTTGTATATTTTCTTTAGCAGATGAAAGAAAGCCAAGGGCCCGGGTAAGGGCGTTTTTATGCCGCAGATTGGGGATCACGGCAGAGCCCTCCATGGTCAGGTTCTGTACACACAGGTACACAATCTTTTCCCGAAGCTGTGTTATGCCCCGGTCATGTAGTGCGGAAACCTGTATGCCGGGCATTTTTTTGCAGGCATCCGGCAGTTTGGGCATTGGCGGACTTCCCGGTTTTTCCTTTTTGTTTGGATCCTGGACCAGGTCAATTTTGTTGGTCACCAGAATGAGTTTTTTGTCTGTGGGCACCATTTTTTGAAATTCCCTGTCCGACAGCACCGTTCCCGGTTCCACCATGAACAACACCAAATCTGCATCCTTGATATGGTCTTTGGCCCGCTCAATTCCGATAATTTCCACCAGATCGTCGGTATCATGGATACCGGCAGTATCTGTGATCACAAAAGGCATACCATTCATGTTCACCGCTTCCTGGATGGGATCTCTTGTGGTGCCCGGCATGGCAGTGACAATGGATTTTTCTTTGGTCAGCAGCCGGTTCATGAGACTGGATTTGCCCACATTGGGTTTTCCGCAGATGGCGATGCGGATGCCTTCTTTTAGAAAACAGGCATCTTCATGTTGCTGGATGAATGCTTTGCACCGGGTTATCACCGTGTCAAGGATTTTTGTTCCCTGAGCTGTGACATCAAGGTCTGCGGCATCATCCGGAAAATCGATGCACACCTCCACTGAGGACAGCAGATAAACCAGTTTGTCCCGCAGGGACTGGATCTCTTCCTTTAACACCCCCATGTTCTGGGAAGCGGCAAATTTCAGGGCGGATGCGGATCTGGCATTGATGATATCCGCCACCGCCTCTGCCTGGGTCAGGTCAATGCGCTGGTGTAAAAAAGCCCGTTTGGTGAACTCTCCGGGTTCAGACAGCCGGGCCCCTTTCGACAGCACAAGTTCCAGGATTTGTTTGAGGACAATAGGGCCGGAATGGGCCTGGATTTCCACTACATCTTCGGCCGTGTATGACCGGGGTCCGTGCATGGGAATGAGCAGAACCTCGTCGATGATATCTGCCTTGTCCCGCACATAGCCGTGATACACCCGGTGGGATGCCAGAAGCCCGGTCCGTGTTGTTCCTTTCCGGGTTCTAAAAAAAATCTGTGCCGCAATATCCCTGGCCTCCGGACCGGATATCCGGATGACGCCTATTCCTCCGCTTCCGGAGGGGGTGGCGATTGCAGCAATGGTGTCATTCATAAAGCCTATCTTTTAAACCGCTTTTTTCCGGCAAAGGAGTTCTTTTTTTTGGGGAAAATCACCAGCCGCCGGTAATAGCCGTCCCCCATGCTCTGGGTCCGGACCCGGTTGTCATCCTTCAGGGCCAGGTGGACGATCCGCCGGTCCTGGGCACTCATCTGGTTGATGGTGGCCGGCCGGCCGGTTTTTTTGGCTTTTTCCGCCATCTTGACGGCCAGATGCCGGAGATTGGATTTGCGGGTTTCCGTATACCCTTCCACATCCACCTTCACCCGCACCCGGGCCTCGCTTTTCCGGTTGATGATCTTGTCGGTCAGAAACTGCATGGCATCCAGGGTTTGCCCTTTTCTGCCAATCAGAATACCGGCGTTTCCCCCAAAAATTTTCAATGTCAGGTGGTCTTTGTCCGTCTGGGCCTCTACCTCTGCATCTTCGGTGATCAGGTCGGCCATTTTCTGCAGGGTCAGTACGCCCAGATCGATTGATTCTTGGGTTACATCCACCATTGGCGGTGTTTCTGTCCGGGGTTCAGGCGGGAAATCCGATGTATCCTCTTTTTGGTGGGGGTGTGGTTTGTCTTTTTGCTCAGGCTGCGGTTTGTCAGCATTGGGCCGGGTTTCCGGCTGGGATTTTTTGGTGTCCGCATCGGGCTGCGGTGATGATGCAGTGGTGTCAGGTTTTTTTGGGGATACTTGCTGCGGTTTTTTTTCAGGAGAAGGGACCTGCTTTTTTTGGGGCTTTGCAGGGGGCTGTTTCTTTTGCTGACCTTTATCGGTTTTGTTCTGTTTTTTGGGGGAGTCCTGACTGTTCACACGGGTGTTTTCTCCAAAGGCTTCATCCACCATGGAGCGGATACCTTCCATATCATCTTCCGATGCGTCTGTGCTGTTCTGGGGGAGAAACACCTTTATGATGGCATCTTTGCGGCCCACGATGCCGAAAATGCCGGATGCACCGGTAGATATCACATCATACTTGAGTTCTTTTTTGGAAACAGACAATACTGAGCAGGCAGTTTTGACGGCAGCGTCAACGTCTTTTCCACTGAATTCCCGGGTTTTTTTCATACATTGCCTCCTGCTATCTGGAAAATTTCTTTTGGGTATAATACTGCTGGCCCATGGAAATGATATTGTTTACAAACATATACAAGACCAGTCCTGACGGAAAATTGATAAACAGCACTGTCATGAAGATGGGCATGAGCATCATCATTTTCGCCTGCATGGGATCACCGGCCATGGGGGTCATTTTCTGCTGAACCAGAAAAGAGGCGCCCATGAGCAGGGTAAGCACCGGTATGCCGTATGGTGCATCCATCAGGGGAATGGCAAAGTCAAAATGAAACAGCCGGTCCGGGCCGGACAGGTCGGTGATCCACCCCACAAACGGGGCATGGCGCAGTTCAATGGCCTGGTAGAGCATCCGGTACAACGCAAAGAAGATGGGCATCTGCACCAGCAGCGGCAGGCAGCCCGAGGCCGGGTTGACCTTGTAGGTTTTATACAGACCCATGATTTCCTGGTTCATCCGCTGCTTGTCATTTTTGTATTTTTCCCGGATTTCCATCATCAGGGGCTGGACCTTTTTCATCTCATTCATGGATTTGTAGCTTTTGGTGCCCAGGGGCCAGAAAATGAGCTTGATGAGAATGGTCAGAATGATGATGGCCACCCCATAGTTGGGAATCACTTCATGGATAACATTCATGGTGATGAGCAGCGGCTTGGCAAGGAGATCAAAAAATCCGAAATTGATGGCTTTTTTTAAAGAATTGTCATACTGGCTGAGCACCTTGTGGCTTTTGGGCCCCATATAGTAGACAAAGGGATATTCCCCCTGTTTTCCCGGATCCAGCCGGTCCATCCGCCACACCAGCCGGCTTTCTGCCATTTCATTTTCATACTGGAGTTTGAGAAGGGCATCCCCGGTTTCCGGAGGGATAACAGCTGTCAGAAAGTACCGGTCTGTGTATCCTGTCCAGTTGACCTGGCCGCTAAAGGTGTCCTGGTCTTCAATGTCCTTGGGTTTAATGGTGTGGTATTCTTTGCCGATATAGGCCACAGGGCCTTCAAAGGCAAACCGGGACCGTTTTTTGGTTTCTTCGTCAAAAATCCCCGGGGTGGTGATGACAAGCGCATCATTCAAAGGCATGCCGGATCCGTTCTGGATTACGATATCACAGTCGATCAGATAGGAATCAGCCTGAAACCGGTAGATTTTTTTGACGGTAATGCCGTGTGGGCTGGTCCATGAAAAGACAACCGCTTTTTCCCCCCGGGCAAGGGTCAGATTTGTGGTGTCTGTGTCTGCGGAAAATACGGCATTGTCAAGCCCCTGGATCGTTCCTCCCTGTGTGCCGGTGACCAGCGTACCCCGGGGCAGCCGTGGATCCACCACCTGCTTCAGGTCGGTGGATGATCCATTGCTGGATTTATAGTGTTTGAGCGACTGGCTTGTGACAGCAGCCAGGTATTCCGATATGGCAATGCTGTACAGGGGGGTTGATACGGAAATGGTTTTGAAATCCGTTGCTGACGGCTGGGGTGAGGGCGCAGGAAGATCCTGGTCAGAGCGGTTGTAATCGGAAACAGTGGACCGGTCTTCTTTGGATGCGGGCTGCCGGGCCTGGTCCGAAGATTCCTGGGTGTTCTGCGGCAGATTACGGTCAGCCGGTGGTGTGGTAAAAAAGAATTGATAGCCCACAAGGACTACCACAGACAATAACACCGCCAACAATAATCGTTTTTGTTCATCCATTTTCTCTCCTCAGTTTGAAAATTTTTTCAAACAATTTTCAGGGGAGAGGAAAACAGTCGGGCATATGGATCAATTATGGAACCGGGTCAAATCCCCCTGCATGAAATGGATGACAACGCAATATTCGTTTTGCAGCCAGCAAACTGCCTTTGAGACTGCCATGTTTTTGCACCGCCTCAACCGCATAGGCGGAACAACTGGGATAAAACCGGCAGTTCTGTCCTGTCAGCGGTGATATGAAAAATTGATAAAATGTAATCAATAGTAACAATAGCTGCTTCATTATTCTTTATCGGCCAATGCTATTTTGCTGAAAAGTTTATCAAGCTTTTCAATTATCTGCTTGTTGGATAGCGTAGTCAGACCCTTTCTTGCAATGATATTGATATCCCTGGCTCCCGGGATCGAATGTTTCTTATGTCTGAAATATTCTCTGATAAGTCGTTTAATCCTGTTACGCGCTACTGCATTCCCCACTTTTTTTGATACGGTAATACCGATTCGGTTGTGCTGGTTCGACCGGTCACAGACAATGGCTAAAAAATATGGGGAATATACTGTTTTCCCCTGTTTCGAAAGCGTTAAAAATTCGGCCCGTTTCCTGAGCCTCACCGCTTTGGGTAAAGAAAATTCCGTCAATCAACTCCTTTTTACAATGCCAGCCTTTTTCTGCCTTTTGCCCGTCTGGCACGGATGATGCGTTTTCCGCCCGGTGTGGACATTCGTTTGAGGAATCCGTGTTTTCTGGTTCTTTTCCGATTGCTCGGCTGAAATGTTCTTTTCATAAAATGCGTGTCCTTAAATGAATCTGGTTATTATTGGGTTTACCAACGATCTTCAATAAACATGATATAATATTTTTTTTCGGTATAAAAGTCAACAATTGAATCATCATCATTTCACAAGTGATTCAAAAATATGGTATTCTTCCAGGTGGTAATGGGGTTCCGGATAGATGGCAATCGGTTTGGAAAACTGGTTTTCCAGGGAGGTGATCAAATGTTTTTCCCCGCCATGGAGCAGCTGGGCAATTTCCGGGTGCACTTTTACCGTGAACCGGTTGCCAATGATATCCCCAGCTTCTGAGACAAGGTCCCGAAAAATTTTGTGACAGATGGATTTTTTGGACAAAAGGTGGCCGTTGCCGTTGCAGTAGAAACAGGGTTCACATAGGGTGCGGGTCAGGTTGCGCCGGGTCCTTTTGCGGGTCATCTGGACAAGGCCCAGCTCGGTCAGGGGCAGGATATTGGTCTGGCTTTTGTCTTTTTTCATGGCCTCATTGAGCTGGGACATCACTTTTTCCTTGTGGGACTCTTTTTTCATGTCGATAAAATCGATGATGATGATGCCCCCGATGTTGCGCAGCCGGATCTGGTAGGCAATCTCCTTGACCGCCTCCAGGTTGGTCTTGAGGATGGTTTCATCAAAATTGTGTTTGCCCACATATCGGCCGGTGTTTACATCAATGGCCACCAGGGCCTCGGTCTGTTCTATGACAATATATCCCCCGGATTTGAGCCACACTTTTTTTTTCAACGCCCTGGCCACATCCCCTTCAATATTGAAGGCATCAAAAATGGATTCGCGTCCCTGGTAGAGTTCCACATGCAGGTGCACATCCGGCAGCAGTTTCTGCAAAAACTGCTGTACCCGCTCATATTCCACTGGAGAATCAATGATCAGTTTGTCCGCCTCGCTGGCCAAAAGATCCCGCACCGCCCGGAAGGTGATGGTAAGGTCTTTGTACACCAGGGAAGGGGCTGAGCCGATACGGTTTCTGCTCTGGATGTCTTCCCAGGTTTTGGTGAGAAAATCGATCTCCTTTTTGATGGTGGCGGCATTCACCCCCTGGGACTGGGTCCGGAAAATGTATCCGAAACTGTTTGTGCGCATTGACAGCAACAGTTCCCGCAGGCGGGTTCTTTCTGTCTCATCATCAATGCGTTTGGAAATGCCGATATGGTCCACCGTGGGCATCAGCACCATGTACCGGCCTGCCAGTGAGATATGGGTGGTGACCCTGGGGCCTTTGGTGCCGATGGCGGATTTGGATACCTGGACCAGGATTTCCTGGCCTTCGGTGAGCAGGTCTTCTATGTTGTGATCCGGGTGTGATAAAAGGTTCCAGGATTGTTTTTCCAAAGCAAGACTGTCTTCATCCTCTGTTTCAGTGTCCGGCTCCACATCCTGGTCCTGTTCAAATTTTTGGTACATTTTGTGGCTTTCCGTATCCAGCACATCATCCACGTAAATAAAGGCGGCCTGGTCAAACCCGATGTCCACGAATGCTGCCTGCATGCCGGGAAGCACCCGCTGGACCCGGCCTTTGTAGATATTGCCGGCAATGCTGGTTTCATCTTCCCGTTCGATGAACACTTCCACAATATTCCCGTTTTCCAGCAGCGCCACCCGGGTTTCATGGGGTACGGCATTTACAACTAGCTCTTTTAACATGGGTTATCCTTGTTTCCGTTTTTTGATCCGCGCCTGGCAGACAGCGGCATCTGTAAGGCTGAAACACTGCTTGAGAATGGTTCCGGGCCGGATGTGCCTGCCGTTATAAGGCTGCATGGTCATTTCAAGGGTATGGGGTGTTTTCCAGTGCAGTGCTGCAACAGACTGCCGCAAATCGGTTTTTCTGATTTTACCCTTTTTGGTCAGATCTTCAACAACAAATGCATCTTTTGCCATAAACCGGTCCACGGTGTCTGCATCCAGGCTGGTTTCCGGCAGCCGCACCTGATACACACAGGCAGCAGCGGCATTGGTCTTCTCCTGGCGGGTGCGCCGGCAGTCTGTCACTGTCAGCCCCGGGGGCAGCTGGCGGTTTAACGCATCCTGAATGGTTTCCGGGGCCAGTTTCCGGTCAAGGAAAATATGACATATCTCTTCTTCGCTTTCCATTCCCACAGGCAGGGCACTGTCAAAGGAAAGCCGCATGGACGGATTGAATCCTTTGGAGTATTTCACTGCCAGACTGGCCCGTCTCACTGCCCGCTGGACAATGGTGGCCAGTTCCAGGTGCCCGAAAAACCGGGCATCCGCCAGTTTTGCATACCAGACGGTATACTGGGAAAAAGCGGCATCTTCCATCAAGGGGGCGGGCGGTTCCCCGGAAACAGGCCCTGTTTCAATATTATAGATAACCGGGCGGATCTGTTTGAAGTCGCAGACCCCGCATCCGGTGCAGTCCTGTTCCCGGCAGTCCGGTGTCAGGGCCTGTTTTGCCGCGTTTTCCCACTCTTTTTCCAGGAACGGTTGTGACACGCCGGTATCAATGTGTTCCCAGGGCAAAGGTTCTGTTTTTTCCCGGTGCCGGGAGGTGTAAAAATCCGGGTCAATGCCGGTCTGTTCAAAGGATTTGCGCCATTTGGAAAAGTCAAAATAATCATTCCATCCGTCCAGGCGGCAGCCGTTTGCATGGGCTGCTGCCAGTACCTGTGACAATTTTCTGTCTCCCCTGGAAAACACCCCTTCCACAAGGCTCATGCAGGGGTCCTGCCATTTGAGGTTGACCTTGGGATGGCCCAGGTGTTTCTTTAAAAAATTCAGGCGCTCCATGGTGGCGTCCAGGGTGAGCTGGGGATGGCGCTGGAACGGGGTGTGGGGTTTGGGGATAAAGGTGGTGACACTGACATTGATGCTGCGCTTTCCTTTGGCATAGTCGGATGCCAGGCTGTTGGAAAGATCGCAGATGCCCTGGATATCAGCGGCTTCTTCAAAGGGCAGGCCCATCATGAAATACAGCTTGATGTGTTTCCACCCCAAATCAAATGCGTTTTTCACCGTGTCCCGGATGCTCTCTTCTGTGAGGTTTTTGTTGATGATGTTCCGCAGGCGCTGGGTACCGGCTTCCGGTGCAATGGTAAATCCTGTTTTGCGCACGGTTTTGATAAGGGCCATCAGCTCGGGGGTGAGCCGCTCCGCCCGGATGGAGGGCAGGGAAATGGCATTGCACTGGTTGCGGCTGATGGTCAGCAGCTGCTGCATGAGATCCGGCAGCCGGGAGTAGTCCCCGGTGCTCAAAGACAAAAGGGAAATATCAGCATACCCGGTGGATGCCAGTGCGGTTTTGGCGATCTGGATCAGGTCCGGTACCGATCGTTCCCGTACCGGCCGGTAGATCATGCCGGCCTGGCAGAACCGGCAACCCCTGGTACAGCCTCTGGCAATTTCCAGGCGCAGCCGGTCATGCACCGGCTTGCCAAAGGGCACAATGGGGTCCATGGGAAAATTGTCTTTTGTCAGTTTTGGCACAAAGGCGCGTTTGACCCGGGTATAATCTTCCCGGAGACAAGAGAGCTTCTGGCAGCCGGTTTCATCAAAAAACGGGGTGAAAAACTGTGGCACATATACCCCGGCAATTTCAGACAGCATCTGCAGGAGGGTGGATTTTTTGCCATCCCCCTGCTGCCTGAACGCAATAACGGCCCTTGAAACCGCCAGCACGGTTTCTTCTCCGTCCCCGATGACAAAGGCATCAAAAAAATCTGCCAAAGGTTCGGGGTTGAATGCGCAGGGGCCGCCGCCGATGACCAGGGGAAATGTCTGGTCCCGGTCCCTGGCAAAAAAGGGGATTCCGGACAAAGCAAGCATGGTCAGGATATTGGTGAAGTTCAGCTCGTAGAGCAGGCTGAAACCGATGATATCAAATTTTGCCAGGGGTTTTCTGGATTCCATGGACAGACAGGGGATGTTTTTTAAAGCCATCAGGGCTTCCAGGTCCGGGGCCGGGGTGAAAAACCGCTCTGCAGCTATATTTTTTTCCCGGTTCAGAATAGAATACAGGATCTGGAGACCGAAATGGGAGGTGCCGATTTCATACAGGTCCGGAAACACAAGGGCAAATGTCAGATCCACCTGATCCAGATCCTTTTTTATTGTATTGATTTCATTGCCTGCATACCGGGTGGGGGACTGGACCAGCCCAAGGATGTCTTGATAATTTTGTCTATGCATGATACGGAAATTAAAAATAATAGTGTTTGTGTGGCATTAGATTACCCAAATTTTTTAATATATAATTATTTCCAGGATATGGCAATGAAAAGAACAAAAATCAACCAGCTCACCGGGTATGACACCTCCCCGGGAAAGGTGCTGATAAAAGGATGGGTGCGGACCCGGCGCGATGCCAAAGGATTTTCTTTTATGGAGATCAATGACGGCTCCTGTCTGAAAAACATCCAGGTGGTGGCTGGCAGCGAACTGGCCAATTATACAGAAATCCAGGGCATCACCACCGGGTCTGCCGTGGTGGTTGAAGGAGAGCTGGTGGCATCCCCGGGCAAGGGCCAGAAATGGGAGATCCAGGCGGCAGATGTGAAGATCATCAGCCTGGCGCCGGACACCTATCCTTTGCAGAAAAAACGGCATTCAGATGAGTTTTTGCGCACCATCGCCCATCTGCGGCCCAGAACCAACAAATTCGGGGCCGCCTTTCGGATCCGGTCGGAGATGGTGCATGCCGTCCACCGGTTTTACAGAGAAAAAGGCTTTTTTTACCTGACCTCGCCGGTTATCACCGGATCGGACTGTGAAGGGGCCGGGGAGATGTTCCGTGTCACCAGCCTGGATCCGGATGCAGTTTCAAAACAGGGAAAAATGGATTTTTCACAGGATTTTTTCGGCCAGGAATCCAACCTCACCGTATCCGGGCAGTTGTCTGCCGAGATGTTTGCCCTGTCCTTGGGGGATGTCTACACCTTCGGTCCCACCTTCCGGGCGGAAAATTCCAACACCAGCCGGCATGTGGCCGAATTCTGGATGCTGGAGCCGGAAATGGCATTCTGTGATCTGTCCGGCAGCATGGACCATGGAGAGGAACTGGTGAAATATCTGGTGAACCATGCCCTCACCGCCTGCACAGAGGACCTGGACCTGTTTGCAAAATTTGTGGACAAGGGCCTGGCCGGCCGACTGGAGACCTTATCAGGCAAAACCTTTGAGAGAATGCCCTATACCGAAGCCATAGGTATTCTTGAAAAATCCCAAAAGAAATTTACCTATCCGGTCAGCTACGGCACAGATCTTCAGTCAGAGCATGAGCGGTTCCTGGCGGAAGAATATGTGGGAAAACCGGTGTTTTTGTTTGACTATCCCAAAGAGATCAAACCCTTTTACATGCGCATCAATGATGACGGAAAAACCGTGGCAGCCCTGGATCTGCTGGTCCCCGGCATCGGGGAGCTCATCGGCGGCAGCCAGCGGGAAGAGCGCCTGGATGTCCTGGAATTGCGCATGGATCAGATGAAAATGCCCAAAGAACCCTATTGGTGGTACCTGGATTCCCGGCGGTATGGTTCGGTGCCCCATTCCGGGTTCGGCCTGGGATTTGAACGGTTTTTGATGATGGTCACCGGCATCACCAATATCCGGGACGTGATACCCTTTCCCAGAACCCCCGGGAGTATTGATTTTTAAACACAAGGTCATGACAATGATGTGGCTGGATTTTACCACGAAGAACACGAAGGGCACGAAGATCACTAAGTGGATCAGGGTCATGAAGTATGGGATTTGATGAACGCGTGTTGACGAAAAGTTGAAAGAACAACAGATGATAACTTTATTGGATTATGGCGCAGGTAATGTGCGCAGTGTGAGAAATGCCGTGGAAAAGCTGGGGGGCACCCTGAACACCGTGACTTCCCCGGAAGACATTTTGTCGGCGGAAAAGATCATTTTTCCCGGGGTGGGCAATTATGAAAACATGATCCAGGTGCTCAACCGCAAGGGGTATATGAAACCGCTGCGTGAGTATCTGGCTTCCAACCGGCCGTTTTTCGGCATCTGTCTGGGGATGCAGGCCCTGTTCCAGGGCAGTGAGGAGGATCTGTCCAACACGGAGTCCATCGGTTTTTTCCAGGGCCGGGTGGAGCGGTTCAAGACAAACCGCTCCGTCCCCCACATGGGGTGGAACGGCATTCACCTCAAGCAGGACTCACCCTTGATGCAGGGGGTCGGGCCGGATGCCCGGTTCTATTTTGTGCATTCTTTTCACCTGGTGCCCCATGATCCATCCGTAGTGCTGACCACCACCACCTATGACTATGCATTTGCCAGTGCCGTTCAGCAGGGCAATATCATCGGTACCCAGTTTCATCCGGAAAAAAGCGGAAAAAACGGAATGCAGCTGCTGGAAAACTTCATCAGGCTGCCGGACTTCACCCCTTGCGGCCGGGTGGATATTCCGGGATGCGGGCTTTCCAAACGGATCATCGCCTGTCTGGATGTCCGGTCCAACGACCAGGGGGACCTGGTGGTGACCAAGGGGGACCAGTATGATGTCAGAGAAAAGGCGGATGCCGGCGGCAGCGGCGGTGTCCGGAACCTGGGCAAACCCGTGGACCTGGCCCGGCGGTATTACGAAGAAGGGGCCGATGAGATCACCTTTCTGAACATCACCGGATTCCGGGATTTTCCCCTGGCAGACCTGCCCATGATCCGGGTGCTGGAAGAAACCTCCAAAAACGTGTTCGTGCCCCTGACCATCGGCGGCGGGATCAAGGATTATACCGATGCCCAAGGTCGGCACTACACCGCTCTGGAAGTGGCAGCCCGGTATTTCAGGTCTGGTGCGGACAAGATCTCCATCGGCAGTGATGCGGTGCACATTGCCAAAGCCTTTGTGGACACCGGCAAAAAAACCGGCTTCAGCGCCATCGAACAGATCTCCCGGGTATACGGGGCCCAGGCTGTGGTGATCTCCATCGATCCCAGACGGGTGTATGTGGCCGCACCGGAAGATGCCAACGGCCACCATGTCATCAACACCCGGATTCCCGGTCCCAAAGGGGAAAAGTATTGCTGGTACCAGTGCACGGTCCAGGGGGGGCGGACTGCCGTGGACCTGGATGCCGTGACCCTTGCCAAAGCCTGTGAAGCATTGGAAGCCGGCGAAATCCTGCTCAACTGCATCGACCGGGACGGTACTGGGGCCGGATTTGACCTGGAACTGATCCGGGCTGTGAAGCAGGCGGTGACCATTCCGGTGATCGCGTCTTCCGGTGCCGGGTGCGCGGACCACTTTTCAGAGGTGTTTACTGAAACCAGAGCGGATGCAGCCCTGGCAGCCGGGATTTTTCACAGAAAAGAGGTCCCGATTGCCGATGTCAAGGCCCATCTTGCGGAACACAGGATACCGGTACGCCTGTCCTGAACACCGGCCCGATGCCCGCATCCAGTATGGTTTCTCCAGAGATCACAGGCCGGCCATGATATTGAGCAGGGTGGTTTTGTCCGCCCGGGACGGTCCCATGATGGAGAACCGTTCACTGGAGTCGGCATCACAGGTAATCTCTTGCAGAACGGTCTGTTGTTTAAACCGCTTGTTGAAGTGACGAAATGCAATATCAAAGGGATATCCGACAGATGGTACCATTGGGATCAAGGGTATATTTTTTTTAAGAACTGTCTGATTCGCGGGTCTGCGGCAGTGGTCAGGGCATCGAAGGTGCCGTCAAAAAAGATGGCCCCGTTTTCCAGAAACAATACCCGGGCAGCAAAATTTTTCACCATGTTCATCTGATGGGTGACCAGCACCAGGGTCATGTGGCTGCGGGCCAGGGCCTGAATGGTGTCAAACACCTCATGGGCCAGTTCCGGGTCAAGGGAAGAGGTGGGTTCGTCAAACAGCATGATGTCCGGGGACATGGACAGGGCCCTGGCAATGGCCAGGCGCTGCTGCTGCCCACCGGACAGGGTGGACGGATACTGACCGGCCTTGTCCGCCAGTTTCACCGACTCCAGCAGTTCGGCGGCCCGGTCACGGGCCTGGGGGCGGGGCATGTTCTTGATGGTCCGCAATGGGGCGGCGATATTGTCAATGGCCGTGTAATGGGGGAACAGGTTGAACTGCTGGAACACCATGCCCACCCGGCCTGCCACGCTGGTGACGGAGGTGACGGGCTGGCCGGCCACGGTTACAGATCCCCTGTCCACCTGTTCCAGTCCGTTGAGGCACCGGATAAAGGTGCTTTTCCCGGCGCCGGAGGGACCAATGACCGCCAGGATTTCGCCCTGGCGGACTTCCAGGCTGATATCGTTGAGAACCATATGGCTGCCATAGGATTTGCTGATGCGGTCCACACGGATCAGGGGGTCCATTTGATTCCCTTTTTTTCAACCCACCGGCAAAGCAGTGCCACACTGTAGGTCATGACAAAATAGACAGCCCCGATGGTGATATAGATCTCAAAAGGACTCAGGGTCCGGGCATAAATCTGGCTGCCCACCCGGGTGAGCTCTGCAATGGACAAAATCGAGACCAGGGAGGTTTCTTTGATCATGGTGGTGAAGTAGTTCATCAGGGTGGGTAAGGCTATGCGGAAGGCCTGGGGCAGAACGATATGGAGAAATACCTGATACCGGTTGTACCCCAGGCAGAAGGCAGCCTCGTACTGCCCTTTGTTCACCGAGCTGATGGCAGCCCGTACCACTTCGGACATATAGGCCCCGGAGTTCAGGGACAGGCCGATTACCGCCGCCGTGACAGGGGTCAGGACAATGCCGAAGGTGGGCAGGCCGTAGTAGATGAAAAACAGCTGGATCAGCAGCGGCGTGTTCCTGAAGATCTCCACGTAGATCCCCAGCAGGAAATTCACGATCCAGGGCAGCCGCCCGGACCGAAGCACCCCCACCAGCACGGAAACGACCAGGGCCAGCACAAAGGAGAACACGCCGATGGTGAGAGTAACCCGGGCAGCCGCTGCCAGCTGGGGGAGGTAGGGTATCAGAAACGAAAAATCAAGGGACATGGTCTGCTACAGGGCCAGCCATTTGTCATGGATACGGTCAAATTTTCCGTTGGACTTCACGGTGTCGATGGCCTGGTTGATCTTTTCCGTCAGTGCATCTTCCCCGTGATCCAGGACCACCACGATATCCACGGACCGCACCGGGTCATTGATGATTTTCAGGTCCGGGCTGTCATTGACCTTGGTGGCGGCATAGGCAAATCCCACCACCACGGCATCCACCCGCTTGTTCTTCAGGTCGATGAGCGCTTCGGAGTTGCGGTTGTAGCGCCGGATATCTTTGACGTTGATGCCCATGTCCGCCAGGCTGTCACCTGCCACCTCACTGGTGCTGTTGGCCTGGACCCCCACGATTCTGCCGGCCAGGTCTTCCTTGGCGGTGATGTCCGTGACATCGGACCGGGTGACGATGATTTCACTGAGGCGGTAGTAAGGTTTGCTCATGTTCACGCTGTCGGATGCCTGGGTGGCTTCCTCCGGGGACATGCAGGAGATGATGATGTCGTGATCCCCTTTTTTCATGCCGGCAACCAGTCCTTCCCAGGCCGTATCCTTCATGACCACGTCAACCCCCAGGGCACGTCCCAGGGCCCGGGCGAAATCAGAGTCAAACCCTTCCACCTGTCCGCTGGTATTCCTGAATGAAAAGGGTGGGTATTCCGGGCAGTTGCCCACGGTGATGCTGCCGCTTTGTTCGATTTTCGACCACTGGCTGTCCCCGGCTGCGGCAAGGTTCCAGGTGGCAGCAATGACGGCCAGGGCCAGGATCAATGAGATAAACAGGTTTTTCTTCATAACGGTGTTCCTTTCATCGTTGGATTAATATTTTTTGGGTGCCGCCGGTCATCGGCAGGCGTCCGATTTACATCCCCTTTGAAAATGAGAATTTTATGGGTCGGAGTCTATTCAGTCAAATAGTTAATATTGATGGAAACAAGTAGATCTATAGAAAAAAATGATAGCAGGCCAGAAAGTTTGTCACTGTGGTTAGATCCCGGTTACCCTTTCAGAAGGGGTGAAAGTGTCTGGAAGAGACTGGAAAGGGAAGCGTTGATCTCGGTTTCATCCACCGCGAAAAAATCCAGAGACAGGTTGTTTTCCCTCAGCAGTGCCTGGAATATTTCTATAAAAATGCCGGGTTCAGCCCGCCATTCCAGGCTCTGAATTTTTTCCCAGGTGTCTTCTTTGTCCAGAAAATCACCGGACCACCGAGTTGACCGGCAGGTTTTATGTACCCCGCAGCTGGGGCTGCCGTCTACGCCGATGACCCCTTTGAGAAAATAGCCGTTATCCCGGTACATGTGAATCTGGCGAATGAACGGGGCCAGCAGGCGCCGGCAGCGGTCTTTAAAAAACGGGTATGACAGCTGGTCTTTCACATGGCCCCAGCGGCACAGCCCCAGAATTTCAGATTCCGGGCAGGGAAGCTGCACCATGGCGGTGTCATGGTCCATCAGAAAACAGACCAGTTCCCTGACCGCACCCGGGTGGGCGGCCAGGCCCATCACCTTGACATTGGCGTTCAACAGGCAATGGGACACAAAAATGATTTTTTTTCCCCGTTTCATGGGCCGGCTCCTGATACTGGTAGTGATCCCCTATCTTGAACCCGGATTCAGGTCTCTGTCAAGGGAGATTTCTTTTTTGCTGGATATTTGCTATAGCTGGGTACACACTACTATGAGGAGCCCCTGTTGGTGTACTGTGAACGGACCGTCAGATCCGGAGGGGCCAGCAGACATACCGGAATACAGAACCGGATACAGGTGATCAGTTACTTGACTAAAAAAAGTTACGAAAACCGGCCCCGAAAGATCTCGGGCCGGGCACAGGACACCAACAG
>DATFJY010000059.1:0-9227 GCA_035268905.1 Desulfotignum sp.
TCTCTGGCCCCTTTGCCCATCACCCTTACCAGGTTGGCATCCAGGTTGATGTCCGACAGTTTGAGATGGATGAGTTCAGACACCCGCAGGCCCGCCCCGTACATGATTTCCAGCATGGCGGCATTGCGCAGCTCTTTGGGCCGGGTGGTGTCGATGACTGCCAGCAGGGCTTCCACTTCCGGTATGGACATGATTTTGGGAAGTGCCTGCCCGGTTCTGGGAATATCCACATCAGTGACCGGACTGACCGTGACATGGTTCTGGTTTACCAAAAATGTATATAACCCCCTGATGGTGATCAGGTGCCTGGCCCGGGATTTCGGGGCCAGCCCTTTGCGGGTCAGGTGGACCAGCCATGCCAGAATAACGGTGGTATCTGCCTGATCCAGCTGCTGGATGTTGTTTTCCATGAGAAAATTTGTAAACTGGGACAGGTCATCTGCATAGGATGCAATGCTGTTGGGGGAGAGCCCTTTTTCCACAATGAGAAAATCAAGGTATTCCTGGATGAACCGGTCCATGTCAGATCCCTATAGAAAAAGTTCGGAAATGCAGCGAAATCCGATAGTGTTGGCGGTAAATCCGTTTTTGTACAGCCCCCTGGAACTGATGGTCACTTGGGGACCGCTGTTCCAGGCCCCGCCCTTTGCAACGCATAAAGGGCTGCCCCCGGCAACTGCTGCCGGGGGCATTTCCACATCTGCGGTCCATTCCATGACATTGCCCAGCAAGTCCACGATGGCAAAGGCATTGGCATGCATTTCATAGGCATCCACCTGGCTGGTATCTGCCAGGCCGCTGTCTTCAATGTTCAGGGCCTGGACGGCAAAATCATTTCCCCAGGGGTATCTATAGCCCAGATCGGTCCGCGCTGCTGCTTCCCACTCGGCCTGGGTGGGAAGTCTGCGCCCGATCCATGACGCATATGCAAACGCATCTTCCACACTGACCTGCACCACAGGATGGTTGCGTTTTTTGTGCAGCGAAGATCCAGGGCCGTGGGGCTGGTACCAGCAGGCCCCTTTTACCTGTTTGGATCCGCTGCTTTTGTGCCATGATGCCTGATTGCCGCTGCTTTTGAACCGGGATGAAAATACCGTGCCAAACCCGGTTTTTTCTGCTGTGGTCTGGTACCCGGTGTTGTCTATGAAAATTTCAAACAGGGCATTGGTGACAGGATACCGGCCGACATAGACCTCCGGCATTTCAATCTGCTGCAGTTCCAGGCCAAAGGAAGCACCACTTTTTTTTGTGCCCACGGTATAGATGCCGCCGGGAACCTTGACATAGGCATTGAATTTTTTTTCCCTTTCCCCCAGGGCTTCATCAAATTCTTCAGCCAGGGCCTGCTTCTGTCTGAAATCCTCCAGGGCCTGGAGTTCTTCATCACTGAGTTCATCAACCTCTTCCAGGTCTTCGTCATCCTCCAGAACAATTTCTTCCGTATCCTCATCAAGCGTTTCTTCTTCATCCAGCTCCACCAGCTCTTCATCTTCTTCCAGGGCGATCTCTTCTGTATCCTCATCCAGTTCTGCAATGTCGTCATCTTCATCCAGAACAATCTCTTCACTGTCTTCCGCAGGATCTTCCGCCTCATCCACCTCCACCAGCTCATCATCTTCATCAAAGCTGTCGGTTTCGTCAGAACCGGTATCCTGGTCATCATCTGCCGTTTCTGCAAGATCCTGGTCCTCTTCCAGTTCCACCAGCTCCTCATCAGGGTCCAGTGCGACCAGTTCTTCCTCCTCATCCTGTTCTTCAACTTCTTCCAGGTCCTCATCTTCTTCTATCTCTTCAACTTCTTCTAACAGATCATCCGCTTCAGTCATGGGTTCTTCGGTACCGCCTTCACTGTCCGGCATCTGTGTGTCATCTGTCGGCACACCCTGAGAAATGCGGGTCAGCAGGTTTTGGATCTGTTCAATGATATCCCGGGATGCCTCGGTTTTTTCATCTGTCTGGAATTCATCCAGAAAATCGGTGAGGACCTTGAGAATATCGGTTGCCTGCTGGAGATCCACATCTCCGGTTTTGATGGCATCGCTGAAGGATGACAGCAGGTTGTTTTTGGCGTCCTCTGTCATATCAAAGATATTGGCATCCGTGATCATGATATTTTCAGGGTTTTTGTCCTTGCTGGACAAGCGCATGAGATCAGCATTTATGGCGGATTTCAGACTGAAATAATTTCTTCTTTTGGATTTGATTTTTGATCTGTCGCTGCCCACATCCCAGACAGTTTTCACCAGGGTGTCTGTATCGATACGGTGCAGGGACTGGATGGCATCTTCGGTGGTATAAAAGGAAAGGATGGCTGCAAGTGCTTTGTACTTGACAGAGCCGGGCCGGTAGTTCAGCTGGGCAGCCGCTTTGTGAATGCCCTCCAGGGTGATGGAAATATTGGCCAAGGGGCCTCCTGTGGGAAAAGTGTGGATTCAGGTGGTATTATCGTATATCCGGGGATTTTTTTCAAGTTGTTGACAATTGCAGTTTTACCTGGTCTGCGATCTCAGACAGTACCGGTCCCGCTTTTTTTGGGATCAGCACCTGGCACAGGCTGTCATAGGGGGTGGATGACAGGTTGATGATGGCCAGAAATGCGCCGCTGTCCCTGGCATATCCCGGCATCAGGGCTGCCGGCTGAACCAGGAGGGTGGAGCCCACCACAAGGAACAGATCACATTGGGAAGACAGCCGGGCCGCCCGCTGGGTTTCTTTGTGGGGCATGGCCTGGCCGAATGAAATGGTATCTGGTTTGTAGTATCCCCCGCACCCGCATCGGGGGGCGTTGTTTCCCCCCAGAATCATGTTTTCCGCAGCTTCCCAGGAGATAAGGGACCGGCAGGTCATGCACCTGACCCTGCGGGTGTTGCCGTGCAGCTCAATGATCCTGTCGCCGGGTATGCCCGAGGCCTGGTGCAGACCGTCGATGTTCTGGGTGATGACGGCGGTCAGGCGCCCCATGGCATACAGACGGGCAATGGCCATATGTCCGGTGTTGGGCTGTGCCTGTTTCAATCCTTTTTCCATGTCCATGCGCTGTTCCCAGTACCGGATCCGGGCCGCTTCACTGGACATGAATTCATCAAAATAGACCGGGGTGAATCTGTCCCACAGACCGCCCTGGCTTCTGTAGTCAGGCACACCGCTTTCTGTGGAAATCCCGGCCCCGGTAAATACGATAACCTTTTTGGCCGCACAGATTTTTTGGGCGATAACCCGCACTTTATCCGTGGTTTCAACAGCTGACTGCCGGGGGTTTTGCTTTGCCATGGTGTTACCCTTTCGTGTAATTTTCAGTCCTCACAGACTGACCGGATTTGACCATAATGTAAGGATGTACCACAACCATCGTCCAAAGAAAAGAGTGGTTTGTGGCCCAAATACTTGACGCGGCATGTGGGGGTGAATATACTGGGAATGAAATCTACCGGAAACAGCGTCTTGATAATCTGGAAAAATTGATGCGCCAACCTCCCGGATTGCCAGGACTTATAAAAGACAGGGAAGATAAATATGTGGACCAGAATGGGAATATGGTGCCTGCTTGTGTCATTTTTCGTGTGGCTGTTCAGCGGGATTTCCAATTTTATGGAGACAGACAATTTCTGGGTAGGGCTGACCCTTTCCCGGGTGCTCGGCGATTATGCCGAATCCGTTGTTGGCTTTATTCCCCTGGCAGTGGTGGAAAATGTGCTGTATTTTCTGGTGTTTGACCTGCCCCTGTATGGATTTGTTCTGGGACTGGGAACCCTGTTTCTTGTCATCGGCATGTTTATAAAAGCAAAGGCGTGAACATTTTTGGACAGTGTGCAAAGGAAAACCAGATGGATGATGAAAAATTTCAGGTGTCCCATACCCCGGTGTTGACCCGGCGGCAGTTTCTGCAGCTGGCCGGAACCGTGTCTGCAGCAGGCTTGTTTCATTTGTACGGCTGTGCAATGGATCCTGTCACCGGGGAACGCCAGCTGATGATGGTGTCCCGGGACCAGGAGATCGCCATTGACCGGCAGCAGTCGCCGTTTCAGTTCTCATCAGATTACGGGATCATCCAGGACCAGGATCTGAACCGGTATATCAACCAGGTGGGCACAGATCTTGTGCCCCATGTCCACCGGCAGGGCATGCCCTACAGTTTCCAGTGCGTCAATGCCACCTATATCAATGCCTATGCCTTTCCCGGCGGAACCATTGCCGTGACCAGGGGGATTCTGCTGTCTCTGGACAATGAGGCGGAACTGGCAGCCCTGCTGGGCCATGAACTGGGCCATGTCAATGCCCGGCATACAGCTGAACAGGTGTCCAAGAGCCAGTTGTCGTCCCTGGTGGTGGGCGGGTTATCCATTCTGGCAAACACCCAGTCCAGCGGGCTGGGCAATCTGACCCAGCAGCTGGGGGCTTTGGGACAGGGGCTGTATCTGGCAAAATACAGCCGGGACAATGAGCGGGAAGCAGACTTTCTGGGGCATGAATACATGGTCAAGACCGGTTATGGCTCCCAGGGGTTTGTGGGGCTCATGGAGATGCTCAATGCCCTGAACAAAAAAAAACCCACCTCCGCCCAGATTCTGTTTTCCACCCATCCCATGAGTGATGAGCGCCTGGCAGCCGCTGTCCAGCGGAACCAGGGACCCTATGCCCATACCGCAGATGCCCGGTTGGTAAGGGAACGCTACATGGACCGGACAGCCGGGCTCAGGCGCCATAAAGAGGCCATTTTTTCCATGCAGGAAGGAGAAAAATACCTGGCACAGGAAAAGTACGACAATGCAAGGGCCGCGTTTGCCGCTGCCCTGGACCGGGCAGAAGAGGATTACACCGCCCATGTGCTCATGGCCAAATGCCTGCTCATCCAGAAAAAACCCAAGGAAGCGGTTCCCTATGCAAATGCCGCCATTGACCTGTACCCCACCGAACCCCAGGGCCATTATGTGGCCGGCCTGGCCCAAGTCGGGGCCAAAAAGTTTTCACAGGCATATGACAATTTTGCCAGTTGTGACCGGCTGCTGCCGGGCAATCCCCAGCTGACCTTTTACAAGGGGTATTCCCGGGACAAACTGGGCCGGCAGCAGGCTGCGGCAGCAGATTATACAGCCTACCTGAAAATGATCAATTACCAGTCCAACCAGTATTCCCAGTATGCATACAAACGGCTGAAAGAATGGGGATATGCCCAGTAAGCCTGTGCCGGAACGGTGCCTGGAACTGATCTTGCAGACCCGGGTCATGACGCTGGCCACCAGCGCAGACAACCAGCCCTGGACCGCGCCGGTGTATTATTTATACAGGGACAGGGCATTTTACTTTTTTTCCAACCCGGATGCCCGGCATATCAGTGACGGAAAAGACAGGCAGTGTGCTGCATCCATTTTCCGCACCCATGATTGTGTTGAAAATCTGGAGGGTCTGCAGATGAGCGGTCTGGTTCTGGAACAGGGCACGGGCACACAGGCGGTGGCTGTGGCAGGTGCCTATGCCCGGCAATTTACCATCTCCTTTGCCGGATCCGACATACTGGGGTTCTTTAAAAATGCGTTTCATGCCCGCCTGTATAAATTTGTGCCAAACCTGGTGTATCATATGGACAACCGCCAGGGGTTCGGGCATCGGGAGTGTATCGATTTATGAAATTTGCCAGCCTGGGTCAGTGTGTGCAGTTTCTGGAAAAGCAGGGGGAACTGGTCCGTATACAACAGCAGGTGGACCCCCATCTGGAAATGGCGGAAATCACCCGGCAGGTGTTTGATGCCGGGGGCCCGGCTATTTTGTTTGAAAATGTCAAAAACGCCGCCTTCCCGGCATTGTCCAACCTCTACGGCACCTGGGAGAGGACCCTGAAGATATTTGAACCGGAACTGGCCCGGGTCAAGGCCCTGGTGGATATGAAATTTTCCCCCCAGAAGACCGTGAGATCCCCGGGTCGGCTGATCAAGGCAGGTATGGCCCTGGCCCACTCATTGCCTTTGCCGTGCAGAAAATCACCAATGCTGGCCCATACCACCTTGATTGACAAGCTGCCCCTGATCACCTGCTGGCCGGAAGACGGGGGGGCATTTGTGCTGCTGCCCCAGGTGTTTTCCCAGGATCCGGAGACAGAATCTGTGTTGCGGTCCAACCTGGGGATGTACAGAATTCAGCTTTCCGGCAACCAGTACCGGCCCAATGCGGAGGTGGGGCTGCATTATCAGCTGCACCGGGGGATCAGCATCCACCACCAGAAAGCGCTGGCAGAAAACAGGCCGCTCAGGGTGACCATTTTTATCGGCGGGCCCCCGGCCCATGCCCTGGCCGCGGTCATGCCCCTGCCGGAAGGGGTGCCGGAAATCGCTTTTGCCGGGGCGCTTGCAGGGCGGAACTTCCGGTATTTCAGGCACAAGGGATTTGTCCTGTCCAGCGATGCGGATTTCTGCATCACCGGCTGGGTGGTGCCCCATGAGACCAGACCGGAGGGACCCTTCGGGGACCATCTGGGGTATTATTCCCAGACGCATGCATTTCCCTATATTCGGGTGGCTTCCGTGTGGCACAGACCCGGGGCGATTTTTCCGTTTACCGTGGTGGGCCGTCCCCCCCAGGAGGACAGCCATTTTGGCCGGCTCATTCATGAGATCACCCGCAATGCCGTTGCCAAGACCATTCCCGGGGTTACAGCTGTGAATGCCGTGGATGCGGCCGGGGTGCATCCGCTGCTGCTGGCCAAGGCCAGAGAAGGCTACCTTCCCTATGAGGCCCCTATGCCCAGGGAGCTGCTCACCCATGCCAATGCAATTCTGGGAACCGGCCAACTGTCTCTGGCCAAGTATCTGCTGGTGGCCGCCCACGAGGACTGCCCGGACCTGGATGTGAACGATGAAAAAGCCTTTTTTGTCCATGTACTGGAACGGGTGGACTTTTCCCGGGACCTGCATTTTTACACCCGGACCACCATGGATACCCTGGATTATTCCGGCCGGCATATCAACCAGGGATCCAAACTGGTGATGGCGGCGGCCGGACCGGTGAAAAGGCGGCTGAACAACCGGCTCCCCGGACAGTTGTCGCTGCCGGACGGATTTTGCCGGGCACGGATGGCTGCCCCGGGCATGGCCGTGGTGCAGGGACCGGCCTTTGTCTCCTATCCCCGGGCCAGACAGCAGGTCAACCAGATCAAGGCCTGTCTGCAGAAAACAGATGACCTGTCCGGTCTGGCCCTGGTGGTGGTGGTGGATGATGCCCGGTTTTGTGCTGACACCTTTGCCAATTTTCTGTGGGTGACCTTTTTGCGGTCCAACCCTTCCCATGATGTCTACGGGGTAAAGGAAAAAACCGTGAGCAAGCACTGGGGGTGTGCTGGGCCCCTGGTCATCGATGCCAGAGCCAAACCCTTTCATGCCGCACCGCTGGTGCCGGACCCTGAGGTCTCCCGCCGGGTGGAGCAGATGGCCTGCAAAGGCGGCCCCCTTTACAAGATACTATGACCCAATCAACTAATTGTTTTTAAAAAATATTGCCTGAAACAAAGGTCTGGAAGGGTCTTAGATTGCACTTTTTGAGGTCAAAAAAGAGGGCTTAAGTTTTCTGCAGTATCAAATTCCGGAGAAAAGTTGGGGGTCAGGTTTATTGTCGTTATTGTGGGAGAAAGTATGGTCACTGGCATAGTCTGTGACTTCAATGGGTATTTATAGATTGACTTTCCATGGGTGTTGCATATACTGATTATGTAGATTAACAGGTCCAGATTCCAGATAAACTATTGGTTTAGGGTTGGTGGTTCATTCAGGGTGAAGGATTTCAAATACAAAAGAGAGAAAAAAATTGGATTGTTCCTCTATACAGTTCAGCGGTCATGCTGTAACAAGGATGTTTCAAAGGGCTCTGAGTAAAAACACTATAAGACGAATAATCGTGGAGGGAGAGGTCATCGCTGGTTACGCCGACGATTGCCCTTATCCAAGTTACCTGTTGCTCGGCTATTGCGAAGATGAACCGATTCATATTGTAGTCGCCCAAGACAAAGCATCTGGACAGTGTTTTATAGTCACGGCGTATAAACCAGATCGCGACAAGTGGTCGGAAGATTTCAGATCAAGGAGGCAGCAATGAATTGTGTTATCTGTAAAACAGGACAGATCTCAGCTGGTAATGCTATCGTTACTTTGCAACGAGGTGAAACGACCCTGGTGATTAAAAACGTTCCTGCCGATGTGTGTGATAATTGCGGGGAGTATTATCTTTCTGAAAAGATGGCCGAACGTGTGCTGGAGTTGGGAGAATCTGCGGTGAAAAAGGGTGTCGAAGTGGAAGTTATGCGGTGGGCAGCTTAGTGTAAATCGCTACCTCTCTTTTCCATGACGGAAAATTATAGTCAGCGGACGGAAAGTTTTTACTAAACAAAGAGCTTGACGGACGATTGCAAATATCCAGACCAGTCACTGAATATTTGCCATAGCAGCGTAACCGCTATGGAAAGCCCCTGGTGGTGTCCTGTGAATGGACCGTCAGATTCGTAAGGGGCCTGGTAAAATTTGCCGGGATGATTCCAAACAGAAGGCGGGTGGCTGCACTTTATTGTTCTTATGTAGACAGGCCCCCGAAAAATCTCGGGCCGGGCACAGGACACCACCAGGGGCGGAACCTGGGAAAGCGTGCTGCATAAAACGATCAAAAACCTGGTATGCCTATGGCAAATATTCGGTTCACCCAATTATTGATTGGCATTGTCCTGCGTATCTGGTACAGTGCGGTTTTGTGGAATCTGCAGGAGAAGGGCCTGATGCTCAAGCGATTGAAATTTGTGATTTATACCCGGCCGTTTATCTGGTTTGCCTTTTACCTGGTGCAGTTGTACAGCAGTACCCTGCGGCTGCGGGTGGAAAATGAAGCGTGCTGGAAAAGGCTTCTGGATCAGGGTATTCCCGTCCTTTTGTGCACCTGGCACCAGCAGTTTTTTTCCGCCATCAGGCATTTTAAGACCTATGCGGTGTATAATCCCGGGCTCATGATTTCCCAAAGCCATGACGGGGACCTCATTTCCGGGGTGGCCAACCGGGTGGGGTGGCATACCCCGCGGGGGTCTTCCTCCCGGGGAGGCAGGCAGGCCATGCAGGCCATGATCACCCATTTGAAAGAATACAAGTTCGGGGCCCATATTCTGGACGGACCCAGAGGCCCCATGGGAAAAATAAAACCAGGGATCATCCGCATGGCCCATGCAACCGGGGCCAGAGTGGTGCCTTTCACGGTGACGG
>DATFJY010000060.1:0-4714 GCA_035268905.1 Desulfotignum sp.
CCATGACCTGTGGTCTGCCGGTATCGGGGGCCACATCAATCCCATGGACACAAAAGATGCAGGCAGCACGTTTGCCGACATCCTGGTATCCGGCATGACCCGGGAACTGGATGAAGAACTGGCACGGCGCCCCGAAAACATTCTCCCGGCTTTCTGCGGGATCATCAATGAAAATATCACCGAAGTGGGCCGGGTTCATCTGGGCGCAGTTTTCCAGATCCTTGCCCCTGCTCCTGACGCGTATGTTCCGGGCCCGGAACTGTCCATGTTTCAATGGCAGGCAACAGACAGCCTGCAGAACCTGCATCTGGAATTGTGGTCCACCCTGGCCCTGGATCTTGTTAAAAGCTGTTAGCTGTTAGCTTTTAGCTGTTAGCTTTTAGCTTTTAGCTGTTAGCTTTTAGCTTTTAGCTTTTAGCTTTTAGCTGTTAGCTGAGTACTACGGCTTTCATATAAATCAATAAAAAGAATATGGGCTATCAGCGGTATTCCGGCCCGGGAAAATTACCAGGCCGGCAGTTACCAGGCCCCCTCAGAACGAACAACAGGGGCGATGCCGGTCAGTTCCTGCAGTGCTGCTTTGTCTTTTCGGGCATCTTTCCGTGTGGGATACCGGCCGGACCGCACCATGTACCAGGGCCGCTGCTTTTTGTCTTTGAGGACCAGTATTTTGGTATCAAACCCGTTTTCCGTGAGTTTTGCTTTTAAATGCAGGGCATTTTCCTGAATCAGAAATGCCCCTGACTGGAGGGTGTACACGGGTTCATCTGATGCTGCCGCGGTCTTTGCATCTTTTGCATGGGTTCCGGTCTCCGGGCGGTCCGTTTCTCTGGATTTTTCCGCGGTCTCTGTCTGCCCTGGATCTTCGCTCTGCCCTGGATCTTCTTTCTGCCCTGGATCTTCTTTCTGCCCTGCTTCTTCGGCCTGCCTTGCACCTTCAGATTTTTCTGCACCTTCACTTTTGTCAGCTTCTTCGACCTGCCCTTTATCTTCAGCCTTGTCTGCTCCCTCGGTCTTGCCTACTCCTTCGGTCTTGTCTGCTCCTTCGGTCTGCCCTGTCTCTTCGGTCTTTGCTGCAGCCACGGATGGGGCAGTTTCTTCCGGTGCGTCCGCAACCCGGGCAGCGTCCGCCAAAGCCACTTCTTCGGCGCTTTCATCGGCAGATTGATCCTGAAGCCGGGCCAGCCTTTCAATGGCATAAGGGGTCTGGCGGTCTTTTTCGATGGCCATCTCATACAATGCAGCAGCTTCCTGCTTCTGCCCCATGTCTGCAAGCAGATCCGCCTTGTAACAGATGGCCCAGTAAAAATCAGGGGAAATCGAGATGGCAGCTGTCAGGTCGGATAGGGCGTTATCGGTCTTACCCAGTTCGGTCATGCACAGGGCCCGGTTAAAATATGCCACCGCATTGCCAGGGGTGATCTCAATTTCCCGGTTATAATTTTCAATGGCTTTTTCATAGTTTTTTTTGTAATACCATATCACCCCGAGGTTGCTGTAAATTCCCTTCAGCTCGGGGTTAATGTCTCTGGCTGATGCAAAATCCGCAATGGCATCATCGAATTTTTCCAGCTTCATATAGGCGACACCCCTGTTTTTGAATGCATCCGCATTCTGTGGAAACAATTTGATAAGGTCGGAAAATGTATCAATCGCCTGCTGGTAATCCTTTTGTTGAAACTGACGGACACCTGCATCAAACAGCTCTTTTTCCATAGCCCCATCAGATGCCGGTTTTGTTTCAGCCCCTGCAGCCGTGCAGAAGACCATGGCAGCCAGTACAACCCATATGATTTTTTTCACGGAACCCCTCCTGTTGGTTTATATGAAAGTAGTGAGATATGAGGTTTGAGGTTTGAGTTGTGAGAAAAAATATCAAATTAGCTTCTCTCAATACTCATAACTCATAACTTTCATAATTTGTTATGCCCATCAGGGCATGGTCGTTATTTTATATATAGGCAGCATATTACCTGAAATCGGTGTGCCAGTTCAATGGAAAATATATCCTGTCCTGTTTTCCATCCAGATCCAGCAACGGGATATGTGGCAATCAGGGATTTCTTGACTTTTACCGGGGGAATCCGTACAATTTTTTCTTTAAAAGGTGATACCTGTTTATGTTTACGCGTATAAAAAATTATTTCCAAAAGGCAAAGCAGGAGATTGACAAAACCTATACCATCCCTGCTGCAGGCCCTGAAAACCATACCCAAACCAGGTATGGCGACGGGACAGATATGGTGCTGCCCAAAATATGGACAGGGGTTGATCTTGACGGAACATTGGCCTGTGATAACCTGTCCGCCGGGATGGACCGCATCGGTGAACCGGTGCCTGCCATGCTGACGCTGGTGAAAAAAATGCTGAACAACGGGATCCGGGTCAAGATATTTACCGCCAGGGCAGGAGATCCCGAACAGATTCCCATCATCAGAAAATGGCTCAAAGACAACCACCTGCCTGATCTGGAAATCACAAATATAAAAGACTTTCAGATGCAAAGACTGTATGATGACCGCTGCATCCAGGTGGAAAGAAACACAGGCCGGCTGATTGTGGACGATTAATTCAAAGGCAGAGGACCTCACATGAGATACATCTATTACATTGCCGTGATCATGCTCGTTTTTTCCGGCCTGGCTGTCTATGGCCTGGTTGACACCCGCATTGAGATTTCCGAGCCGTTTATTTCCATCAATGACCGGATCATTTCCAAAACAGAATTTGAAAAAATGACCCGCCGGAAACCTGCTTATATGACCAGAGAGCAGTTTATTGAATCGGTCATCGACCAGCAGCTGATGATCCAGGAAGCCATACAGATGGATATCCACAAGGAGGAATCTTTCCGGGAGTCTGTTGAAAATTTTTATGAGCAGTCATTGATCAAGATATTACTGGACCGCAAAATGGACGCTCTCATTGTTGATGTGACAGAAGATGAGATTGAACAGTACCGGGAATTGACCGGATACAGGCTGTTTTTGACCAAATTCATCTACCCGGGCATGAAAGATGCTATAAACAAAGCCAACGGGACAGCAAAAAAAATCACCGCTGATTTTACCGCATTGCCGGATGACCTGAAATTCACTGTGCTCACCCTTGAAAAAGGCGCGGTTTCACAGCCCAAAGACATGGGCATGCAGGGGGTTGTCGTATACAGCCTGGATGACAAAAAACCGATCCAAAGCAATGGCAGCCTTCAGCAGGAAGCTGTTGATGCCCGGCATATACAGGATTTTCTGCAGAATATGAAAAAAGAACAGCTTTTGGATGAATGGACCCGCAACATACGGCAATCCGCAGATATCTGGAGGAAAGAATGAGCAGCCATCCCCATTACAAGCGCAGAAATTATTTCATAAAAAAAGAATTTCAGGGACGGTATATTTTTCATTACTTTGTGCTTGCTGCCCTGGGAAGTATTCTTTTCATCGGGGTGTTCAGTTTTTTTTCTGCAAACACCCTTTCCATTACCTATGAAGATTATCACCTCCAGCTGGGGGTGACCCCGGGGATTCTGTTTCAAAAAATATTGAGCACCCAGTGGGTGTTCATCATGCTGGGCGGCATGGTTGTGGTGTTTGTTACGCTGATGTTGACCCACAGACTGGCCGGTCCGTTTTTCCGTTTTGAAAAAGCCCTGGATGCCATGCGCAACAAAGACCTGTCAGACAAAATATTTTTGCGCAAAAAAGACCAGGGCAAGACCCTGGCAAAAAAACTGAACGCCTTCAATCATATGCTCGGGGATGATTTGGCAGATATCCAAAGGCACAATGAAAAAATCGCTGTGTCATCCCGGAACCTGGCACATTTGCTGGATACTTCACCTGATATGGAAAAGCCCCTGGAAACTGCAGAGGTGACGTCACTGCTGGAGGAGATACAACAAAGCCGGCAGTCCATCCAGGAAACGGTACAGGCATATACCCCTCCCAAGGCCGGGGAATAAGCATATCCGGTATGCGCTGCATCAGCCTCATAGCCACCGCCGTGGTAATGCCCATGGCTGTGCTTTGGACGATGCTGCTTTTCCCCCAGAAAACCGCTCTGGCATATGAAGTCACATCTCGGTATGCCACCATCATCTATCACGACCAGGCAGCACTGAAAAAATTCAACCGCACCCTTTACATGGGACGGCTGTCATCCCGAATGCCAAAACAGGGCGTAGATACCATAGAAGATGAGGTGGCGGCAAAAATCAATTTTATCGTGGAAAAAACCATGGCCGTCCTGGATATGCAGCCCCCGAATCTGCGGTTCTCCCTTGTCATCCATCCCGGCACCAGACAGGTGCAGCAGGATTTTAAAAAATTATACAAGATTGACGTAAATTATATCGCTTTTTATTCCCCATCTGAAAACCGGATCTTTTTTTCGGCAAACAATGCCAGATTGCGGGTGGTTGCCCATGAAATCGGCCATGTGGTAGTACAAAATTACTTTGTCATCTCACCGCCCCAGCACATCCATGAGGTACTGGCCCAGTACGCGGAAACCCACATCACCGATTAGTAGCGTGGGGGCATAGTAGTGTGGGGGCAAGCCTGCCACAACTATGACACCACTATTCGATTTTCTGGATCATCCGGCGGGCCCGGGGGTGGTTGGGGTCCAGCAGCAGGGCATGTGCGTATTTGTCCCTGGCTTTGTACAATATGCCCTGGCCGTGGTAGAGATCGCCCAGGGTCACTTTGATGCC
>DATFJY010000061.1:0-2323 GCA_035268905.1 Desulfotignum sp.
GACCGAGCGGCGCCGTCAGCAAGGTCAGGATCATGTTGGGGATATTCTGCATCTGGATCATCAGAAGGATCACAATAATCATGGTCATTGCCGGCACCATCTCCAGGATATAATTCGTGGCTTTTTGACTTTGTTCTGAAAGGCCGCCGATATGAATGAAATACCCCTCAGGAAGGTTTTCCCGGACAGGTTTCAGGGCATCATATACGTTTTGGCTGGCATCGTTGCCGGTGACGCCTGCCACAGTGTCTGCCTGCACCGTAATGGTGGGCAGAAGGTTGCGGCGCCAGATCAGGCCCTCTTCCATGCCGAAACGGATATCGGCAATCTGGGATAGCGGAATGGTTTTGCCCTGGTCCAAATGGATGGGAAGTGTCCGGATATCATCCAGGGACTGCCGGTCGCTTGCAGACAGCCGCAGTACGATATCAATGGTTTTATCCCGTTCCCTGAATTCACTGACCGGAATGCCGGAGAGCTGGGACTGAATGGCCAGGGCCAGGTCGGAACTTGTGATCCCAAGGGCTCGGGCCTTGTCCTGGTCCACGTTTAATTGAAGTTTTTTGGTTTTTTCATACCAGTTGAAATTGATCTTTTCTAAATCCGGGTCTGCGGCCATCACATCCCTGACCCGGCCTGCAATCCGGCGCACCGTTGCATACTCACGTCCGGATACCCGCAGCATCACAGGGTAGGGCTCCGGCGGCCCCATCTGGAGGGTCTGCAGATGGCCCCGGACATTAGGGAAGGCGTTGTCCAGAAGGTTTTTGATTTGGCTTTCAAGCTGTTTTCGTTCATCGAGCCCCTTGGCCACAATGATGAACTGGGCAAAATTGGACTGGGGCATAACCGGTTCAAAGGTGAGAACAAATCGCGGTCCGCCGGATCCCACATAACAGGCAAAATGGTCAATGTTCGGGTTATCCGAAATGGCATTGATAAAGGCCTTGGCCTGCCTGTCCGTGGCCTGAATGGAGGCCCCTTCGGGTAACGTGAGATCCACCACCAGCTCCGGGCGCACGGAACCGGGAAAAAATTCTTTACTGACATATTTAAAACCGTGCAGGGCAAAAATAAAACCTGCGGCGGTGAAGATCAGCACCACATACTTGAACCGCAGGCACCACACCAGAATTCGTCTGAACACCCGGTAAAAGGCTTTATCATAAATGTCTCTTTCCCGTTCTCCTGCTTTTGTGGGACGGGCTTTGATCAGATAAGTCCCGAACAGCGGGGTCACCATGACCGACACCACCCATGAAATGATCAGGGCCAGGCCGATGACCGGAAAGATGGTCCGGCAGAACTCCGAAGAAACACCATTTGCAAAACCAATGGGGATGAAGCCCGCACAGGTAATAAGCGTACCGGTGAGCATGGGAAAGGCTGTAACCTTGTAGGCAAAGCAAGCCGCCTTTACCTTGTCCCACCCCTGCTCCAGCTTTACGGCCATGATCTCCACAGAGATCATGGCATCGTCCACCAGAAGCCCCAGGGAGATAATCAGTGCACCTAACGATACCCGGTGCAGGTCAATGCCGGCCATTTTCATGGAAAGAAAGGTGGCGGCAATCACCAGGGGGATACAAAGCGCCACCACCATGCCCGAACGGAGGCCCAGGCTTACAAAGCTGACCACAAGAATAATGGCAATGGCTTCGGCCAGAGTCTTGACGAATTCACCAATGGCGTCCTCGACCACCATGGGCTGGTTGGCCACCTGGTGGATGCCAAACCCCAGGGGCATGTTCCGCTTGATCCGTGTGAAGGCCGCTTCAAGGTCCCGGCCCAGCTTTAGAATATTGTCTCCATCTTCCATGGAAACGGCAATGCCGATGGCAGGTTCCCCGTTGTAATACATCTTGGGGTCGCTGGGGTCTGCATAGGCCCGCCGGATCGTGGCAATATCCCCCAGCCGGAAGGTGCGCCCCAGCACCCGGATGGGAAGTTCCCGCAGGGCTGCAACATTGTCAAAAAGACCTGTAACCCTGATAAACACATTGTCTGTCGATGTTTCCAGCATGCCCGACGGGGTCACGGTGTTCTGCTTTTGGATAACAGCGGCCACAAGCAGGGGGTCAATACCCATGCGGGCCAGTTTTCTGCTGTCCATTTCAATATATATTTTTTCCGGCTGAACCCCTTCCAGTGTCACTTTTTTAACGCTGTTGATCATCAGAAGGTCCTGGCGGATCTCTTCGGCCTTTTCCCGCATCTGTTCGTAGGGAAAACCGTCTGATGTCAGGGCATAAATATTGCCGTAAACATCATCAAATCGATCATTGAAATGAGGGCCTACAATGCCTTTGGGCAGGTCATCCAC
>DATFJY010000062.1:0-3309 GCA_035268905.1 Desulfotignum sp.
AGTGCCTGGACAGCATCCTGATGCAGAAAACCGATTTTGCATTTGAAATTTGTCTGGGAGAGGATGATTCCAGTGATGGCACCCGCGAGATCTGTCAGGCATATGCAAAAAAATATCCAGACATTGTCCGCCTTTTTCTTCGGGACAGGAACGATCCAGGCAGGCAAGGGTGTGAAGGGGTGTGGCAGTTCAATTTTATTGAAACCTTCAGGGCCTGTCAGGGAAAATATATTGCCATGTGTGACGGGGATGATTTCTGGACAGATCCCATGAAGCTGCAGAAACAGGTGGATTTTTTGGAACAGCATCCAGACTGTTGTGGTTGTTTTCATAAAATTTCCACAGTGGATGAAACCGGGCGGGTCCTTGTCCCGGATATGGGGTACCCGCCCAGACGGCAGGGCAGATATACGCTGGATTATCTGCTGCAGTACAGCAATTTTTCTCCCATGTTCAGTGTGGTTTTCAGGAACCATCCGGATGCCGCACCTGACTGGATAAAAAAAGCACCGTTTGGAGACATGATCGTTCATGCCGGAAACCTGCGCCATGGCGACTATGGGTTTATCGACCAGGTTATGGGCAGTTATCGGATCCATCAAGGCGGCCTTGCCAGCGGGACATCCCGGCTGCACAATGTCAAAGCGGCTTTGACGGTGTACCGATTGATCGGCAGACATCTAAACGTGGCGGACAGACCCGCTTTTCATGCGGGAATCCGGGCATTGAAGCTTTCATATGTGGTTGAATGGGTGATGCAGAAGATAATTCCGGGGAACGCAAAAAAATGGCTGGATAAGGTGTACGGCACAAAAATGCGGTCCCGTATCCGCAGACTTTTATTTTGACCTGTGAGAGGGCGTGGCTGGCTGTTATGCAGGATGTACAAGAAATAAAAAAACATATGTCCGGGAAAGTATGTCTGGTAGCCACTGTACCGGTCACGGTGAAAGCGTTTCTGATACCGCATATAAAAAAGCTTGCGTCTGAATATGATGTTACGGTGGTGACCAATTGTTCAAAAAAAGAGTTCCTGGATATGGGGTTACCGGCAAATGTCAGATGCAAAAGCATTCCCTTTGTCAGAAAACCACACCCGGGATATGATGCAGTCTGCCTTGCTGCTTTGTGCGTTTTTTTCTGGCAGAATCGATTCTGCATCGTGCATTCCTTTATGCCGAAAACCGGTCTGCTGGCAATGACTGCCGCACGGCTGACAAAGGTACCTTTACGGATACATACGTTTACCGGCCAGGTGTGGGCTACCAGAAAAGGTCCGGCACGCTGGCTTATGAAAAGGGTTGACCGTTTTTTTGCATCCCGGGCAAGTTTTGTGCTGGCTGACAGTTGGTCACAGCACAGTTTCCTGATAAAGGAAAGGGTCATTAAACCGTCCAACTCAGCGGTGCTGTTAAAAGGATCTATCTGTGGGGTGGATGCACACCGGTTTTGTCCGGACAAAAACATGCGAACGCGCATCAGACGAGGGTTTTTTATTGCCAAAAATGATGTGGTGTTCCTTTTTCTGGGGAGGCTGAAACAGGACAAGGGCATTCTGGCGCTTGGGAAGGCATTTGCCCGGCTGCTGCAGACACAAACACATATCCATCTCTTGATTGTGGGACCTGACGAAGAATCACTTCAAACACATTCCCTTTTCAACCAGATACAAAATGTAAATTTTGTCGGGCATACACAGACGCCGGAGCAATATATGAATGCAGCTGATATATTCTGCCTTCCCAGCCACAGAGAGGGATTTGGCAGTGTGATCCTCGAGGCAGCCTGTGTTGGTATCCCTGCTGTGGCCTCTCGTATTTACGGCATTACCGATGCGGTGGTTGAAGGGAAAACAGGCCTTTTGCATAGACCCGGAGATGTTGATGACCTGTGTCACTGCATGAAAATTTTTCTGGAGAATCCTGGCCTGAGGCTGACCATGGGCGCTGCTGCCCGGCATCGGGCTGTCACCGATTTTTCAGAAGACAGCGTGAGCGATGCCCTGCTTCATTTTTACAGGCAGGCAGGTGCTGGTCCCCGGAAAAATGGTTGTAGTAAAGCACCTTCCGGCAACCTGGTGTTATGATTTGCTGTGCCCGGCATGGCATGGCTGTTAGAGGGCAAATGGGATGACGTTGAAAGTGAAAGGCGATGTAAATGAATAGACAAAAAAGGAAAATTATTTATGAAACATATGCTTGTCACCGGTGGTTCCGGATTCATCGGGACCAATTTTATCCACTATGTGCATAAAAACAGGCCCAACTGGCATGTTTCCAACCTGGATGCCCTTACCTATGCGGGCAATCCCGCCAATCACCGGCACCTGGAAGATGATCCCAGGTATACTTTTGTTCACGGCAGCATCTGCGATGCAGATCTGTTGACACACCTGTTTGACACCCATGGATTTGACGGGGTATTCCATTTTGCGGCGGAATCCCATGTGGACCGGTCCATTGCCGGGCCGGAGGTGTTTGTGCACACCAATGTGACAGGGACTTTTCGGCTCCTGGAAGCCAGTCTTGCCCATACCAGAAAAAACAGCGGCAAGGAATTCAGGTTTGTCCATGTGTCAACGGATGAGGTATACGGGAGCCTAAGGGGGGATGATCCAGCCTTTAGCGAAACAACCCCCTATGACCCTTCCAGTCCATATTCCGCGTCCAAGGCGGCATCCGACCATTTTGTCAAAGCCTGGTACAAAACATTCGGCCTGCCCGTGGTGGTGACCAATTGCTCCAACAATTACGGACCCTACCAGTTTCCGGAGAAACTGATCCCTTTGATGATCCTCAATATTCTGGAAAAAAAACCGCTGCCAATATACGGCAAAGGGCAGAACATCCGGGACTGGCTGTATGTGGCAGACCATTGTGATGCCCTGGTGCGGGCGTTTGAAAAAGGGACGGCCGGTCAAACCTACAATATTGGCGGGGGGGAGGAAAAAACCAACCTGGAGGTGGTGAAAACCATCTGCGATCTGATGGATGCCAGAACCGGGCGGCCCGCGGGCAGCAGCCGGGAGCTGATCACCTTTGTGGCGGACCGGCCCGGCCATGATATCCGGTATGCCATCAATCCGGAAAAATCCGTTGAGAAAATCGGATACAAAGCCAGTTTTTCCTTTGAGCAGGCCCTGTCCGACACCATTGACTGGTACCTGGAAAACATGGACTGGGTCCGGTCTGTACAGACCGGGGTCTACCGGGAATGGATCAAAACCCATTACCAGTAAACGGGGTCATCCATTATTTTGCGGGCGCCATGATTCCACGGTGTGTGGATTCTTTTGCGGGACGGGTACAG
>DATFJY010000063.1:0-13223 GCA_035268905.1 Desulfotignum sp.
AGGCGGAATATGCGGCCCGGACCATCCGGCCCAAACTCCACCGGGTTATGGCCGATTTTTTGATGCCCCTGTCCCCCCGAGATGTTAAAAAACCGTCCCTGAACCGGTCTTTAATCGATACGAAGACCGGCACGGAAAGCCTGGACGTGCAGGCCGCCCCAAACACTCTGTTGCAAACCCTGTCACTGGATAAAAGCGTGCCCCCGGTATCCCGCTTTTTTGCCGGCGGCACCACCCATGCAAAAAAGCGGTTTCAGTCTTTTTTGGCAAATGGTCTGGCATATTACGACCAAAACAGCAACCAGCCCCAGACCGATGACATCTCCCACATGAGTCCCTATCTGCATTTCGGCCAGATCTCTCCTTTATACCTGGCCATGGCTGTCATGAATGTGGACAGTTCCCTTGCCGATGCCAGGGATGCATTTATGGAACAGCTGATCATCCGGCGGGAGCTGGCCGTCAATTTTGTATATTATACCCCGGATTATGATCAATTCGACGTCATTCCCGGATGGGCGAAAAAAACCCTGGCCGACCATGAAACCGATCCCAGGGAATTCATCTATACAGCAGATGAACTGGCACAGGCCAACACCCATGACCCTTACTGGAACGCCGCCATGCAGGAGATGACCTGCACCGGGTTTATGCACAACTACATGCGCATGTACTGGGGCAAAAAAATCCTGGAATGGTCCCCTACCCCGAAGCAGGCCTATGAGACCACCCTGGCCCTGAACAACCGCTATTTTCTGGACGGCCGGGATCCCAACTCCTACACCGGCGTAGCCTGGCTCTACGGCATCCACGACCGGGGCTGGGCTGAACGGGCTATTTTCGGCAAGGTGCGGTACATGGCCGCATCCGGCCTGGAGCGCAAATGTGATATCAATGCCTATGTGGAAAAGATAGAACAGGGCTGCGCATCCCTTATCTCAAAACAGTTCCGTAATTTCTGAAATACTTCGAACAGGTGAGTAAAATCCCAGCCTGATCATTCTGTCAAGATAGATATCAGCCTGACCGACAGAAAGCAGATCCTCTGACACACTGGCTTTCAAAATGCCTATAGTACCGGTAAACGAAATGTGCAGCTGCTGGCATTGTTTTCTTGCGGCACGGTCATCTGTTACCACAATTTTCCGGCTTTTCGCCGCCCCTGTCTGATTTGCCGCCGCAATGCAAGATGCTTCACCCCGCCCCAGGCATGCTATTAAATTTGTGTACAACCGTCTGTCGTCGGCAGATAAAGAAACCAGGGAAAATATTTTCCGCTTCAGTAACGTTTCAATCTTTTTCAGTACCGGGAATTTTACAAATCCGGCACAGATTTCATCATAGACTTCCCCGGTAATATATGCCTGTCTCCTGTATCTGTATTCAAGCACACTTTGAGCATCAGCCAACAGAAAATTGCACAGGGAAACAGTGTCAAAGTACCAGCCTTCCTCAGGCATTTTCCATATCACTTTCCTGAAATGAACTGTTTTGCGAAAGATCGTGCTCATCAAGCCAGGCACGGATATCCAGAATGTTCATTCCCATTTCCTCAGCCAGCTTTCCAATGCTGATATATCCGCCTTGAAATGCTGAAACCGCTTGCTTCTGGGATTGGTTCAGGTCAAGAAGATCAAGCTGATAACATGATAAAACAGCCTGTCTCACAAGTTCGCCGACTGACGTCTCTCTCTTTCGGGACAGATTCTTGAGCCCTTTGGCGACTTCCGGTTTTACCTTGATATGCAGGGTTGCACTTTGCATCTTGTACCTCTTTTTTTACAATTGGCCAACTTCCGGTATATTTTAGATGCCAACCCATTGTCTGTCAACCGGCAAAACAAAAAAAATGAGGTGGACGGCAGCAGTTGACACACCTAAAAAAAACCGAGGTTGACGGCCGACGCCAAAAATGTGATATCAACGTCATGAACCTTGAAAAATCCGGCCGATATCCTTTAAACTGACAGCTGAAACCCCCTGGTGGCATATGAATATGAAATATCAAACACAACCGGGAAAATTCCACAAACAGACCGCCCGGGCCATATTTGACGCTGGTCTAGAGGCGGTGGCACCGGAAACCTGTGTGGCAAGGCACCTGCACATCTCCGGCAGCCGGCTGCATGCGGGAGAGACTGACCTGGACCTGGAGCGGATCCGGCATATCTATGTGGCCGGTGCCGGCAAGGCATCGGCAGCCATGGCCGATCAGGTGGAACAACTGCTGGGACCGCGCATCCGAGACGGGGTGGTAATTACCAAATACGGGCACGGGATGCCCCTGGCACACTGCCGGGTGATGGAAGCCGGCCACCCGGTGCCGGATGCAAAAGGCCTGGAAGGGGCATCCGCCCTGCTGGAAATGGTGTCTCAGGCCGGGCCGGAGGATCTGATTCTCTGTCTGATTTCCGGCGGTGCATCGGCCCTGACCCCGGCGCCGGCATCCGGCATCACCCTTGCGGATAAACAGGATACCACCCGGATTCTGCTGGGGTGCGGTGCCACCATCCACGAAATCAACACCATCCGCAAACACCTGTCCCGGATCAAGGGAGGTCGGCTGTGCGCGGCTGCCAACAAAGCCCAAGTGGTGTCTTTGATATTATCCGATGTTGTCGGGGATGACCTCGATATCATCGGCTCCGGCATGACTGCACCGGATACCGGATATTTCAGTGACTGCCGGGCCATTCTTGAACAGCACCGAATCTGGGATACTGTGCCTGAAACGGTGAGACAGCGCATTCAGGCAGGAATCAAAGGCAGCATTTCCGACACCCCCAAACCCGGGGACCCCCTGTTTTCAAAGGTATCCAACCATGTGGTGGGCAGCCTTTCCGATGCATTGACCGCTGCTGAAAAAGAGGCGGGCCGCCGGGGATTCACCCCGCTGGTGCTATCTTCCATGATCCAGGGAGAGGCAAGGGAAGCTGCCGGGTTTCTGTGCGCCATCGCCAGGGAAATCAGGACATCCGGCAGGCCGGTGGCGCCGCCGGCATGTCTGCTGTCCGGCGGAGAAACCACCGTCACCATCAAAGGAAAGGGAAAGGGCGGGAGAAATACCGAACTGGCCCTTGCAGGCGCCATGAACCTGGCCGGCACAAACGGGATTGTTCTCCTGTCTGCCGGCACGGATGGCACAGACGGCCCCACAGATGCGGCCGGGGCCTTTGCCGACACCACCACCTTTTCCCGGGCACAGGCCCTGGGCCTGTCAACAGGCGCCCTTCTGGCAGACAACGACTCCTATAATTTTTTCCTGGCACTGGAAGATCTTTTGGTTACAGGCCCCACCCGCACCAATGTGATGGACATGCAGATCCTGCTGGTTTCCGGATAAAGAAAAGGTCTATCATTCCTGACATTCGGCATCAGCCCAGTCCATACACAATCAACCGCGGCGTTTTCGAACCGTGGTATCCGGCATCTGGTCATGGTGAAGAACAAACTGACGGATAACGGGCAGCAGTTTTTCCATGGGCTCTTCCAGTGGGGAGACAACCGGGATGCCGGTTTTTTTTTCAAGGACCCTGCTGAAGGCTGCCAGGTCTTCTCTAGTACCGCCAGTACCGTTGAGGGTGACGGCGATCACCCGGGTGCCGTACATTTCAATGAGTGTGATTTCACTATCGATGTCCGGCAGCTTGCAACCGAGTGATTCCATACCGTCAAAACATTTTCTGAAAGGGGTGTGCTGCAGCACCACCCCCTTGATATTTCCCGATACAATGATCTCGGCCCCGCAGGGACCCGAAGGATTTCTCATGCCGGACTGCCCTTCCACCACCATGAGATCCGGACAAGCTTCTTTTTCACATCTGACGATGGCAGCTTCCACCTCGCCGCTGACAAAATCATTGATGGTGGTATCCAGGATGAACCCGTAGGCATTTCCCTGTAGCCATCCGGTCTGGCCGGTATAGACCATTTCGGCGGTAATGCCTGCCTGACGGCAGGTATCCACAATCATGCGGGAAGTGGTGCGTTTTCCCAGGGCGCAATCGGTTCCCAGCACTGCCAGCCGGGGAACCTTCATGTCAAATATGCGGCCTGTCCAGAAATGCAGCTGATCATAGGGTTTGTGCTTTCGAATATCGATGATCTGGACATGGTGTTTTTCCGCGGCTTGTTGAAAGGACGGTATCTCTCCCAGGAGCATATGCATGCCGTTGACGATGGAGATGCCCCGGCTGATAATGCTGTGGATCAGCTCCTGCCACTGGCTGTCCAGCCGGCCGCCGCTCAGGGCGACCCCGATAATGGCAAAATCGGGTTTTCTGTCACCGGCAGCCAGACAACTGTTCATATCGGAAAACACAGGAATGTTCCGGCAGATACCGTCCAAAATATCACCGGCATCCCTGCCGGCATGGTTCTGATCGATCACCCCCTGGATATCGAAACGGTCGGTGCCGCGGATCAGGCCATGGGCGGTCTTGGCATCGGCAGTGTCCAGCAGGCCGTTTGTCAGAATGACCGCCGTCCCGGTTGTCAGAATTTTTTTTCGGGACATACCTGTTGCAGAAGTGCTGTCTTTTATATGTTTATGGGTTTCCATCAGGTGTATGCCACTCCCAATCCAGGTTTGTCAATGGTTCTGAGCCATCCGTTTTCCAGGATGAACCCGCCGGTCACAATATCCCGGGCCAGGTCCAGGCTGCCGTCCAGGTCGAGATATTTTGTGGCAGGCGCGCCCAGGGCGGCATGGAGTGCCCCGGAGATGCTGACAATACTTTCATCCATGCACCCCCACATCAAATCAATGCCCGCATGATGTGCCATGCGGGCAATTTCCAGCCCGGGTGCCACACCACCGCATTTCATCAGTTTGATGTTAAAGATGCCAAACGGCCTGGGGGGATGGAAAAGATCCAGACAGGATTCAGGGGACAGCAGGGTCTCATCCGCCGCCGATATGTTTCGAACAGATTCAGGCATCTGCCGCATTGTTTCGATATCCCCGGCTTTGATCGGCTGCTCAATGAATTCCACCATGCCCCGGGTATTGTTATAAAACCGGTTGAACGCGTCCTGGTCATATCCCTGGTTGGCATCCACCCGAATGCGGATATTGGATGGGAAGGTTTCATGCAGGCAACGAACCCTTTCTATGTCTTCATCCACCGATATTCCGGTCTTGATTTTTAAAATAGAAAACCCGTTTGCCAGATATTCCCGGGCTTCTTCCAGGGTTTCTTGCACCGGCTTGATACCGATGGTGATGGAGGTGGGCAGACGGGTGTGTGCCCGGCCGAGGATATCCACCAGAGGCATGTCCATCCCTTTGGCAACCAGGTCATGAAGGGCAATATCTGCAGCAGCCATGGCCGCAGGCGTGTCACAGAGAAGTGTGCGCAGTTCCCGGAGCATAGATCGGCAAAACCGGACATCCCGGTTCAAAAAAATGGATTCCAGATTTTCTGTCAGCGCAGACTCACCTGCCTTTATGGTCTCCCCGGTGACATCTGCTGCAGGGGATCCTGCCCCTATGCCGGTGAGTCCATTGTCTGCAGCAAGGCAAACAAACAGATTTTCCACACAATCGATGGTTTCATAGGCGATGGTATAGGGCCGTGTCAGATCCAGGTTTTCTTTCCACACAGTGATTTTTTTTATTTTCACAAGAGATCTCTTTGCTTTGCTTCTGGGCGTTATATGAAAGAACCGGTCAATTCACCGGATTCTTACATGCTTTTTTGAGACCGACTGGGCAGGACCATTATCAGGCAACCCTCCAAGGTAAACATCCATTCAATCTCCCGGGTAACAATCACCTCGGCGAAAATATCATACTGCCCGGTCACGTTGACCGCTCTCTGTCAATCGCTTAAATATAAAAGAGGTATGCCCCATGTCAAGGCGTACCTCTTTTATCTTGATATAGCTGTTGTTCTATTTACGTTCCACGATCAGGGCCATGCCCTGGCCCCCACCGATGCACAGAGTGGCCAGGCCGTACCTGGCATCTTTTTCAGCCATCCCATACAGCAGTTTGGTCAGAATCGCACCGCCGCTGGCAGACACGGGATGCCCCAGGGCGATGGCGCCGCCGTTGATGTTCACCTTGTTTATGTCCATATCCAGCTCCCGGATGCAGGCCAGTGACTGGGAGGCAAAGGCCTCGTTGAGTTCGATCAGGTCAATGTCGTTCATGGTAAGGCCCGCCTTTTCCAGGGCCATACGGGTGGCCGGGATGGGGCCGATACCCATATAGGCCGGATCCACCCCCACCGATGCATAGGACACAATGGAGGCCATGGGTGTGATGCCCAGTTGATCTGCCTTGTCTTTTGCCATGACCACCATGGCGGAGGCCCCGTCGTTCATGCCGCTGGAACTGCCTGCCGTGACGGTGCCCCCTTTTCTGAAGGCAGGCTTGAGCTTCTGGAGTGCCGCGATGGTGGTGCCGAACCGGGGATGCTCATCTGTATCAAATATCTTGGGATCTCCTTTGCGCTGGGGAATTTCCACCGGCACGATCTGTTCTTTGAATTTGCCGGCCTTGATGGCTGTTTCCGCCAGCTGCTGGCTTCTCAGGCCGAAGGCATCCTGGTCTTCCCTGGAGACATTGTATTTTTCCGCCACATTTTCCGCGGTTTCTCCCATGGTGTTGCCGCTCAACGGATCAAACAGGATCAGCTGGTCCTGGAGCTGGCCATGGCCCAGGCGGTATCCCCACCGGGCTTTTTTGAGCATGAACGTGGCATTGCTCATGCTTTCCATGCCGCCGGCCACCACTGTGTCCACATCACCGGATTTAATGACTTGGGCAGCCAGGGTGACAGCCTTGATACTGCCGGCACAGGCTTTGGAAATGGTGAACTGGGGTTTTTCCTGGGGAATGCCGGCCTTCACCGCCACCACCCGGGCCGAGTTGATGGGCAGATCCCCGGTGCGGTAACCGGATGCGTAAATCACCTCATCGATCTGATCCCCGGTGAGCCCGGCCCGTTCAATCACTTCTTTGATGGGAATGGGGCCGAAATCTATATCGCTCAACGGGGCCAGAGCCCCTCCAAATCCGCCGATTGCCGTTCTGCATGCACTTGCGATCACTACTTCTCTCATGTAACCCTCCTGAAAATTGATATTGTCTTACCTCTATAGCTTCGATATAGCTGTATTATAAATACACGACCCTGTCAATATCAAACACGCATTGATTCAAAATCAATCACGCAATCAGGACGGCCCAATGAAAACCCGCGTCCAGTATCAGGCACGGGAATCCAGAATTTCCAGCACCTGCCTGCTCATTGCTTCGGCCCGGTCTTTCAAGGATTCTGCCAGGGCCATGGTATCTGTTTTATACGTTTCATCTGTGATATCCGCCATGTTGATGACCACATTTTTGTATGCCCCCCAGATGCCCATTTCCAGGGCACGGGCCCCCACTTCCACATCGGACCTGGAAGCGATGTTGCCGTATTCTGCCACCTGTGCCAGCGCATCCCAGGCCGCATCCGCGGTTTTCATCACCGACAGCGGGGTTTCAATGGCTTTTTTCAACCCCAGCTGCAGCTGTTCTGCACGGTATACCCTGTCCGCCTCGGTATCCTTTGGCAGACCCAGGGCCGTGATATAATCATTAAATGCGTTGGTGTCCGCGTCAATCATGGGGATAAGGTCATGGGCCGCCTGGTGCAGCGGGGGAATCAGCTGGCGCATTCTGGCATCCACATCTTCGAATTTTCGCACCCCCATGGTCAGCTTGGCCACCATGGACCCCAGGCCCGCCCCCATGGCGGCGATGGCCGCAGAAACAGAACCCCCGCCCGGAGCGGAACTGCGGGATGCCACCTCCTGGATAAACTGCCGGGTGGTCATATCTGCCAAAGGTTCATCCGGATTTTCGGCAATGATATATTCGATGATCTTTTCATTGGGGTGAAACGGGGCTACAGAATTGAGCCCCAGCCGCTCCACAGCCAGGCGCACTTTCTGGTCCTCATCCAGGACAAACAGGTTTTCCTTTTCAATATAATAATCCGCTGCCGCAAGAATGGCTTCCAGGGGCACCACCCCCACAATTTCCGACCCGATCACCGCCACATTGAGCAGGGCTGCCTCTTTTTTTACCGCTTCATACAGGACATGGGGCGGGGTGATTCGGTAATTGTTCAGGTTCACCGTGACCTGGGCCAGGTTGTAGTCGTCCACATACCAGCCCATACCCTTTACCTCTTTGAGCCGGCCGGGTTCATCCGGTCCTCTGCCTGCTTCCCGCAGGTTCAATGCAATGCGGTGGGCCTGGTTGGGGGTGGACAGCAGGTTGACGTTATAGGCGATGAGAAAAAACCGGGCACCGGTTACCGTGGCCCCCCATTCGGGAATGAATTTCGCCGGACCGAAGTCGGGTTTCCACTCCGGCTTCACAATCCGGTCCTTGACGGCCTCATACTGGCCTTCTCTGATCTGGGGGAGTTTTCTGCGGTAATCTTTGGTGGCGGATGCCTCATACAGGTACACGGGAATCCCCAGTTCATCTGCGGCCCTTTGTCCGAATTCCCTGGACAGTTCCACGCACTCCTCCATGGTCACGTTGGCCACCGGGATAAAAGGACACACATCCAATGCCCCCATGCGGTGATGTTCGCCGGTGTGAGTGGTCATGTCGATCTTTTCCCGGGCCACCCGTGCACCGGCCAGGGCGCCTTCCACTACTGCATCCGGCGCCCCCACAAAGGTATACACCGTACGGTTGGTGGACCGACCCGGGTCCACATCCAGCAGGGTGCACCCGGCTGTGCTGCGGATGGCATCGGCGATAGCGTCAATGGTTTCTTTGTTACGGCCTTCGGAAAAATTGGGCACACATTCCACAATTTTTTTCATGATACAGCCTTCCTTTCTCGTTTGTTCACAGTTTTGCGGTGATTATAAAAATTCAAAAAAACTGTATCACAATCCAGACAAGTTGTATATACAGGTATACATATTTTATCGACACCCCTACATGCCAACCATTTTGGTTTTTTGGAACTGCTGTCAAATTGTTCTATCCGTTTGACCCGACCCGCAGAATAGGGTAACATGATATTGTTTCATACTTTCAATAACCCCCCATTCCCTTGCGGGCACAACAAAAGATGAAAGCGCTTAGCTGTTAGCTGATGGCTTTCATATAAAAAATTGGAATCAAGGGAACGTTTTTAAAGGTGACCCCTTATGAGAAAAAATATCCTGATAAAAAAAATCAAACAAACCATTCATGATGTGGAGCCTGGTGCAGATATCATCCTCTATGGATCACGCTCTCGGGGAGATGCCTGCACTGAATCTGATTGGGACCTTCTTATTCTTGTTGAAGGAACCGTTGATGATATTCGTACGGACAGAATACGGCACAGACTTTATGAAATTGAATGGGAAACCGGCGAAGTCATATCATCGATTGTAAGAAATCAACAAGAATGGAACAGTGACCTTTATCAGACCATTCCGTTTCATCAAAGAGTTCTGGAAGAAGGTGTCAATCTGTGACAAAAAAACCTGACAGTCTCGTATTGCACCGGATGGCCCGGTCAACGGAATCCATGGATGACGCCCGTATCCTTGCTGATGCCAAAAGATGGAATGCGTGTATCAATCGTCTCTATTATGCCTGCTTTTATATGGTCTCTGCCTTACTGATTCATGATGGACTGTCATCTTCAAAGCACACCGGTGTGCGCAGCCTTTTTAACATGCGTTACGTCAAGTCAAAACACATTCCAAAAGAATTGGCCCGAACATACAATGATCTTTTTGAAAGACGTCAGGAAAGCGATTACATCGATTATGTCACCTTCCAGGAGCCACAGGTTCTGCCACTGATTTCAAGGGCAGATCAATTCATCCGGCATATTTCTTCTCTCATCGAAAATAAAATGTAATCATACGCCATAAGCAGCAGCCAGGTTATACCCATCTCAAGGCGGCTCCCGGTGGGTGACCACTCAGCGTCGAGCCCCCTGTGGTGTCCTGCTGCCGGACTGTCAGAACCGTGTTCTCAGTCCGGCAGCAGGACACCACAGGGGGCGGGTCAATAGTAGAATGCCTCCGGAGGGGATATGTCAGACCTGCACCGACGGAAACCGCGACCGGTCGGTATGGGGATAAAACTTTGCTCCGGAAAACAGGGTCATGAACGACTGGTTCACATTCAGCTCGATGTAGGTTATGGTGTCTCGCACCGCCATGACCCGGTCAAATACATTTGGATCGGTCAGCAGAAGCTGTGCCCCTTTCAGGGAGGTGTTGCCCAGCACCTGGAACCGGTCCTTCGGAATATCGGGCAGCATGCCGATGGATATGGCGGATGCCGGGTTGATGAAGGATCCGAAGGTGCCGGCCACATAAAATGTTTCCAGATCTTCAAACAAAAGCCCTGCGGTCCGGGCCACGATCACCTCCAGGATGGTGTACATGGCAGCCTTGGCACTGGTAAGGGAATTCAGGTCCACCTGGGACAGACAGATGGGCTCTTTAGTGCCGGAATCCGCCGCATCCACCAGCACGAAAGCCAAAATCCCGTCCTGGTCCTTCAGTCGCCCTTCACAGGCTTCCGGCACCAATTTTCCCCGGATATCGATACGCCCGGTAAGAAACAGGGCCGCTGCCAGATCGATCATGCCGGACCCGCAGATCCCCACAGGCGGGCGGTCATCAATGGTGTGGATCATAAGCCTTCTGGTAGAAGTGTCCACTGTCACCCGGTCTATCACCCCGGGCTTTGCGGTCATGCCTATCTGACTGACCCCGCCTTCCAGGGCCGGACCGGCAGCCCCGGCACATGCCATGAGCCAGTCTCTGCTGCCCAGGACAATTTCCGCGTTGGTGCCCACATCCACCATGATGCAGGGGGTCTCTTTACGATCCAGGTCTGCCGCCAGAATCCCTGCCAGCAGATCTCCGCCGAAATAGGACCCGATATTGGGAAACAGGAACGCCTGCCCTTTTGGATGCATGGTCAGCCCGATCCTATGCGCTGCCATTGTATCGGGAATATTGCTGCAGGGGATATAGGGTTCCTGGATGATGCCGAATGCGGGCAGTCCGGCAAACAGATGGGTCATGGCGGTGTTGCCTGCCCCGGCCAGCAGAAATACCCGGTCCGGGGTGGTACCGTTCTCCTTGCATAATTGCGCCAGGTACCGGTTGACTGCTGTCACAGCCAAATCCTGGAGTTCCGCCCGACCCGCCGGGGTCCGGGCATGGTGAATCCGGGTGAGCACATCCGGACCGATAGCTGCCTGGGGATTGTCAAACCCGGTTTCAGCAAGCGGTTCCCCGGTTTCCAGATCCACCAGGGATATCACCATACGGGTGGTACCGATATCCAGGGCCGCCCCCAGTAGCGGCGCGGCATCTGCCGGATCCAGCAGATCCACCACCAGAAAGGATCGGCGGTCTCTGAACAACACCACTTTTACCTGCCAGTTCCAGGCCCGCAGCCGGGCGGTGAGATCCGGCACCAGGTGCCAGGGAATATGCACATATTCGGTGTCCAGTTCTTTTTTCAAGGCCTGCTCCAGGCGCTGGGCATCTGCCGTGTTATTGCCCAGGGTCGGTGGGGAGATACCTATGGTGCGCACATATCCGGACCTGCTTACATGTACGGATCCGCCTGTTCGCAATGTACCGCCCCCCCCTTCTGAACTGCCGGCTTGTTCTGAAATACGTTGTTGTCCTGAACGGTCCATTTGCCCGGATTTATCCATGTTTCCGGACACGCTCATTTGCGCAGTCCTTCCAGCCGGGCCTTGACCTTGGGAAAATAGTGGAGTTCGGTGTGGGGCAGAAACAAGGCCCCCATGTAATGGTCCATGTAGGATGGGGTGGAGGCCAGTTCAAAATTGGTCATCATATTCACCACCCGGGTCACATCCCGGCGCAGGGAATTGGTCAGGCAGTTGATGCGGCATCCCTGCAGGGACCCGTTGCCCAGGTAGGTGACCTTTTCCGGTGCAATCTCCGGCAGCAGGCCGATGGTGATGGCGGATGCCAGGTCCACATAGGAACCGAACCCGCCGGCCAGGATGATCCGTTCAATATCCCCCACCTTGAGCCCAATCTCATCCAGCAGGGTCAGGGCTGCGGAATACATGGCCCCTTTGGCACGGATCAGGTTGTCCAGATCCGGTTCGGTAATGGTGATGTCCCGGTCGATCTGGGTGTCTTTTTCATACACCAGGACATACTCCCAGATGTCATCGGTCCGGCGGATTCTGGGGGTGTCCAGGTCCTGATTGAATTTGCCCCGGGAATCGATGATCCCGGTTTCCAGCATCCGGGCCGCCAGGGTGATGAGACCGGATCCGCAGATCCCTCTGGCTTTTTTATTGCCCACGGTAATGATCATGGGGTCATAGGTGGCAGGGTTGATGGACACATCTTCGATGGCCCCTTTGGCGGCCCGCATACCGAACTTCACCCCGCCCCCTTCAAAGGCCGGGCCGGCAGAGGCTGCCGTACACATTATCCATTCCTGATGCCCAATGGCAATCTCCGCATTGGTGCCGATATCCATATACAGTGTCAGTTCAGGAGACCGGTACATGCCTGATGCCATTATACCGGATATGATATCCCCCCCCACATAGGAAGATACCCCCGGATACACCAGGGCTGTGGCATGGTCTGTCAGATCCAGGCCGATCTCTGCAGCATGGAACGGGGGGTAGAGAATAGCGGCCGGCACATAGGGATCCCTTCTGATATAACTGGGGTTGATTTTCAGCAGCAGCTGGGTCATGGTGGAATTGCCGGCCAGGGTAATGGTGGAAATTTCATGCTTTTGGATTCCGGCCTTTTTGACAATACGGTTGATAATGGTGTTGATGGTCTCCACCACTTTTTTGTGCAGGGTTGCCAGTCCCTCCCCTTTTTCCGCATACATGATCCGGGAAATCACATCCTCGCCATAGCTGATCTGGGCATTGAATTCTCCCTGCTGGGCCAGCACCTCTCCGGTATGCAGATCCACTACCTGACCAAACACCGTGGTGGTACCTACATCCATGGCAATGGCAAAATTTCTGTCCGTGGTATCCCCGGCTTCGATATTCACGATCTCATTTTTGCCGTCTTCCCGCACCGGCCGCAAAATGGTGGCCGTCACCTTGAAATTTTCCTGGCGGATGGTATCCGGTACCCGGCGGATCAGGCCCAGGTCGATCGTGAGCCGGTGTTCGTCATGATGCATCCGCAGATGGTTCATGATCCGTGCCACATCTGCC
>DATFJY010000064.1:0-4548 GCA_035268905.1 Desulfotignum sp.
AAGGAGAAAAAGCAAAACAGGTTATAAAAAATATTCTAACCCCTTTGGATATCCGGATCAACGGAAACCGTCCATGGGACATTCAAATCAACAATCCTCAGTTTTACCAGCGGGTGATTTCCGGTGGTTCTTTGGCCCTGGGGGAAAGCTACATGGACGGCTGGTGGGACTGCAAGGCCCTGGACGAATTTTTCAAGCGGCTCTTGGAATCCCGGATAGATAAAAAAAACAAATCGTTGAAACCGGCAATTCTCTGGGAGGTATTTAAAGCCAGGGTCATGAACCTTCAAAGTGGCGCCCGGGCATTTATCATTGGCCGGCGGCATTATGATACCGGCAACAGGCTTTTTAAAATTATGTTGGACAAGGGCCTGAACTATTCGTGTGGATACTGGCATAATGCCTGTGACCTGGATGAGGCCCAGATCGGGAAATTGGACCTGATCTGCCGTAAAATAGGGCTGGAACAGGGTATGACCGTGCTGGATATCGGATGTGGGTGGGGCGGATTTGCAAAATATGCCGCTGAAACCTATGGGGTTAAAGTAAAGGGGATTACCGTTTCAAAGGAACAAGCCGGATATGCCAGGGAACAGAGCAAAGGCCTTGATGTAACCATCGAACTAACAGACTACCATGATTTAAATGAACAATTCGACCGGATTGTTTCCATCGGCATGTTTGAACATGTGGGATGGAAAAATTACAAAACCTTTATGGAAGTTGTCCACCGGTGCCTTAAAGATGACGGGATGTTCCTGCTGCATACTATTGCCGGAAACACTCCGGCCAAGAGTACGGATCCATGGATCGGCACTTATATTTTCCCCAATTCCATGCTGCCGTCCGCCAGCCAGATTTTTCGGGCGGCTGAAGGGTTGTTCATATTGGAAGACCTGCACAGCCTGGGGCGGTATTATGACCAGACCCTTATGGCCTGGTATGACAATTTTACCCAGAACTGGGACCGGCTGAAAGACGAGTATGATATGCGGTTTTTCCGCATGTGGCGCTATTATCTATTGTCCTGTGCCGCCAGTTTCAGATCCAGAAGAAACCAGTTGTGGCAGATTGTGTTTTCCAAACAGGGAATTGATCACGTTTTTCGCAGTGAGGGGGATCTTTTTATCTAAACAGGCTCTAAACCCGTTGCTGCGTCAGGCGGATTTTAACTTTGATGCCGTTTTGTTCGGTCAGGGTCTCCTCGGCGTATGCTATTAGCTGCTGCAGATTTTTGATTTCATCGGAAAATAAGTCGTTGTCCATGGTCAGTGATATCGATAGAATATCTGTACCGGACCGGCAGGATTTTTTTATGGTACAGCTGATGGACGGCAGTTGTAATGCACTTTTAAGGTTTTCCCTGACCTGGGCCTGGGACACCCGGATGCCTGAGATGAGCATGTAATTGTCAGCCTGTTCAGCCAGCCACCGTATCCGGGTCGAGGCTGCACCGCAGGGGCACGCCTGGGGCAGGAATTTTGCCATGTCACCGGTACGGAAGCGGATCAGCGGGAATGCCCGTGCTGAAAGGGTGGTCAGGACCAGTTCCCCTTTTTCCCCTGCCGGAACAGGCCGGCCGGTGACCGGGTCAATGATTTCGGACAGGATATGGTCATCATTGATATGCAGCCCGTCATGATACCGGCATTCATGGGCAACGGCAGGGCCCGGGATCTCGCTTAAGCCGTAATTGAGCCGGACATCCACATGGAGGCTGTCCCTAAGTTCGGAAATTGTATGCCCGTCATCCGGTTCTCCCACAAGGATGATCTGTTTCAGATTCAATTCGTTGGGATGACACTCCCGGTCAAACATGTGGGCTGTCAGATGCCGGGCAAAGGCCGGGGTGGTTACAAGGGTGGTTACTTTGTAGTCTCTGAGCACCATCAGGGTTTTGGCCACGGACAAGGGGGAATTGGGAATCACACCGGCACCTAAGGCCTCGCCCCCGTCTTTGTAATCCCTGGCCCAGTTGGCAAGGCCCGGTGGCAAGTGGACCAGGATAATATCCCTGTCCGTCACATTGGCCGCGGCATAGGCCCCGGCAATCATTTTTTTCCAGATCATCAGATCCGTTTTTGTATACCCGCTGATGGAGGGGCTGGCACCAGATCCCGGCGCAGTGTGGATGCGCACAATATCCCGCAGGGGAACGGCAAAAAGTCCGTAGGGATAGTGGGTGGCCAGGTGGGTTCTGTCCATGAAGGGCAGTTTTTCAATGTCTTTAAGTTCGGTAATGTCTGAAAGGCCTGCTTCCTGGATGCGGTTGCGGTGGAAGGGTACGTTTTTGCATGCCCGGTTTAATGTGGCCTGCAGCCGTTCAAGCTGTCGCTGGGCCTTGTCGTTGCCATTCATATCTGCGGTCATATTTATCTGTTCGGACATTATTGATTCCTTTCGTCCAAAAAGTCGCCATAATCCTTGCCAAGGTAGGCGCGCTTCACATCATCATCCACTAAAAGTTCGTCTGCACTGCCCTGGAGTACCATTTTACCTGTTTCAAGCACATAGCCCCGGTCGGAAATTTTCAAAGCGGCCCTGGCATTTTGCTCCACCAGCAGAATGGTCACGCCGCTGTGTGACAGATCCTGAATCGTGGAAAAGATCATCTCCACAATTTTAGGGGCAAGGCCCATGGAGGGCTCGTCCAGCACCAGCAGGGCAGGGCGGGCCATCAAAGCCCTGCCGATGGCAAGCATCTGCTGCTCGCCGCCTGACAGGGTGCCGGCCAGTTGCGCCGAGCGTTCTTTTAAAATGGGAAACATCTGAACCACCATATCAAGATCTTGGGCCACACGGTGTTTCCCATCTTTTTTGAACCGGGTATATGCCCCCATTTTCAGGTTGTCCATAACGCTTAGGGGTGAAAATATCTGCCGGCCTTCGGGGACCATGCTGATACCCTGCCTGACAATGGCCGGGGCGGACATGCCTTTAAGGGTACGACCTTTGAACTCAATCTCCCCGGACCAGTTTTTTAACAGGCCGCACACTGCGCCTAAAAGTGTGCTTTTGCCTGCCCCGTTGGCACCGATGATGGAGATCAGCTCCCCCTGCCTCACCGAAAGACTCACGGTGTGAACCACGGCAATATTTCCGTAACAGCATCTTAAGTTTTTAATTTTCAGCATAATAACGTGTTTTATCCGTTGCCCAGGTAGGCTGACATCACCGCCTCATTGCTCTGGATCTGTCGAGGCGTGCCTTCGGCCAGTTTTTTCCCCTGGTCCAGCACAACCACCTTGTCAGACATTCCCATAGCCAGGCTCATGTCATGTTCCACCAGCATCATGGTGATTCCGGATTGTTTGATTTTTTGAATCAGCTTGCCAAGGGCGTGGGTTTCAACCGGGTTCAACCCGGCCGCCGGTTCGTCAAGCAGTAGAAGAAGGGGTTCCGAAGCCAGTGCCCGGGCGATCTGTGCGGTTTTCTGCCGGCCGGCCGGCAGGTCGCCTGCCATTTTATGGGCATCGGCGCAAAGACCTGTGAATTCGAGCAGTTCTTCCGCCCGCCGGCGGGACTGCCGCTCTTCTCTTTTCATCGCCGGAAGCCGGGTGACAGCCGCCCAGAAGCCTGCTTGGGTGCGCACATGCATGCCCACCAAGATGTTTTCCAGCAAGGTCATGGATGAAAAGAGCTCCACATGCTGGAAGGTCCTGGCCACCCCTGCTTTTACCAATCTGTAAACGGGCGTTTTTCTGATATCCTTTCCATTGAAGACCACCTTGCCGGCATCGGGCCGATAGATACCGGTGATCATGTTGAACAGCGTGGTTTTTCCGGCTCCGTTGGGACCGATCAGACCGCATACGATGCCTTTTTCAATGGAGAAGCTGATTTGGTCCTGGGCCTTGACGCCACCGAACATCTTGGTCAGATCCTGCACTTTAAGGATTTGTTCAGTCCGGATACCAGGTGTTTGTTGTGACCGTATCATGTCCTGGCCCTTCCGGCTGTCCGGATCATATCCATGATTCCCCGGGTCAGTCCCTGGGGCATGAATATCATGACAACCATTAAGATGAGCCCGAAAACGATCATTTCATATTCGGCAAACCCGTGGAGTACTTCGGGCAGAAGGGTCAATACGGCGGCGCCAAGCAATGCCCCCCATACGCTTGCCATGCCGCCGATCACCACCATGGTGACTATTTTTATGGAGAACATAAACCCGAATGACTCAGGACTGATGAAAAGGACAAAATGGGCGTACAGGAACCCGGCAACCGCGCCCAGGGCGGCCGAAAACATAAATATTTCAAGTTTGAGAAAGTGGGTGTTGACGCCGATGGCAACGGCGGCGTTTTCTCCGTCATGAATGGCCCGAAGCGCTCGGCCCGTGCGCGAGGCAAGAAGCCTGCGGCAAACGATCATGGCGGCAAACACAATGCCCCAGACAAGGAAATAATAACCGGCCCCGGACATAAAGACCAGGGAGCCTGCCTCCAGCATGGGGATCCCCACAAATCCCGATGCCCCACCGGTCACGCCGGCCCACTCCCGGATCACAATGTTAACAATCATGCCGAACCCGAGTGTGCCCAT
>DATFJY010000065.1:0-4199 GCA_035268905.1 Desulfotignum sp.
CATGCTGATCAGAGCGCCCAGGCTCTGCTTTTTATCCCGCAGGGCATTGCCGATTTCCCGAACAATCTCCCCCCGCCGGGGGGCGGGCATCATCCGGAATTTTTCAAATGCGGCAGAGGCCCTGCTGACAACCGCTTCATAATCATGGGCCTGGGCCTGTATCACACTTGCAATGGGCTGGCCGGTGACAGGAGAATAAGATACCAGTTCTTTTCCAAGGGTATGTATCCGGCCCCAGGTTGCGCCGGTAGCGGCCCCATAATTGACCGGCTGAATATCCAGGTCATTCAAAATACTGTCTATGCGATGGTTTTCCATGGATCTTCCCCCTCATTTATTATTTCCGTTAATAATATTGATAAAAACATGCTGGTATTATAGAAGCAGTTATGGTAATAGTAAAATTCATAATATTTATATTTATTATGAATAATTTAGATGGATGAGCACCGGCATGGATTTATACCACCTTAAGACTTTTTTCACCCTGGGAAAAATCCGCAATTTTACCAAAACCGCAGATCACCTGCACATTACCCAGAGTGCGGTGAGCCATGCCATCAAAAAACTGGAAACCTCCATTGATTCGGCTTTGATAGACAGAAAAAGCAGAGACCTTGTACTGACTGACGCAGGGAAAATTCTGTTCCGGTCATGTGAAAAAATTTTCTATGAGCTGGAAAAAACCGATCAGGATCTTGCGGGGCTGAAAACACGGATACAGCTCACTATCCGGGTGGGTGCCACCGTGGAGTTCGGAACCACTATTCTGATCAACCATATCAAAGAATTTCTGGACCGGTTTCCAGATATTCACATCGATTTTCTGTTCTCCCATCACCTGATGGAACCCTTGCTGCAGGATACAGTAGACCTTATCATCGACTGTAAACCGCACATGGTAAAAAATCTGGAGAAAATCTATCTTTTCCAGGAGCAGTATGTCACCATTGCAGCGCCTGCATTCATTGAAAAAATGCAGACAACCTCTCTGGAGGATCTTGAGCGGGTATCCATTCTCTCGCTGGACAAGGACCTTGACTGGTGGCATAATTTCATCAGCGCCATTCCGCCCGCTAAACAGGCATGCCTGAAAAATGTAATGCAGATCAACCATATCCGGGGAATTATCAATGGTGCCATTGCCGGCCTGGGTATCGGATTTGTTCCCAGATACACCGTGATGGGGGAGCTGAAAAAAAACATACTCATGGATCCTTTCCCCCACATTACCCCTGCAGCGGATGAATTCAACATTTTTATCAAAAAAGAGCGGCTGGGGGTTGAAAAAAACCAACGGCTGATCTCCTACCTCACCCGGCTGGCCCCGTTGAAAAATTTTTTTCAAGGACCGGCCGGATCTTTGTGACACCAGCCTGAATCCAAAAGCCGCCGGGATATCCGTCCGGTTTCAGAAAACTGACAGGCCAAACACCGCGCTGTCGAACAGAATAGGGTACCTGAGATGATGTTGCATATTCGTTATGCTTATATTGACATAACGTATCCCCTGTGATAAAGCGATGTCATTACAGGCAGTACAGGAATCGAGAAACGGACAATTTTGAAGAGGACTCACAATGGACCAGAACCGCATCACCATCAACGGCCACGCCTATGAATTTGTGCCCGGCCAGACCATCCTGGAAGTTGCACAGCAAAATCAAATTGACATTCCCAACCTCTGCCACCTGAAAGGCACCCGTCCCACAGGGGCCTGCCGGGTGTGCATTGTGGAGCTGGAGGAATCCTGGGGAAAAAAACTCGTGTCCTCCTGCAGTTCACCAGCCAAAGCCGGTATGGTGGTGCATACCGAATCCCCGCAGATTGTGGCATATCGGAAAATATACCTGGGGTTGATGCTGGATTCCGGAAACCACAATTGTGATATCGGATCCAAGGCAGATGAATCCTGGACCGATTTTCAGATTGCGGCCATGGATAATGACCGGAAAGAGGATTTATGTCCTGTGTGGGGGGATTGTGAACTCCAGGCCCTGGCCTATCGGTATCAGGTCACAGGCCGGGTCAGCGGCCGGCACAGAGAACCGTTGAAACTGCCGGTGGAGGATGACAACCCCTTTATCATCCGGGATATGTCGCGCTGTATTCTGTGCGGCCGGTGCGTGGCCGCCTGCAATGAGGTTCAGGTGAACCAGGCGATTGATTTCGGATTCCGGGGCAACAACGGCAAAATCATTGCCGGCACCGGCACCACCCTGATGAAATCCAGCTGTGTGTTCTGCGGCGAATGTGTGCAGGTGTGTCCGGTGGGGGCCCTGGTGGAAAAAAAATCCCTGGACAAATGGCGGCCCTGGGAAGTGGATACCATCCGTACCACCTGTCCCTACTGCGGGGTGGGTTGTCAGCAGCTGCTGCATGTGAAGGATGACACCATTGTCAAGGTTACCGGTGTCGAAAATGCAGCCCCCAACCAGGGACGGCTGTGTGTCAAGGGCCGATTCGGATATGATTTCATCTATTCGGACAAGCGGCTGAAAACCCCTTTGATCCGGGAAAAAGACGGGTTCCGTGAAGCTTCATGGGATGAGGCCCTGACCTTTGTAGCAGACACATTCACACAGATCATTCTAAAGCACGGACCCGATGCCCTGGCAGGCGTCAGCTGCGCTCGAAGCATCAATGAAGATTCATACCAGATGCAGAAACTGTTCCGGGCCGTGTTCAAGACCAACAACATAGACCATTGTGCGCGCACTTGACATGCACCGACTGTCGCCGGTCTGGCGACCTCTTTCGGCTCCGGAGCAATGACCAACTCCTTTAACGAATTTGAAAAGGCCAAAATGCTGCTGGTTATCGGCTCCAACATGACCGAAGCACACCCTGTGGCCGCCACCTTTGTGAAAAATGCAGTACTGAAAGGGGCCACCCTTATCGTGGCTGATCCCCGGAGACATAAACTGGTGGATTTTGCCCATACCCACCTGCCCCTCAGGGTGGGCAGTGATGTGGCCCTGCTCAACGGGCTCATGCATGTATTGATCGAAGAAGACCTGTATGACCATGAATTTGTGGCATCCTGCTGCGACGGATTCGAGGCCCTCAAGCAGACCGTTGAAAACTATCCCCCGGAAAAGGCCGGAGAGATCAGCGGCATCAATTCGGAACTGATCCGCAAAACCGCCCGGCTCCTGGCCTCGGTCAAACCGGTGATGGTATGTTACACCCTGGGGATCACAGAACACACCAGCGGCAAAAACAATGTCATGTCCATTGCCAATCTCCAGATGCTGCTGGGCAATATGGGAGTTCCCTGCGGCGGGGTCAATCCCCTGCGGGGCCAGAACAATGTGCAGGGAGCGTGTGACATGGGCGCACTGCCCAACGTGTTCCCCGGTTACCAGCCGGTGGGTGACCCGGGTGCCAGGCAGAAATTCGAGACCGCCTGGGGTGTGGACAGCCTGCCGGAAAAAACCGGATTGATGATACCACAGATGATGGAAGGCCTGGTGGATAAAACCGTCCGGGGATTTTACATTTTCGGGGAAAACCTGGCCAACACGGAACCGGATATCCGCAAAGTGGAACATGAACTGGCATCTGCGGAATTTCTGGTGGTCCAGGACATTTTTGAAAATGAAACCACCCGGTTTGCCCATGTGGTGCTGCCGGCAGCGGCCTGGAGTGAAAATGACGGCACCTTCACCAACAGTGAGCGGCGGGTGAACCGGGTACGCACCGTCAGTCCGGCCCCCGGAGAAGCCAGACCCAACTGGTGGATTTTCAAAGAAATCGCCGGGCTCATGGGGCATACCTGGGAATCGGACAGCGCCCGGGAACTGTGGGACAATGAAATATCAGTCCTGGCCCCCAGCCTGGCCGGCATCAAATACCACCGGATTGAAAATGACGGACTCCAGTGGCCCTGCCCGACTGCGTCCCATCCCGGCACCCCGATTCTGCACCTGGAGGGGCGGTTCACCAAAGGAAAAGGCAGTTTCATGCCCGTGGACTGGACACCGGCCGCTGAAGTGGCAGATGTTGACTATCCCTATGTATTGAGCACCGGACGCCGGCTCTACCACTACCATACACGGACCCAGACCGGCAATTGTGAAGGGCTCAATGAGATGCTGGGGGAAGAAACCGCGGATATCTCTGCTGCCGATGCCAAAACCCTGAATATTGCACAAAATGAAATGATCCGGGTCAGATCCAGAAGAGGCGCGGTCACG
>DATFJY010000066.1:0-7362 GCA_035268905.1 Desulfotignum sp.
CGCCATTGCGGTACCCATGGGAAAATCCGGGATCATACAGTTTTGATGGAACAAAATTTTGTGCAAGGTCCTGTTTTTTCATGCAGGCGGTTACCGCCTTGCCCACAATGATGAGGGCATGCCGGGTGACTGCAAGTTTCCGGCAGGTCTGGTCCAGATCTTTTATTTGGCAATGGACAATTTTTTCTTCCGGATGGCTCACCTTGTAGGCAATGGCGCAGTATGCATCTTCCCCGTAGTGTGTCTGGAGAATTTTTTGTACCTCCAGCGCATGCCCCATGCTCAGGTAAATGGCCATGGATGCCTGGTGAGCAGCCAGACTTTCCAGATTTTCCGTATCCGGCACCGGGGTGCGGCCGGAAATACGGGTGAGTATCAGGGTCTGGGTCAGCTCCGGCAGGGTATATTCCATATGCATGGCAGCAGCGGCTGCAAAGGCCGCCGTGACACCGGGAATGACCGAAACCGGAATCGCCATCTTTTCAAGTTCCCGGATCTGTTCAAAAATAGCACCGTACAGGGAGGGATCTCCTGTATGCAGGCGGACCACCTGTTTTCCGGCCTGGTACCCGGTGCGGATGGTGTCAATGATCTGGTCAAGATGCATCCCGGCACTGGAGATGGTTTCGGTTCCAGGCCTTGCCCAGGAGAGTACGGCTTCAGGGACCAAAGAACCGGCAAAGATGACCAGTTCCGCAGCTGCCAGGGCTTTCATTGCCTTGACCGTAATCAGGTCAGGGTCGCCTGGCCCGGCCCCGGCAAAAACAACTGGGTGATGTGATGGTTTCATGGGAAACCTCCTTAGGATATGGGTTTTGTGCCGGAAATGATCCACACCGGGTTCAATGGTTCAAGCCGGGTCCCGAACGGCATGGCCTGGGACCGTGACACCTGGACCTGGACCATGGCAGGGGCAAATTGTTTGTTTTCCAGAAATGTGAACGCCCTTTCCATGTTCTGGATCAGCACGGTGTTGATAACGATGATACCATTTTCCACAAGGCAATCACAGGCGGCATCCAGAACTATGTCAAGGTTTTTGCCGCCGCCTCCGACAAAAATCCGGTCCGGCCGCGGCAGGGTGTGGGTTTCATCAGGAAAATCCTGTGACACCAACTGCACATTGCTGCACCTGAATTTTTGTATGTTATGGATGATGTCGGCTGTCCGGTGCCGGTTTTTTTCAATGGCAAGCACCTTTCCGCAAGGGATGGCCAGGGCAGCTTCAATGCCCACCGAGCCAGAGCCGGACCCGATATCCCAGAAAACATGGTCATTTTTCACCAGTTTCAGCCGGGAAAGGCTGATGCTGCGGATTTCAGATTTTGTGATCAATCCTTTGGCGTGCTGGAACATATCATCATCCATGCCCGGAAAAGTTTCATGTGAAACATCTGTCGGCATGGGCCTCTCCCGCAGCAAAATGACCATGTTGGGATGGGAAAATTCTGCCGCCATTACATCTGTATAGGAATCATACCAGGTGATTTTCTGTTCCGGGGTGTATCCGATATTCTCAAGCACACAGAACCGAAAGTCTGCCACATTTTCCTTGATAAGGTTGCGGGCAATAAACCCGGGATCTTTTTTGGGGCTGGTTAAAAAGGCAACCTTGTTTTCACAGCAAAGACGGGCAAATGAAAAATTCTCCATGCTGTTGCCGTGGAGACTTATGAGCCGTGCATCGTGCCAGGGTTCTTTGATGGCGGAAAATGCCGCTGCAACACAGGAAATATTGGAAAGTATCTGAACATGCTTTTTGCCAATGCGGGAAAGCAAAGTGGTGCCGATCCCGTAAAACAAAGGATCGCCTGATGCCAGCACCACCACCTGCCGGAATACCATTTCCTCTTTGATCCGGGTGATGACAGGGTCAATCTGCCGGTCAATGACAAGGGTTTGTGCCTTGTGGCCGGCAAACATCTGCAAAAGCCGCTTTCCCCCCACAAGGACTTCTGCATGTTCAATGATATCCAGCTGCCGGAAGGTCAGATCTTCTTTTCCCTGGCCAATGCCGATGACATATACGGGTTTCATCATACCACCAGATAATAAATGGTTCCAATAAGCATAATACTGACAACTCTGAACGCCTGGCCGGATAATAGCAGCTGCAGCCCGATTTTGGGAGAAAAAATGCCCAGGTACCTGGGAAGCTGGTGCCGCAAAGCCCGAATGGGAAACGCCAGGATATTGCCCAGCAACAGGGCCAGAACCGTCTGTTTTATGGTCAGCACACCGGCATTCATGAGTGCCCCTGCAGCGGCAAAGCCGGAGGTGAATTCTGCGGCAAAACTCAGTATCACAACGGACAAGGATTCCACAGGCATCAGGCTGACAGCCACATACCGGGAAAGGGTGGTGTTCAGCAGGTCAAACCCCCCGTGCCAGTGCAAAAGAAATACCAGGGTATAGATGGGCAGGACCCAGATAAAAATATTCACCAGGCGGATGGGCAGCCTGTGACCGATGGCCTGGATGATTTCGGCCAAAGATTTTTTGCCGGGTTCCGGCAGGGGCCCGGCGCTGTCATGGTCCTTGTTCACAGCAGGAAATTTTTCCAGAAAAAATCGGCCAACCACCAGAAAACCGATGGTTCTCACGAAAACAGCCAGAAATGTCAGCAGAAAATACAGGGCCCCGGCCATACCGGTCAGGGGCAGTACAATGAAAACCGTTGTGGGCAGATGGAGAAAAAAAGCAGGAAACTGGTTGATATAGTTGGATAAAAACAATTGCAGTTTTGAAATTTTTCCCTGGTCATAAAACTCGGCCAGCATGGCATTGGCAGCAGCACCTGAGAAAAAAGCGGTGGTGAACGCCGCACTGCACCGGTCCCCCATGCGGGAAAACCGGAAAAAAGGACGGGCCACCACTGCCACCTGACGGGTCCATCCAAAACCTTCAATGATCTGGCCGGCCGCAAGTCCCAACCCAATAAAGCCGGTCAGGCGGCCCAGGGGAAACAGCAGCCGTTTTACCAGGATATCCATGGTAACAGGGGCAATGAACAAACTGCTTGCCAGGGGCAGCAGGGCAGATATACCGGCGGAAATGCACAGCAGCCGGAGCCTGGGTTGTCGGTGTTTCATTTTGCCGCCAGAATCAGGGTCCAGTAGTCCGGATCCCGGGTTTCAAGTTCATCCAGGTTATCAAATATGGTTTCTTTTTTGCGGCCGCAGTGGGAAACCGCCACCCCTTTTTTGTGCATACCGGCTTCCTTTAAAGCCGCATTGATATCCTTGATATTCTTGTAGGCTTTGACAATGGCAATATTTTCCACCTGCTTGATATTGCGGATCTGGCTGCCGCCATACGCGCCTGAGGTGACCAGCAAAGATTCCTCTCCTTCCACCAGTATCCGGTTGAGCCTGGCGGATGCCGCATGAAAAGAGGTGATGCCGGGTATGGTTTCAATCCGGGCTGCGGGCAGGACATCTTTCATCTTTTTGAGAATATACCCGAATGTGGAATAGGTGATGGGATCACCAAGGGTCAGAAACACTACATTAAGCCCCTGTTCCAGTACCCGGGCAATTTCTTTTGTGTTGTCCATCCAGGCTTTTTCCACCTGGTTTTCCTCTTTGGTCATGGGAAATCCAAGGGTGTGGATTTTTGCGGAAGGAGAAATATAGGGGCCGGCAATCTCCACCGCCAAACTGTAGCTGTTTTTGCTGGAGGCAGCGGTAAAAATAATATCCGCTTCTTTGATGACACGCACCGCTTTTACGGTGATCAGTTCAGGATCACCTGGTCCGACCCCGACACCATATAGTTTGCCTGTTTTTTCCATTACAAGTCCTTTTTAATTGTTGCAAAAATATCCGGGTAAAGCAGATCGCCAATGGCCAGAATGCCCTGCAGCAGCCGGGGCACCGGCCGGGAAACGATATTTTCATCCACCAGATAGACCTGGTCGTCGGCAACTGCCTGTATAATGTGAAACCCGGGTTCGTTGACAATCTGTTCAACGGTAACCGGGTTCATTATTCCCTTTTGTGCCAGAAATACGTCAATCTCCTGTGCTTTTTCCAGGATTTTTTCCTTGCTGTAATTGGCGATATTGGTGTTTCTGGATGATGGGGCATCGGCTGCCACATTGATCCCGCCTGCGGTTTCCAGGGCATAGATGGCCATGGATCCATGGGTAAAGGTTTTCATCCTGGCATGGATGGCTTCAAAATAGACCTTTTTCCGGGCTCTTGCCGGGGGCAGCTGCGCAGCAATCTTTCGGGTTTTTTTCTGAAAATCGGCCACCAGCTGCTCTGCTGCAGCCGTTTTTCCGGTAAGCTGTCCCAGGGTCCGCCAGTAGGCAAACATCTCGGTTACATTGGACGGCTGAAGGGAAACCACCGTGATATGGAACCGTTCCAGCTGCCGGACAAAATCCGGGTACCCATTATCGATCATGGGCCGTATCAAGACCAGATCAGGCCGGGCAGCCAGAAATTTTTCCGGGTCATCATGGTAGGAAAACGTTTTTTTGTCCGCCACCTGGGAAGGGAATTCGTCGTGGACGGAAACGCCGATGAGTTCCGATGTCAGGCCCAGATAAAAAAGGTTTTCCGTGTGGGCCCCATACAGGGAGATGATGCGGGAAAAAGGGTGTTCCACATGGATTTTTCTGCCCTTGGCATCCCTGATGAAATGGGTCTCGGCAGCGCAGAGGTCTGATCTGGATGCAAAAAATGCCAGCAGAAGCACAAGGGCAATGGCAAATACATGGCTGCTTTTTTTGGACACGCCGCCCTGCAGGAACAAAATTTTCGGTCCAGAGACAACACGCAATTGCCCTGCCAGAATGGGCATCCTGTATTTACTCGGGCTTGAAATATGCCTGTATTGCCTGCACATAAGCATTGTATTCCACCTTGGATTTCATATTGAAAACGGTTTGGATGGTTTCTTGGGTCAGCACTGCATCAGTTCCGCCCATGGCAGCAATCTGACCGTTTTTTAAAAAAACCATTTCATGGGAAAAACCGGCAGCCAGGTTTATATCATGGAGAACGGCAATCACTGTTTTTTTGTCCTTGTGCACCGCATTTTTCACCAAGCCCAGCAAATGAAAGCTGTGGTGAATGTCCATGCTGGAGAACGCTTCATCCAGCAGCAAAACCGGGGCATCCTGGCACAGGGCCCTGGCAAACACACACCGCTGCTTTTCTCCGCCGGACAGTTCGGTTATATACCGGTTTTCCAGATGGGTGATGCCGGTCATCTCCATGGCCTGCTGCACCGCATATCTGTCAGCATGGGTTGGCCGGGAGAACCGGTCGATATGGGGATGCCGCCCCATCATGACCACCTCTTTTACCAGAAACGGAAAATTGATCTCATAGCTCTGGGAAACCAGGGATATGGTCTGGGCCACCCTGCGTCTGGCAAGGGTTGCAACCGGATCATTTCCCAACAGGACCCGGCCTTTTTCAGGGGTTCGAAAACCGCAGATCAGATCCAGCAGGGTTGTTTTCCCGCTGCCGTTGGGACCCAGAACGGCATAAAATCTGCCCGGAGAAAAACGGCAGGTCACATTGTGTAGCACCTGGGTGTCCCCATGAAAAAAGTCTATATGGTCCATGCATATTTCCATGATACCCAGATCACATCCGGCTTTTTTTGAAAATCCAGCAGAAAACCGGCCCGCCGATCAGGGCGGTCAACACCCCGATGGGAATTTCATGGGGCAGTACCGCCCGGGTAATGGTGTCCGCCCATAAAAGCAGAACAGCGCCGGAGAGCATGGATATCGGCAGCAGTTTCCGGTTGTCAGGGCCGGTGAGGAACCGCATCATGTGGGGCACCAGAAGCCCCACAAACCCGATGATACCGGATATGGACACACAGACAGCAGCCAGCATGGAACCGGTAACCAGAAGGATCAGGGTGACCTTTTTCACATCCACCCCCAGACTTGCAGCAGAGCGGTCACCCATGGAAACCAGGTTCAGGTCCCTGGCATAAAAAACCGCCACCAGAAAACCCCACAGCAAAACCCCTGCCACGAGCAGAAACTGGGGCCAGGTTTTGGAGGCAAAACTGCCCATGAGCCAGAAAATGATCACAGATACCTGTTCATCGGCAATGAATTTCAGAAAGCTCAGGCCTGCCGACAGGATGGCCGCAACAATAATGCCTGATAGAATAAGGTTGCTGGATGACAACCCGCCGCCGGGACTGCCCGGGGAATAGGATAAAAACAACACAAAAAACAGGGTGATGCAGGCCCCGGCAAAGGCAAATCCAGGGATCGACACAAGAGTGGCCGACAGGTTCAAAACAATGGCAATACTGGCACCGAATGCAGCCCCGGCTGACACCCCCAGGGTATAGGGGTCAGCCAGCGGGTTCAGCAGTATGCCCTGGAAAAGGACCCCGGAAACAGCAAGGGCCGCTCCCACGGCAGCACAGGTTAAAATTCTGGGCAGGCGGATATCAACCAGCACGGTTTCATGGGTTGCTGTCATGGATGACGGATCATGGACGGCTCCCATGATTTTTCCCAAAACGATTGCCGGGATGTTCTGAAGGGGGATTTTCATGTACCCCATGGACAGCGACACCAGGATGGAGCCCAAAAGGAGAAGGGAAAACAGGACCACCAGAAATCCTGTTTTCCCTCTGGGTATGGCATCCGGTATACGCGAGAACATGGCACATCCTGTTGCTGAGGCATTAAAAAACCCATACCAGAAATATCTGATATGGGAACCGTTTTTATCCGCATAAGGTTGATCTACCCAAGCCCTCGCAAGTATAACGATCAACTTTTCAGGCAGGTTTTCTGACTCCCGGATCTGCTTACTGACCACCCTTCCCGTTTGTCATCAGTGGTTGTGTGGCGTTCATCCCCGGTTACAGCGGCGGGTCCGTTCCTGATTTTCACAAGATTCCCTTTTACCTGCAAGCGCAGCACCTGAAACAACTGGTTACCTTACCTGCTTCCCATTCAAGTGTCAAGCATAAATATGCACAATACCACGCAAAACCCCTGTATAATTGAGAAGTTAACCCCGAATGCCGGATGAACGGGTTGTAAATTTTCTTGTGACAAGAACACCAGGGCCAACAAAAGAATGACGGGTGTATACAAATAGCGGTTCTGAAATTTTCGGACTGGATATTTGCCATAGGCATCCCGGGTTTTCGATCGTTGCAGCAGCACGCTTTCCCGGGCCCCGCCCCTGGTGGTGTCCTGTGCCCGGCTCGAGATCTGCGGGTGCCTGTCTGCATAAGAACAATGAAGTGCAGCCACCCGCCCTCTGTTTGGGATCATCCCGGCAAATTTTACCAGGCCCCCTCCGGATCTGACGGTCCGTTCACAGGACACCACCAGGGGCTCCCCATAGCGGGTACGCTGCT